>JAKEEH010000260.1 GCA_022616725.1 Limisphaerales bacterium | reverse complement strand
CTGATGCCGTACTCTTCGGCGTCGTTGAGCCCCACTTCCAGCACGAGCGCCTCGATGATTACTTGCGCGAGGACAACATCGAGTTTGCCTATGATATTGGTAATGGTGTTGTAATCGCCTTTGCTGGCGAAGACGAGCAAGGAGTTGGTGCGCTCGTCGGCGATGATCTTGGTATTGCCGAGCACCACGATTTCGCCCGCCGTCGCAGCACGACTGACGATCGAGCGCAGTCGATCGGCAAAAGATGAGCGCGAGGCTGCCGCCGTGCCAAGCCCGCGACTGCCGCCCGCGGTTGTTCCAGCAGGCTGGTTGGGATTATATCCCGGCTGTCCGGGTAGAGCGCCTGTTGTGCCGGTCTGTCCAAAGCCACCCGCTCCGCCGGTGCTGAGGCCCGCGCGCGTTTGCTGTGCGCCAACGGTGGTCACCCCTCCGCCGCCCGCGGTTAAACTCCCCAACACCTGCGCAATGTCGGCTGCCAGCGCATACTTGATCGGGATCACGAAAGGCTCGTATTCCTGTAACGGCACGACATCAATCTTGGCCAATACCTCCATCATGCGCTTCACGTTCTCAGCGTAGTCGCGCAGAATCAAAATGCCTGCGCTGTCGATACCGAGGATGCTGTTGGGAAGTTTGGCGAACGGTTGCAAGGCCTGGGCCACGTCCCGCGGCACCTGGTTACTCAAAGTCACGATCTGCGCCACGATGCTGCCGGACTCCGGCAGCACCGCGTGGGGCAACTCATTAAATTCGCGCGCTTCCGTCGCCGCCTGCGCCTGCGGCACCGCCTTGATAAACTTCTCCCCTTGTGGGCTCATCGTAATCTGGTTCATGGAAAGTATGCTGTCGAGCGCCTGCACGGCTTCGCGGCGAGTGAGCGGCGTTTGCGTTTTGAGAGTGATCTTTACGGGCGGGAGAGTGGCGGGGCGGATGACAGTTCGCCCGGTAAGCTCCTGATAGAAGTCCAGCACCTGGGTGAGTTCCGCCTCCTGAAACTTCATTAACCCGGGGGGGATGATCAGGTCGTCAGCGATGATATTCGTGCTCACTGCCGTAATGGGATTTGTCGGAGAGGATCCCGAGGGGGCTGCACCGGCGGCCGCACCCGGGGCTGCCGCCGTGGTGCCCGGCGCTGGCGCACGGGGCGTTTGTGTTGGGAAACTCGGAAGTACTGGACGCGGAGCGCCCACGACGTTTGTGGCGGCAGGTTGCAACGGCCTCGCCGCAGGATTCGTTACTGCCGCCGTCACGGCTGGCGGAGCCGAAGTGACGCGCGCGGGAGGGTTCGTAGCTGCGGCCGCGATGTTAGTAGCCGCAGCGGCCAGGTTTGTGGCAGCGGCCGCCAGGTTCGTCGCGGCTGCGCCAAGGTTTGTCGCCGCGGTCGCGGGAAGATTGGTATTTCGCGAGGGCAATTGCGCCTGGGGCGTCACGAGGTTGGTGCGCTCGTTTTCGAGGCGGATCGTCCGCTGGGGCACGGGGGCGGCGCCACGATTGGTGTTGGTCGTTTGCGCGTGTGCCGCGACGGCGAGAGCCAAAGCTGATAGAGCGGTTAGGGTTTTCACTTGGAGAAAGATTGGTTCGGGCTACGTTCTGCTGGGCGTAGTGCGAGCCGGCGGCGCATTAGTCTTCGCCGGCGCGCCGGGCGGCTTCGCGGGTTGATTCGTGGCCTTCGCCGCAGCGGGCGCGGCCACTTTGGGCGGCGGTTTTTTCTGAAAACTTTGCACGAGCGTGATGCTGCCCTGGAGTTTCATGCGCGTCGGGTCAGGGCTCAAGGACATGCTTTTAACGCGGATGAGCCCCCGGGCGCCAAGGTTGTAGAGAAAATCAACAAGCTCCTTCTCTCCCGTCGTGACCGTGATTACCAGCCCTTGTTCTTCAAAGAATGCGTTCGTGCGCCCGCTGGTCGCGCGGGGCGCCGGATCGTAGCGATTCACCACGACGCCGCTCAGCGCGGCCTGATTGGCCACGTCCTTCGACAAGGCCAGCGCTTGTTCGTCCGTCGCGATGTAACCCCCTTGTTCCTGAAGCTTTTCGAGTTGCGCCTGGTACTCGGATTTCCGTTTCACTTCGGCATTGAACCGGTTCAGGGTCGTGATGGCCCCTTTGCGCTTCTGTTCCCAAAACGCAACCCTCCCGAACTCCGGCCAGACCAGCCAGATGTTCAACACGACGAACACGGCCAGCGAGACAAAGACCACCAGCCGGCGCTCCTGCGGGGTCAGATTCAGTTTGTCCAGAATGCTCGTCATTCCGACTCTCCTCGTTTCAACTCGCAGGAAAAATTCCAGGAAATCATATTGCCGCCGGGGCGATTCTGGATCGTGGGCGCGACGGTCCGCGTGAAGAGTGGCTGATTTTTAGCGGTGACATTGCGGATGGCGTCGTTGAACTCCTGCACCTTCGTCACATCCTCTTGCGAAGCCGTGCCAAACAAGCGAAGGGTGCGGCCACGCTCAAAGTTCAGGTTGTCGAGCGTCAGTTCCGGCGGGATGTTATCAGCGGTCGCCTTCCAGCAATCCAGCGCCGCATATTGAAGGTCGAGCTGGTCCTGGAGCACGCGCACCCGCTCTTTCAGTTGCACTGTGTTGGTGTAAGTCGGACCGATCTCCGCCACCTTGTCCTCGACACTGCTGAAACGCCATTTTGCGAATTGCGCCCAACCGAGGTAGAGCGCCACGAACATGATGTAGAGCCCGATGATCGCCCCCAGCCCTCGCATCCACAACCGGTCCACGAACCGTTGCTTGTAACGCGCGGTAAACTCCGGCGGGAGCAGGTTGGTCTGAGTGTCGCCCGCTGCCGCTCGCTTGGCGGTGAGCACCGCAAGGTCCTTGCCCGCGATCGGCGGAATAATTTCCACGTGGATTTCCGGAGGGAACATCGGTATCCACGCCCCCGCAGCCGCGTCATCCGCCACGAGGTAATACCTCGGCGGCGATGTCAACCAGCCCTCCAGTTCGCCGGCCCAGGTCATTTGCGCCAACTGTTCCTGCAGGAGCGCTGCGCGGCGCTCCGTAGCGGGCAGGTGAATGATATTCAGATTCCACAGCGTCTTGCGGTACCACCACGCCACCAGACAGGCGTGCTGATCCTCCCCCACACCGGCGTAAATCCACACGCCGTCCTCATCAATGGGCGTGGCCAACAGTTGGTCCAGGAACGGAATCTCCAGCCGGTCCACCAGATAACCTCGGCCTTCGAGCTGGCCCAGGAATTCCTCCACGTAATGGCGCGCGGCAATAATCACCACCACCGTCTGCATGCCCGGCTCAACGTGCGGGAGCAGCTCAAAGCCCCAGACAATCTGGGCGACAGGCAGCGGCGATAGCTTCTCCAATTGCAACTCGACCATTGACTGCGTTTCCGCAAAGTCGATCTTCGGCAAGTGCACGACCCGCAGAAAAACCTTCTCGGCGGGCAGCCATGCGATGTTCAGCTTCGGCTGGAAGAGAGTTTGCCAGTCTTTGTCGATGATCTTGTCCGGCAGCGGCTCATTTTGAAGGCGGCTTTCCTCTTTTTGCAGAGCAAACTTCCCGCCAGCGGAGAATTGCCAGAGGTTCTGGAGATCGCTCTCGGATTGGAGGACGTTTAAGGAGTGCCAGCGGGCCATAACTACGAAATCCCAAACTCCAAAGGTGAGAAAGTGGGAAACGAGGACGCTCCCCTGCTCCCCTGCTCACTTTCACACTTTCTCACTTTCACTATGGGCATTTGTGTTTCCTCACGTTCTTACCCAGTCGCCCGCTTTCGTATCCTCCACCAACGATTTAAGATGCTCTTCCGTTTGCGTCACACGCAGCACCTCTTCGATAGTCGTCTGGGCGGCACGCACCTTGTTCCATCCGTCCACGCGCAAGGTGCGCATTCCATTCTCAATCGCGCGCTGGGCAATCGTCGAGGCAGCCGACCGATTCAGAATCAACGGCCGTATAGCTTCATTGAGGATCAGGATTTCGTAAATGCCCATCCGGCCCTGGTAACCCAACTGGCGGCACTCCTCGCACCCGGCGCCCTTCCAGAACTTCGCCGTGGCAATCTCATCTTCAGGAAAGCCAATCTTGTGCAGATAGCTCTTCTCGACTTTCTGCTCGGTTTTACAAACCGGACAAATCGTCCGCACGAGGCGCTGCGCCATCACTGCCTCTACCGACGAGGCCACCAGGAACGGTTCGATACCCATGTCGATCAAACGCGTGAATGCGCTCGGCGCGTCATTGGTGTGCAGCGTGCTGAACACAAGGTGTCCGGTCAACGCCGCCCGAATCGCGATTTCCGCGGTCTCCAGGTCGCGAATTTCGCCGACCATGATCACGTTCGGGTCCTGCCGCAGGATATGGCGCAAACCCATCGCGAACGTCAGCCCGATGTCCGAGCGAACTGCGATCTGGTTGATACCCTTCAGCTCGTACTCGACCGGCTCTTCGATCGTGATGATTCGTTTCTGGACTGAATTGATCGTGCTCAGGAACGCGTAAAGAGAGGTCGATTTGCCCGAACCAGTCGGCCCGGTCACGAGCATGATGCCGTGGGGCTTGATAATAATTTCCCGGATCGCCGCTTCCTCCTGCGGCGAAAAACCGAGTTTATCCAGGCTCAGAAAAATCTTTCCCCGCGTCAGCAAGCGCAACGAGACGCTCTCGCCATACACCGTTGGCACGGTCGAGACGCGGATGTCAATCTCTTCGCCCTTGATGCGCACGTTGATGCGACCGTCCTGCGGCAGCCGTTTCTCGGCGATGTTCATCCCGGACATGACCTTGATGCGCGAAATGATGGCTGCCTGGTAACGTTTCAACTGCGGCGGCATCGGCGTCTGGTGCAGTATCCCGTCGATGCGATAGCGGATTCGCAATTCGTCCTCGGCCGGCTCGAAATGAATGTCCGTCGCGCGATCCTTGAACGCTTCCCAGACGATCTGGTTGACAAACTTGATGACGCTGGCTTCCTGGTCGCCCTCGGTGATCTCCTTGTCTTCGCTGACCAGCAACTCGATCGGTTCGTCTTTGGCCAGTTCGTCCAGCGTTTCGGCGCCCACCCCGTAATACTTCTTCAGCGCTTTCTCAATTTCCCCCTTGGGCGCCAGCGCAAACTGCACCGGCATCCCCGCGTCGAACTGCACTGCATTGAGCATCCCCGGGTCGAAGGGATTGCTTACCACGACTTGCAAAGTATTATCCTGAAAGTCCGTCGGCAGGACGAAATATTGGAACGCCACCTTGGTGGATATCTTATTCCGCGCCTCGGTGGGAATCGTGACGTGCCGTAAATCCAAAAAGGGCCAGCCCAGGACCGCGGCCAGCTTCTGCAGGAACACTTCCTCGGATAGCCCGCTTTCCCGGCTGATAAACTCAAGCAATGACTCCTGCGAACCGCTGTTGACCGCGATTCGCCAGGCCTTTTGCCATTCTTCAAACTTATCCGGCGGCGCCAGGGCGGCCTGCGCCAGCAGATTCTTTAGCGATACAAAGGACATTGCTCGACTGTTAATTCTTTCAACAGCCGAGGCTAGTGAAAGTTGCGGATACGGTCAAAGTTTTTAACCTGATCGCACCCTGGCATCAGCGGTTCCAGGAGACTTTGCGGTCTTGGCGCTCTTCGTGTTTAAAAACTCTTCCGCCTCGCCTGCTCCAACTACTATGCCCATTCGACGCATGACGCGACTTCAAACCTAGCTATCCTGCGACTCTTATTGGTCCTATACGTACAATCTGCCTGACTCTTCTGTATGGCAGTGCCGCCCGGTTTAGGATTGTCCGGGCGCAGAGCAGTGGTAACAGTGTTGCCATGAAATTTCATTGCATTCTCATTTGCGGTTTGCTGCTCGCGATCGCTGTGCGCGGCGAGGTTGTTTCCAAGCCGGTTGAATACAAAGAGGGGCGAACGACCTTGGAAGGGCTTTGGGTCCACGACGACAGCACGAAGGGCAAGCGGCCCGGAGTATTGGTGGTGCACCAGTGGAAGGGGCTGGGGGCTTACGAGAAGAAACGAGCGGACATGCTGGCACAGCTTGGTTACAACGTTTTCGCGGTCGATATTTATGGAAAAGGCATTCGGCATGACAATCCGAAGGACGCATCGGCCGAAGCGGCCAAATATAAAAATGACCGGAAGTTACTGCGGGCGCGCGTGAATGCGGGACTGGACGTGCTGAAGAAACAGGAGCTCACGGATGCCAAGCGCGTCGCGGCGATCGGCTACTGTTTTGGCGGCACCACGGTATTGGAACTGGCGCGGAGCGGGGCGGACGTGGCAGCCGTCGTCAGTTTCCATGGTGGGCTTGCCACGCCCAATCCCGCAGATGCGAAGCAGATCAAAGCAAAGGTGCTGGCCCTTCACGGTGCGGATGACCCGCACGTGCCGCCGGCGGAAGTGGCCGGCTTTGAGAAGGAAATGCGCGATGCCATGGTTGATTGGACGCTGGTTGCCTACGGCAACTCCGTGCATTCGTTTACCGATTGGAACGCGGGCAACGATAATTCCAAAGGGTCTGCCTACAACGAGAAAGCCGACAAGCGCTCGTGGGAAGCGATGAAGCAGTTTTTTGCGGAAGCTTTTAAGTAGGCGAGCGGGCTGCGCGCTCATAGGCGCACTAACCAATCAGTTCACTGAGGGCGGCCCCTCCGGGTCGTGAGGACTGTCCGATGGCATTGCCGCGCCCCCGTTCGGCGCAGCGCCTTGTTCGCCATTCGTAGAAGTCGAAACTATTCCCTTTTCCAGGGCTGCGATATGCAGACCGGCGACCGTAACGCCCGCGTCGTCATCGAACCAAACCACCACCCGAGTTCCCTGAGGGTTCAAACTGGCGTGATCAGCACTGGGAACCGGTATCGCCGTCCGCGGCTTGTGACGATGGTGAACGCTTCGAAGGGACTCGCTTCGAGGTGCTCGCGAATATCTCCGATCATATGCAGCAATCCTCCTACAATTCGGCGTTGTTCGCAACGTTGAGAACAACGGCTGTTGCCCGCCGAACACTCACGCTGAATCGCACGCCGTTCGTGCATTGCACTCGGATTTGTCGGCGTCCCGCCGACTGGTATGCGCACTTTCACCCTTTCAGCCTCTAAACCGCTCCCCTACTCTCCCTCTCATGCAAGAGAAGGCATATGCCCGTGCGGGTGTGGACATCGACCTGGGCAATCGAGTCAAGGCCACATTGCCGCAATTGCTGGCTTCTACCCATCGGCGGGAAGTCCTGGGCAAGGTAGGCGGTTTCGGCGGGCTGTTCGCGCTGGATGTGCGCAAGTTCAAGCAGCCGGTCCTCGTCTCCAGCGTCGATGGCGTCGGCACCAAACTCAAAATCGCCTTTGCGATGGCCCGCCATGACACGATTGGGCAGGACCTTGTCAACCACTGCGTTAATGACATCGCGGTGCTCGGGGCCGAGCCCCTTTTCTTCCTGGATTATCTCGGCACGGGCAAACTCGAGCCGCACGTGTTCACCGACATCATCAAAGGCTTCGCGAAGGCGTGCGCGGAAAACAATTGCGCGCTGATTGGCGGGGAAACGGCTCAGTTGCCCGGCTTCTATCAGCCCGGTGAATACGACGTCAGCGGCACAATTATCGGCGTCGTGGAGAAAGGCCGGATGCTTGACGGCAAAACGATAAAGCCGGGCGACGCCGTCATCGGCCTTGCCTCGAGCGGCTTGCACACGAACGGCTACTCGCTGGCTCGCAAGATTTTATTTGACGACTTGAAAATGCAGCCCGCCGATTACGTGCCCGACCTCAGCAACACCATCGGCGCCGAGTTGCTCAAGGTGCACGTCAGTTACGGTCCGCTCGTGCAAAAGCTGCTCAAGAAATTCAATGCGAGAAATGCCCGTGTGATCAAAGGGTTCGCTCATATCACGGGCGGCGGCTTCGTTGACAACATCCCGCGCGTGCTCCCGCGAAACTGCGACGTGATCATCCGCAAAAATTCCTGGGACATGCTCCCCATTTTCCACCTGCTCGCTGAAAACGGCGGCGTCGATGAAACCGAACTTTACCAGGTCTTCAACATGGGCATCGGCATGGTCGTGATCGTTGCTGCCGCCAAAGCCGGCGCCGTCCTTCGCTTCATTGGCGGGCAAAAGCAAAAGGCGTGGATCATCGGCGAGGTGGTCAAAGGCGACG
This sequence comes from Limisphaerales bacterium, assembly GCA_022616725.1. Taxonomy (GTDB): domain Bacteria; phylum Verrucomicrobiota; class Verrucomicrobiia; order Limisphaerales; family JAKEEH01; genus JAKEEH01. The sequence continues at coordinate 6,808 of JAKEEH010000260.1, read as the reverse complement.
GGAGAACTGTTGTGCAATGACGACTTCAAAGTCTTGGCTAATGAAGTCACATGGAGTAGTATTTAGCTTGTGAAGATCAGCGGAGCAACGCAACAGATCCCGGGCGGACTGATTGTCAGCGACCCCGGCATTCTGGGAGGCACGCCGGTCTTCAAGGGTACGCGGGTTCCGGTCAGGATTTTATTCGAATACCTCGCCGATGGCCTTTCGCTTGATTATTTCCTGGAAACATTCCCCTCAGTCACGCGGGATCATGCTGCGGCGGTGCTGCGGTACGGGCAGGAGCGAATCGAGCAGGAACTCGCTGCGTGAGAGTTCTACTGGACGAATGTGTCCCTGTGCAGGTTCGGAATGCATTGGGAGGGCACGATGTGACGACGGCCCAGCTTATGGGCTGGAGCGGGCTCAGTAATGGCGACCTTATCGAGTCGGCTGAACGCGCCGGTTTTGAGGTCCTGATCGCCGCGGACAAGAATCTCAGGTATCAGCAAAACCTTTCCAGCCGCAGAATTGCCATTGTGGAGCTTTGGACAAATCATCGTCCTACGCTGGAAAACGAATTCGAGCGCATAGCCGCCGCAGTCAGGAATGCGACTCCAGGCAGCTACATCACGGCATGATTATACAGTAGCGTTGGATTAACCGAGATTCGCCAACTGACCCGTGCTATCCCCAAATCGCTCCTCGTGCGCGCCCATGCGGTCAAGCATCGCGAGGTAAAGATTAGTCATCGGCGTGTCGGTCGCATAACGCACGTGGCGGCCAGTCTTTAGGGTGCCGCCGCCCCGGCCGGCCAAAAGCACCGGTAAGTCGTAATGAGCATGCGCATTGCCATCGGCGATGCCACTGCCGTACACAACCATGCTATTGTCGAGCAGAGAACCCGAGCCTTCGCGAATGCCTTTCAGCTTCTCCAGAAACCTCGCGAATTGTTGCACGTGAAAATGATTGATCGCCGCGATCTTCTTTTTCTTCTCCGAGTTGCCGCCGTGATGCGAAAGATCGTGATGCCCATCGCTCACGCCAATGGACGGATAACTGCGGTTGCTCCCGTCATGCGCGATCATGAAGGTCGCGATGCGCGTCGTGTCGGTCTGAAATGCCAGGGCGAGCAGATCGAACATGACTCGGATGTGCTGTTCATAATCAGCGGGTATTGACGCGGGCTTCGTGTAATCGGGCGCGGACGCGCTAAGCTTCTCGGCGTACTCAATACGTTGCTCGATCTCGCGCACGGATGTCATGTACTCATCGAGCTTGCCTCGATCCGTTGCGCCGAGTTTCGAGCGAAGTTGGCGCGCATCCTCGAGCACAAAATCGAGAATGCTCTTGTGATTCGCCTGCCGGGCAGCCCGACTTTTGGCCGATTCAACCGCATCGCCGCTCCCGAACAATCGTTCGAAGACAAGCCGGGGATTCACTTCCGGCGGCAGCGGCGTCGTCGGCGTTTTCCACGCCAGATTAAATTGATACGCGCAACTGTAACCGGAATCGCACGCCCCGGCCTGTTGCCCCTTGTCGCACGTCAGTTCCAGCGACGGAAAGCGCGTCAGCTTCCCAAGCCGGCCCGCCGCAACCTGATCCGCTGACACGCCTGCGCGAATGTCCACCGCCGCGGTCTTGCGGGCCTGCACGCCGGTCAAAAAGCTCGCCGAAGCGCGCGCATGGTCTCCCGGGCCGTCGCCGTTGGGATCGGCTTTGCGATGAGCCAGACCACTTAACACTTGCAAGTCGCGCTGATGCGGCTTTAGCGGCTCGAGAATGTAGGGCAACTCGAAATCAGTCCCCTCCCGTGCCGGAGTCCAATCGGCCATATTCACGCCGTTTGGAACATAAATGAATGCCATCCGAAGGGGGTTCGTCGCCGGTTCAACACCGAGAATGCGGACGGGAGTCATCGCCTCGAGCAGAGGCAACGCCATAGCCGTGCCCATCCCGCGAAGGAAAGTTCGCCTTGTCAGCAGCGAAGCGTTACCGGGTCGTTTTCCGCTTCCCGAGTTAATGACCTCGCGCCGGTTCGATTTCGCGTGCCTCATAAGTTCAAGCCTATGATGAAAACCGGCATGGCTCAAGCGTTCTATTCCCGTTCGGCACATCCCTTTGGGGTCAATGCCCCACACGGCTGCGGCAGCGCGGGCCGTGTCGAATTCGCTTGCAGGTGAGACAACGTTGGGAAAGGTTTAAGTATGAAGGAGCAGAAGGCCGTGCCGCTCGGGATCCCTCTGGGAAGGGTCCGCCTCAATGGCGACCTTACGATGCCCGCGAACGCGCAAGGGTTGGTCCTGTTTGCCCATGGGAGCGGCAGCAGCCGGCTCAGCCCGCGGAACCAATACGTCGCTCGCGTTCTGCAGGAAGCCGGCGTCGCGACGCTGCTTTTTGACCTCCTCACTCCGGATGAGGAACAGGAGGATTATTTCACAGCTCACCTTCGTTTTGACATCGACCTGCTCGCTACCCGGCTGGCAGGAGCGACCCGGTGGATTAGCGAAGAAAGCGCCACACGCGATTTTGCCATCGGTTATTTCGGCGCCAGTACCGGGGCTGCGGCCGCCTTGATCGCCGCCGCGGAGATTGGCGACAACATTGGCGCCGTCGTCTCGCGCGGCGGGCGGCCGGACCTCGCAGGCGATGCCCTTGCGAAGGTTCACGCCCCGACGCTTTTGATCGTCGGCGGCGAAGATCACGTCGTCATCGATCTCAACGAGCGGGCCTACCGGCAACTCCGGTGCGAGAAGCAGCTCAAGATCATTCCGGGCGCCACCCACCTCTTTGAAGAACGCGGCGCTCTGGAACAGGTGTCCCGGTTAGCGGCCGATTGGTTTCTTGGCCACTTGCACTCACTTGAACACAAACCGTTATGACTCGTTTTCAGGATCGATTTGACGCAGGAAGGTTTTTGGCCGAAAAGCTGAAGCATCACGCGGGCGATCCCAGGTTGGTCGTGCTCGCGCTGCCGCGCGGCGGCGTGCCCGTGGCCTACGAAATCGCGCGCGCCCTTGGCGCGCCGCTCGATGTGTTCATCGTCCGGAAGCTCGGCGCGCCCGGCTACGAGGAATTGGCGATGGGCGCAATCGCGACGGGCGGCGTATGCGTTTTCAATGAGGAGGTGATTCAACACCTCGGCGTTTCAAGGAATTGGATTGACGCTGTCATCCGCGAACAACAGGAAGAACTCGAACGTCGCGAGCAGGCGTATCGCGATGGACGACAGCCAGCCGAAGTTGAGAATCGTCACGTCATCCTCGTCGATGACGGACTCGCCACCGGCGCCAGCATGCGCGCTGCCATCCGTGCATTGCGCCAGCGGCACCCCGCTTCCATTACCGTCGCCGTGCCCATTGGCGCCCGCGACACTTGCGACCAGTTTCGCAACGAAGCTGAAGAGGTCATCTGTGGACGGACGCCGGAACCTTTCCATGCAGTCGGGGCTTGGTATCATGATTTCACGCAGACGACCGATGACGAGGTGCGCGAACTCTTGAACCGCGCCGCGCACGAACTGCGGATTCGTCGGGTACGGGACCACAATCCCGCCGCTGAGTTTATCGGGTTGAAGCGCGAATGATCTCGCGCTACGGCGAGCCGCAATTCCTTTTCCTTGCCCCGCAGCCTTGGCATGACATGCTGTCCCGGCAGCTCTATGAATCGAATCAGCATCGACCGTCGCCGCTTCCTCACAAGCACCGGAATCGCTTCCGCCGCATTGATCATGGGTGTGCGCCCGGTCCGAGCGCGGCAAATCTCCCCCAACGAAAAGCTCAACATCGGCGTCATCGGCGTTGCCGGGCAAGGCGCCTGGAACCTCGAGCGCCTCGCATCGGAAAACATCGTCGCGCTCTGCGACGTCGATGAAGAACGTCGAATCGCCGCGGCCCAGAAGTTCCCCGGCGCGAAACTTTACACCGATTTCCGCAAGCTGATTGACCAGAAAGACATCGACGCGATTCTCATTGCCACACCCGACCACACCCATGCTGTTGCCGCCGTCCGCGCCCTCAAGAGCGGCCGCCATCTCTACTGTGAAAAACCGCTCGCGCACACCGTTTCCGAAGCGCGCATCATTACCGAGACCGCGCGCAAGGAAAAACGCGCTACGCAGCTCGGCACGCAAGTCCACGCCGGCCAGAATTACCGACGCGTCGTCGAATTGATCCAGGCCGGGGCGATCGGGGTTGTCAAGGAAGTCCATGTCTGGGTCAACTCGAGCTGGGGCGGAAGACAGAAGTCGCCGGAGAGGCCGCCCGTGCCGCCCCACTTGCACTACGATTTCTGGCTCGGTCCCGTCCCGTTTCAGCCCTATCACCCTGAGCACGTTCATTATCACTGGCGAAGCTGGTGGGCCTTTGGCGGCGGTTCCCTGGCCGATTTCGGCTGCCATTTCATGGACCTGCCGCATTGGGCATTGAATCTGCGCGAGCCCTTGTCGGCCGAAGCCGAGGGCCCGCCCGTGGATCCGATGTCACCGCCGCCCTGGCTCATTGTGCGGTATGAATATCCCGCGCGCGGCGCGAGCCCGCCTGTCAAACTCACCTGGTACCACGGCGGCAAAAGGCCGGAATTTCTCGACCCAGTGCTTGCCAAAAAATGGCCCGGCGGCATCCTCTTCATGGGTGAGAAAGACAAGATGCTGTTGGCGGACTACAACCGCTACGTGCTGCTGCCGGAGAAGGAGTTCGAAGGCTACGTCCGGCCACAACCCACGATCCCCGATTCCGTCGGCCATCACAAAGAATGGATCGACGCGTGCAAAACCGGGTCGGCGACGAGCTGTTCGTTCGATTACTCCGGGCCGCTGACCGAGGCGGCGCTGTTGGGCAACGTGGCCTTTCGCGCTGGCGAAAAGATTCAGTGGGACGCTCGCAAGCTGAAGGCAATCAGTTGCCGCGCTGCGGATGAATTCATTCAGCACCACTACCGGCGCGGCTGGCGAATCTAAATGATAAAACACAACCCAAAGGGCCAGTAATTCGCGCTTGGGATTCGGCATTTTTTCAGATTTCGACATTCGTCATTCGGACTCTCCATCTGTCCCCCAAACGTCCGACATGACTGCTGGTCCTGACTGAATATTATCTTCGCGCAAACGTTAGGGTGAGCTCGCGATTTTTCGACGCACTGACAGTAACGAAGGTGCTGGTGGCAGTGGTTTGTCTATCCGCCAGGTTCGCAGCGGACGCAGCCACTGTCGCCAGCCCGAATGATGGCATCCGTTTCGAACTCCGGACAGATCAGCAAGGCCATCTGAGCTGGAGCGCCAGGTTCAATCAAAGGCCGGTCATCGAGCACTCCTCCCTCGCGATGATCATTGATGGCGCCGATGTTGGCGCAGGCGTTGATATCGGGGCTGCGGAACCGTACCAGGTCAACGAGAAGTATTCCTGGCGCGGCGTCCATTCCGAAGCGGTCAACCATTGCAATGGCGCAAGGATCCCGGTCACGCACAAGCAAACCAGCACACGCTACACCGTCGAGGTCCGGGCCTATAACGATGCGGTCGCCTTCCGCTGCGTCGTTCCCGGAGAAGCCAAATCGCGAGTTCCCGACGAAGCAACCTCATTCGTGCTCCCTCCTCAAGCCACGGTCTGGTATCACGATTTGGGCGGCCATTACGAGGATACTTACGAGCGCAAGGGAATCGGCGAGATCGCGCCCGGCGAATGGGCGGCTCCACCCGTGACGTTCAAGCTGCCTGGGAACGCCGGCTACGCTTCGATCACCGAAGCGGCATTGGTCAACTACAGCGGCATGGCCCTCCAAGCCGATGGCGAGCGGCGATTCAAAATCGTTCTGGGACACAAACACCCCATCTCCTATCCCTTCCGTCTCCGGTATAGCAACGACATCGAACGCGTTTCGATTCCCGCAGCGGTCTCCGGAACAATTACTACCCCGTGGCGAGTCGTCTTGATGGGCGCGGACCTGAACAGTCTCGTGAATTCCGACATCGTTCACAATCTGTGCCCGCCCGCGGACCCGCAGCTCTTTCCAAAGGGCATGCGTACCGATTGGATCAAATCGGGGCGTGCCGTCTGGAAATACCTTGATCGCGGCCCAAGTACCTTCGAAGCCATGAAAGAATTCTCCAACTGGGCGGGAGAACTCGGATTCGAGTATCACGTGATAGAAGGGTTTTGGTCGCGCTGGACCGACGAGCAAATCAAAGAACTCGTCGATTACTCCCGGCAGCGCGGTGTCGGCCTCTGGTTCTGGCGGCACTCGCGCCAACTGCGCACGCCCGAAGCTCGGGCCGAGTTTTTCAACCGGCTGAGTCGCCTTGGCGTTGTGGGCGCCAAGATCGATTTCTTTGACCACGAGCACAAAGAAATCATTGACCTCTATTCTACACTGCTTCGCGAAGCGGCAAAGCACCGTATCATGGTCAACTTTCATGGCGCCAACAAACCGACTGGCGAAGCGCGCACATGGCCCAACGAACTCATTCGCGAGGGCGTGCGCGGCATGGAATCCAGCCGTCTGCGCGAACGCGCGCGTCACAACACGACCTTGCCATTCACGCGCTTCCTCGCCGGACACGCCGATTACACCCCGGTCCACTTCGGCGACCGGCGCGGCGATACCACATGGGCGCATCAGGTCGCCACGGCTGCCATTTTCAACGAACCTCTCCTCACCTACGGTGCGCACCCGACCAACATCCTCTCCAACCCCTGTGCTCCGATGATCAAAAGCATCCCCGCCGTGTGGGACGAGACCATCGTCCTGCCCGGCTCCGAAATTGGCGAACTCGCCGCCTTCGCCCGCCACAACGGCACAACGTGGTTCGTCGCCGTGTTGAACGGCCCTCTAG
>JAKEEH010000029.1 GCA_022616725.1 Limisphaerales bacterium | reverse complement strand
TGCTTTTCTTCCTTCTTCTCTTCCGGTTTCGGCTCTTCCTTCAGCAGGTCTTTGCGCTCCTTCAACAGCGGATCGATCGTGTACTTCGGCACGATATAGACCCACTTCTCGAACGCCTTCTCGTTCTTCAGTTTCTCTTCCTGCTTCGCCAGCTTGTCCTTGAACTCTTTGTCAAGTTTCTCTTTGTCTTCCGGCTTTTCGTCCTTACCCGCCGTGCGTTCCGTTTGCAGGTTCGCGTTCACCGCCAACTGTATGTAATAATCCTCCTTGTCCTCGACTTTTTTGCCGATCTTCACGTCGTATTTAAACCCATCGAACGTCTCAATCTTCGCCACGAGCGGCTTGTCCAGGCCGGTCTTCTCCGGCGTGGTGTTGGTTGCGACATCGTTGAAGCTGGGATACGACAGCGCGCTGGTCACGCCCGAGGCTTTGCCGGTGTCCAGGACTTCGTTCGCCTTCGCGTCGGCGAGCTTCCAGTCGTTGGTCTGGCTTTCTTTCACAACCGCCCAGCTATTGGTAACATTCGTCGAAGTAAGCGAGATCGATTTGTGGTTCTCGATTTTAAAGAACTCTTTCTCGAGCCACTCTTCGGGTTTTGCCTCGACATTGCTGAACGCTTCCGAGACCACCGCGACGGTTTTCGGATCGTTGCCGACCATCACATACCGGCCATCAGGCCAGGAGCCCCCGCCGTAAGGGGAGCTGCTGGGGCTTTCCTTCATGTGCTTTTTGCCGAGCAGAATCGACGCGGCTGTGTTTCCACCCTTTTCCTTGAGTTCGACTATGGTGCCGGAATTGGTGCCTTTATCAGGCGGCGTCAATTCAAGCCGGGTCAATTGCTTCTCGGTGACGCGAACAGGTTGCGCCACCTTGAGGTCCATCAGCTTTTTCAGAAGGTCGGAGATATTGCCAAAATTAGCCGGATAACCACCCCGCTCCTGCACTCCCCAGACTTCGCCTTGTTTGGCCAGATTCACTTCGCCGGAATGCTGCCGGATTTTGATCTGCTCCACGGCATTGACGACATCCACGGACAGATTCTTGATCACTTTGCCGCCGAGCTGCTGGCTCGACGCCTCCCACGACTGGCTCTTCTTGTTTGAGACCAACAACCCCAGGCCGCCAATAACGACCACCGCGACGATGAGTAGAATGACTTGTTTCCGATTCATTTGGCTCTGGCACGTTTGTTTTTGTACATTGCGAGGACGACACCGAAAGCCGCAACGAGGAACGGCATCCCGGCAATGTTCGCCCACTTCAAAGTGTTTTCCAGCGCGTCAATGTCCTTGCGCAGGTTCTTGCGCACTTCTTTCAACTCTCGCTTGGCTTCCGCTTCTTTCTTGCGAAACTTTTCCAGTTCGGCCTGTTGTTCCGGCGAGAGGATGAAGCGTTGCTGGCCCTTCTCTTTCTTGGCCTGCAGTTCATTGAGTTTGGACTGCGTTTCCTGCAACCCGGCCTCGAGTTCCTTGATCTTGGTGCGATAGCTCTCTTCAGCCTTCGCTTGCATTTGCTGCACGACGGTGAAGGGCCGATTCAACGTCGCGCGGCTGCGCACGCCGATCAGGTTGCTGTCGCCAGTCATTTGTTCTACCACGTTCTGCGCCAGGTTCAAATTGCCGTTGCGCGGGATGACAATTTTCTGCCCGAAGATGTTCTGGATTTGCACGCAGAATTGGTCATAGAGCATATCCGCGTCACCCACGAGCACCACGACGTTATCGCCCTTGGATTCTTTGAGGGACTCCTCGGGCTTGGTCTCTTCCTTCTTTTCGTCCTTTTTGTCGTCATCATCATCCTTTTTCTCCGCAGGTTTGCCGTCCGGGAACGCGGTCTTGAACTTGCCGGCGAGGCGGATCGCAATCGCGTTTGTCGTCCCCGAAGGCTTGAAGTCCTTGGTGATGGCATCAGCTCCCATCTGGGCCATAAAGCCTTCGACAAGCTGCGAATCCCCCGTCGTCTTGAGCAGCACGGTCTGTTTCAGACCTTCGGCCGGCGTGCCGGTGAACACGCCCGCAAATGGCACGAGCAGGTTGTCGATCTGGCTCGTCACCACATCGTCCTTGTTGATTCCCTCGGGATTCAAAGAAAGGACCGCCGGCGCGGCCTCCGGCCGGTTATTACGCATAAAACGCGTCGTGAAGTTCAGGTCGGCCACAACCTTGGTCGTATCGAAGTTGATGCCCCAGGCCTTGAGCAACTTTTCCATCGATGAGCCTCCGCTCATGTTCGGCATCATCGGGTTCTGCTGCCCGCTCTGGTCCATGATCGCAACCGCATCCAGGAACGCGATCAACTTCCCCCCGCGCATGACGAACTGGTCGATGGCGTATTGCGCCTTGTCGCCGATGTTCTTTGGATGCACCACCACCAGCACCTTCACCTCGTCATCAATCTTGTCCACGTCCATTTGAATTTGCTTAACCGTGAAATCCCGCTGCAATTCCCCAATGACCACCCAGGGCTCCTGCGGCTGCTGGCCCATGCGCATCATCATCGGGTTCATCGGCTGGCCGAACATCGGCAATGGCGTCATCACGCCGACCACCGGTTTCTCTGGCGTCATCACGCGCGTAATCGCCCGCGAAATGTCGTATTCGAGCAGCTTCTCGCGCTCGGGCGACAGGAATGGCAGCGCCGCCTTCCCGTCCAGGTAACTCACCGCGATCCCGAGGTAAAGGTGCTCGCCGTTCGGCAGCAGTTGACCTTCCACTCCGTCGAGTTGCGCTGAGTCTTCCGCGTCAGAGTCCGGCTGCGGATTGAACCTTTTGATCTCGATGTTGCCGTTGGCGTGCTGCCTGTATTCCGACAGCAGGTCTTCGACGCGCTGGGCGTAAGCCTTGAAGTGCGTCGGCATCTCCTTCTCTCCCTGCGTGCAATAAAACCGGATCTCCACCGGCCCATCGAGTTTCTTCAGGATCGCCTTGGTGCCATCCGAAAGGGTGTAAAGCTTCTCCTGCGTCAAGTCCGCGCGCGTCTTGAACGCGCCGAAGATGAAGTTCACCGCGACAATCACGAAAAACATCGCCGCCACCCCGACCACCGAATACAGCAGTGTTTCTATTTGCTTCTTTTTCATAAACAAATCTTAATTTTACTCTTAATCGTAACCTTCCTCCTGCTCAATCTTCAATCAGTGCCCCGACCGCAGATTGCGAATGATCACCCCCGTGGCGAAGAGTGAAAACCCGATGATTGACAAAAAGAAGATCAGGTCCCGCGAATCGAGCACCCCTCGTTGGAAGCCATCGAAATGCGGAATCACGCTGAACGCCACCACCCCGCTGACGAGCCACTCCGGTGCCCACCGCACAAGCAGGTTGGTCACCGGCGGCCACCCCGCCAAAATCAGGAACAGACAGATCACCACCGAAATGATGAAGCTGATCACCTGGTTGCGCGTCATCGCCGAGGTCAGGCAACTCACGGCCAGATAGGCGCCCGCGAGCAGCAGGCTGCCAATATAACCGCAGAAGATTACCCCATTATCGGCGTCGCCGAGGTAGTTCACAGTCATGACTACTGGAAATGTCAATGCGAGTGCCAGCGCCAGAAAGAGCCACGAAGCCAGAAATTTCCCGACGATGGCTTGCCAGGCCGTAATCGGCATCGTCAGCAACAACTCCATCGTGCCAAGTCGGCGCTCCTCGGACCAGAGGCGCATCCCCGCCGCAGGCACCAGGAAAAGGTAGAGCCATGGATGCCAGAGAAAGAATGAAACGAGACTTGCTTCGCGCCGTTCAAAGAAGCCCCCAAGCATGAACGTGAAAAACCCGCACAAAAGCAGGAAGATCACGATAAAGACATACGCGACCGGCGAGGCGAAATACCCGCCCAGCTCGCGTTTGGCAATTGTTCGAACATTGGCTACAGCAGAATTCATCGATTGTTCTCCTTGACAGTGTCAGGAAGCGTAATCGCCCGGAAGACTTCATCCAGGCGGCCTTCCTCGGTGTGCAATTCTTCAATTTTCCAGCCTTCCTTCAAGCTGACTTCGGCGATGCTGCGCGCCAGCTCGCCATTGCGTTGATTTCCTTGCGGATATACCCGCGCATGCACGTATTCCGGCGCTTCCCTCACGATCGCGGCTTTGCGCGCCAGCGGGATCGCTCCCAGCCGTTGCCGGACCGTTTCTCCAGGAACCCCCAGCACGCGCACCGACACCGCGCCCGCATAGTCCGACCGCTGCTTCAATTCCTCCGGCGTGCCATTGGCGACGATCTTGCCCCGGTCGATGATGATCGCCCGCGAGCAAACCGCCTCGACCTCCTCCAGAATGTGCGTGGAGAAGATAATCGCCTTCTTTTCCCCCATGCGCCGAATGAGATTGCGCACTTCGTGCTTTTGATTTGGGTCCAAACCGTCGGTCGGTTCGTCCAGGACCAGAATGTCGGGATCGTGGATGATCGATTGCGCAAAACAGGTGCGGTGCCGATAACCCTTGGACAATGTGTCCACGCTTTGGTGAATCACACCTTCCAGAAAGCACATCTCCACCACCCGGTTGACGGCCTTCTTCCGGTCTTCGCCACGCAGCCCGCGTAGTTCCGCCGCAAAGTTCAGGAACCCGTTGACGGTCATGTCCGTATAGGCCGGCGCGTTTTCCGGCAAATACCCGATCATGCGTTTGGCCGGGATGGGGTTTTCGACCATGTCATAACCGCCCACAAAGACCTTCCCTTCGGTCGGAGGAATAAATCCCGTGATCATGCGCATGGAGGTCGATTTGCCGGCGCCGTTGGGTCCGAGAAAACCAAGCACTTCACCGCGCTCGACCGAGAAGGAAACTCCGTCCACTGCCCGTTTGGGGCCGAACGTCTTAACTAAGTTTTCGACTTTTATCATGGTAAATAATGCCTTTTCCTCGATGAAACAGCCGGTCCAGATAGCTGACCTCCAGCCGGTTGTAAAGTGTTTTCTGCCGAGGAAATCAGCAGTCAATTACTCCCCGGTTCGCCTGCCAGCGACCGGAGATGCCCGCGAAATTGGAAGGGGCAAATCGCCAGATGTTCAAAATTTTTCCAGGGCCGAAGTCCGGTGTTGCTTCACCGGCGAGCGGGCATCCGACGCAAGTCAGTCATGATCAACGATTTGCACAATCAACCATCACCTCTATCACAGCTTCAGAGGGAACAAAACTTGTTGCCCTGCCTCCTAGTACCAGTGATTTTAACCAAACGCCTCAAAGACGTGCGAAGCGCTTATATGAACAATCGATTGGCGGCGATTTTGATCGTCGCTTTTGCTTTCCCGATTCTCACCGCCCGATCCGCCCAGCATAGCGTCGTCGCGAGCGGTTTTTCTTTTGTGCCACCGGTCATTAATATCAACGTCGGGGATACCATCGTCTTTAGTGGAGGCGCCAATTTCCATACTGTTACAGGATCGAGCGCGTCTGAGGCCTTTTGCGGCAGCGGCCTCTACACGACCTGCATGGTAACCTTTGATGTTGTCGGCAGTTTTCCGTATCACTGCATTCCGCATCGTTCCTTTGGCATGACTGGACTGGTTAATGTCGCGGGCGCGAATCTGCCGCCAACCGTCACGCTGACAAGCCCCACCAACGGCAGCGTCTTCTCCGCCCCGGGCCGATTTACGATCTCGGCCAACGCCATGGATACCGGCGGCGGCACGATCGGGTCTGTGCAATTCTTTGCCGGTGCGACTTCGCTTGGATCCGACACTGACAGTCCATATCAAGTAGCGGTTAGCAATCTGGCCGCGGGAATGTACGTCCTGACAGCGCGCGCGAGGGACAACCAAAATGCCATGGC
>JAKEEH010000028.1 GCA_022616725.1 Limisphaerales bacterium | reverse complement strand
CATGGCGCGACATCGTGGACCAACACTACGAGACTGTCACGGTGACCAACGCTTACGAAGTCGTTGAATGGATCGAGCGCCATTACCTCGACGTGGTGGATTACGCGGACCCAGCCCATCCCACGCCGCGCCAACCCGTAAATATTCCCGGGCAACTGTCGGGTATCTCGCACGAGGGCACGCTCCTTTATACCCTCGCCAGGCGCGACGAGGGTACCACTACGAGCGCGCGCTACCTTGAAGCCAGCGCTTATGATGACGTCTCGGTCTGGTTGGTGGACTCCATGCGCTTACCTGACAGCGGCAGTCCGGTGCTGGCGGCGGGCACGAACATTTTCTTGGCGCGCTCTGCGACCTCAAACGAGGTCGCTCAGATCGAGGCATGGACCCTCGTCGAGAGCACCGGGCGTTTTACGATGCGCGTTGCCGCCCCGCTGCCTGCGCCCGCGCATTCTCTTTTTGACTTCCGCGAAATGCTCGCGGTCCAAACCGGGAGTGCACTGAATCTGCTGGAGGTAAGGACTCTGCATCATCTCGGCTCCGGAACCCCTCCCGCCTGTGTCAGCGGAGAGGTCGGGCACGCGGCGGCCGACCCGATGCGCGGCCTCTGGGTCCCGCTCCATGACTACGGCGTCCAGCACATCGCCCTCCAGCCATAGCCGCAATGCGGATCCACAATCGTGCCATTAATACCCGACGTGAGTTAGTTAACGTTGTGGGCGGCGGTTTTTACTACCGTCACGGCACGTGGACGACACGATAAAAGCGCGCCGCCTGGCCAATCGCGAGCTTGTCAATGACACACTTCGTCGTGCCGTCGCCCGCGACGGGTTCGCCAAGGTTGTGCCACTCACGTCCGCCCGAGCGCGAACTGTATTGGACCTGGTAGGTGCGGTTCGCCTCTGATTCCCAGCAGACGGTGACTTCCGTAATATGGATGTCCAGCTTGATCGGGCCCGGCGGAGGTGGTGGGGGCGGCCGGCCCGGGCCGGCGACAATGGTAAGAGTTCCGACGAAGTCGAAACGGCCATTGCTCCTGGCAGAGTGGGTCGAGACACGGTCCAGCAAAAACACGTTGGTCTCAGCGACGTAGTAGTCCGCCAGTTCGACCGTTCTATCCAATGTCACAGAAGTCGAGCCCGCCGCGGGCGCATTCGGGGCGGGATAACTGGTGAGGCTGTAGGTGAGGCGCGCGCCGTTCGGTGAAAATGGAGGGATAGCTTCACCCGTGCGCAGGGGCGCTTTGGCCGAGATTTGAGCGACGGTCTCATTGTCGAAGAACAGGTGCAGGGCGAAGGCTCTCCACGCTCCGTTGTGTTGGAAGAACATCGTGAATTGATACCGGCCTTCCTCCAGGGGCACGTTAATGGGCGCCTCGCCCCAGTCCGGGCCGTTTATAAAGGGCGCGCGCAGGCCATCGGGTTCGCCCTGGGGAACGCCTCGGGTCAGCCAGATCTTGTAAAAGTCGCTGGAGAATCCGCGTGTATCCCAGACGAAATCGCCCGCCGGATTTCCGTCGGAATCGCAGCTAAAAACCATCACGGCCGTGAGATTGGCAGTGCGACCGTGAGTCGCGGCCAGGGCGAACAGAGGAAGAAGAAAAAGACGAAACGAAGCGGATAGTGAACGAATTGAAGTTTTCATAACCCTGTTTTCATTGTGCACGGCAAGCCAAACCGGAATCTGAAGCGAGACTTGCCGGCAGTATCGGGAACATAGGCGCCATGAGCGGAATTGCAAGCCAGCCTTGGCCCAGGAATCAGCGGCCAATCGTCTGCGCGAATGCGGCTGCGGATGCCGGTCGTGAAAATTGTTCTATACCGGGCTTTGCCCTTGGGGGTTGTAGAAGCGCATGGTATCGCTCCGAGACAAAATCGGGTTGGATTCGGGCAAGGGAAGTGTAGCCGATGGGCGCACTTCTGATGTCAGATAAGTTGTATGTTAACGACGATTCAAAATTCCGTCGTAAGCGAGGGGTGCAACTCGACGCCCTCAGTTTTGGGGGTGCTGACGGTGTATAGCGAGTCGGTCGCGTCTGAAAGGGCGCGGTTTGGCCAGTTGCTGAATGGTGTGGTGGGTCCCGGCGCGGAAGTAAGGAGTTCGATGGTGGCTTTCGATGAGTTGCAGCAATGGCCACTGGAGGCGGAAGGATCTGTGTGCGATATGATTATGCTGATCGCACGGAATGAGGACCGGCTTCCGCCTGCGGTGTGCCAATGGCTGCTGAAATGGCTGCGAGAGGCGCACGCGCACAGCACGATTGTGTGCCTGATCGGATCGAGCGATGGCGCGTACCGGGAGTCGGCGATCTGGCACGGGCTGCACAATGCGTGCGGCTATGCGGGCGTGGCTTTCTTTGCGGCAGGTTTCAGCCTGGAGACGGAGGAACCGCGCCAAGCCGCTGACTTCATTGACGTGACTCAGAATCTTCCTGAGGGCGTGATGCATTGGGGGATCAACGAGTGATCGTTAAAACGGTGAAGCGTTAAAGAGTTGATGGGTGGAAGCGTTGAACCGGTCCCCGCGATCGGCGAGGGCGTCGATACATTCGCAATACTTGGCGGCGCTGCATTGAATCAGTTCGAAACGTTCGACCATCTCGCGCAGCCAATCGGGGCAACGATCGGTATATTTGAGTTCGAGGATGACCTCATCGCCGAACGGGCGCACAGGATGAGACGTGAGCGTGCTGAAGCGCGTGGTAGTGTCGCGTTCACCGCGGACGTCTCGGTCGAAGGTGACTCGAACGCGGTCATGCGCGGGATGAATCCAGGCTTCGCGGAGGTAAGTGACATGCAGCTTCGGCCTCGCGCCGAGGTCCTGCATGAGTTCACAAAAGGACATGACAGCACCGAGTTGCTCGGGCTCATGGAAGAACATTTCATCGTCTGTCGGGAGGTGGCCAGCAAGAATCCATGGCACGCCTGCTTTGCGGACGGCGCCCCGGCGCTTGAGAATGCACTTATTGATGCGCCGTTTGATCTCGAAAAAGACGGGTGAATCGGGCTGGTCGTTATAAAAGCGCAAGCGGAGTTTGAAACGGTTTTTGGCGCCGTTAACGGTCATCCAGTAAGTGGCGAGCTGGTCGGAATCGAAGTAGAGGCTGTGGACCGGGTAAGAGCCGTTGGGACCGGTTCCGCCATGCTCGTCGAGCTCGAGGTAAGACCGAATGAAGGGCCGCACGGCCAGAGCGAGATCCTCCGAGATGCGGTATTTCTTTTCGAAGCGCTGTCGCTGGAGCCGGGTGTCGCTCATGAACTCACCGAACGCAAGACAAACAACGGGCGTTTGCGGGAGGTCGCTCTCCACTGATGCAGCCACCGACGGGGATGCCTCCGGCAACACTGCGGCGCCAGCGGAGCAGAAGGCGGCCGATCGTCGCCTTGGCCCCAGTTATTCTCCATAATCGCCACCGCGCCGAAAAAATCGGCCTCTTCTGGCGCATCGCGTTCCAAGGTGTTCGACATCATACTCCGGTCCGTTGCTGTTGTTTTTGGGTGGGGCTGCGCTGCGGCATCCCCACCCGCGCTTTACCGCCAGTCATTGCTCCTAGGCTGCGAAACCGAAGCGATATTTTTCCTCTTCGGGTTTAATGTTCAGAGCCGAGCAGACACGCCGCGCGGCCACCATGCCCGCGGCGGTTTTCACGAAGCGATCGAACTCCGGGCGTGGTAAATCGACCCCTTCATGCCGAATGGCCATGATGCGGAACCCCCGATCGAGCAACTCGGCCAGGAACTCCTCGCAGGCGATGGGATCGTCACTGCTATAATGATGAGCTTGCGTGCGGCGCGAAAAGCCCGGGCAGTATTCAATTGTATATTTCGGTAGCATAACTTCCTTTCTGTTCAGGGATGGAACTGCGCACTTTCGAAACCCAACCTCGAAAAATATCCCGAGTGACTGCGGCGGCTTCAGTGATGTCCACGCTTTCGCGCACGACTTGGGCGGCGGGCAGCCACGGGGGCCTGGAATGCTGCTCCTTATGCCGCAAATCGACTGGCCTGACGAAACAATCGAGTTCCACGGTCAAGGTCGCGCCTTCGAGGGTTCCCTCCGCGGCGGCACAGACTTCGCGCGGGGGGTCATCGATGGAATCGATGATTTCAATAGTCGATATCACATGTCCGGCT
>JAKEEH010000027.1 GCA_022616725.1 Limisphaerales bacterium | reverse complement strand
TGCCGACGATCCCGCGCGGCGCAAACCGAATCGCGATATGCGCATCAGTTTCGGCGGCGCTCCCGACGCCGACATCCCCGTGGGCATTGCTCGGCTCGGCAGTATCCTCCGCGACGTATGCGGCGATTGAGACTTTGCTTTACAGGATGATCACTTCGTCGCGCTTGAGCCAGCCAACCCGCCGGGAAGCATCGCGGACCTGGAGCCACGATTCGCTTGGGTTCAGACGTTTTTCATCGAGCACGACTACTTCGGAGCCGTCGCGGAGCTGGTAATTCACTTTGCTATCTTCCAACGGCCCGAACCGCACGACGGCTTGAGGGGCCACCACGACGGCTTCGTGGGCCTGGATCTGTTCGCGCATGGCCACCCCCAGCGCCGCCGCAAGGCCGACGGCTACGACGCCCAGCGTAGCGGTGTAACCGCGCAACGTGCGGCCGAGGGCTGGCCGGAACTCGCGCAGAATCAGCGACAAAAACCACAGCCACAAACCGCACGAGGCGAGCACCGCCCATTCGTTGACGGTCAGGCGCGTCAGGCAGCGCTGCCACAGTGCAGGCTCCGGGGCGTCGCTGCCGGTTACCTGTTTGCGCGCGAAGTTGAGGTTGAACCGGATGTTCGGATCGCGCGGTTCGAGCTTTTCGGCCTGCCGATAGGCGGCCACGGCGCGGCCAAGCTGGCCTGCCTTGAACCAGGCATTGCCGAGGTTGTAAAACACAGTCGCGGTTCCGGCGCCGCTCGCGGCCAATCCCTGATAAGCTGCGGCCGCCTCGGCGAATTGGCCCTGTTCGTAAAGACGGTTCGCCTGGTCGAACTTCTGAATGGCATCGCCCGCGCTTACATTTAATGTCAATATAAAACTTGCAACGGTCTGCGCTACGGGCAGGTGAGAAAGTGAGAAAGTGAGAAAGTGAGAAAGCCGCGCCATTATGGGTTCAGCCTTTGCAGGTCGCTGAGGACACGCTCGACGCGGGGAATGATGGCGGAGAGTTCCTGCCGCGACTTGTGGGGGGCATACCGCGCCTGGTTGCACGTTTGGAAGAGGTCGTGGAGCGCAGCGAGGCTTTCCGAAGGCAACGCGCTGTCGCGCAACCGTTCGTCGATCACGGCTTCAGTGATCGCAGAAGCGGGCACGTCGAGTCGTTCGCCGATTTGTTCCTGCAGCACGCGGAAAAGTGTGGCGAAGAAGGCGTCGGAATCCTGGGCTGCGGCCAAGGCATGCAGCTCCTTTACCCCGTGGCGGACGCGCTGCGCCACTTCGCGTCGGCGGCGCAGGCGCGGGTTGTTTTCGAGGACTTCGCGGCGTTTGCGCGCGATCACGAGGCCAATCCAGGCGGCGATCGGCACGAATTGCAACCCGATGAACCACGGCTGCCGGATGAGGAGCCCGGGAGCAGCCGCGGCCCCGAACTGCGACCGGATATGGAGAATGTCATCCACGGGCTGTTGGGCGCTGGCCGCGGCATTGGTCGGCGCCGGGGGCGGCACGACCGCGACGGAAGCGTTACGCACCGTCAGCGGAATCGTCTGGCTGCGCAGGGTCCGGTATTGTCCTTGCGCCGGGTCGAAGAAGCTGAACTCGACGGGGGGCAACTGGCGAACCTCATGGTTTTGCGGCGTGATAATCTGCTCGATGGCAGCGGTCCCGGCCAATCCTATCGGATCGCTCGATTCGATTTTCTTCGTTGCGGAGTACGTATTGAAGTCGCGCCACTGCGGCTGCGGTGGAAGCTTGATGGCATCAAGCCGGCCGCGTCCGCTGATATTCACTTTTACCGTAATTGGATCGCCCACGGCAACATTGGTCGGCGCGGCGGTGACGGCCAGGACGAAGTTTCCAACCGCGCCGTTGAAGGTGGGCGGGACGTCTTCGCTCGGCAGCGGCTGGACGTTCATTACGACGGGGTCGCTTTGCAGGGTGGTCGGGCGACGCTGATGGCTCGGGCCAAAAAGGCCCAACGGGTCGAATGGATCGCGCGAGCGGCGAATCGGAATCAAGAGGGTGAGACTGCACTCGGCGGGACCGAGTGTGACGCGGCCGACGCGGGCTGGAGTGGCGGACAGTCTGAAGACAAACAAATTATACACAGCGCCATTGAGCTGGGTTTGGCTCTGGGCGGGCTGCTCGGTGGAATGCGTCAATGTGAAACCTTCAGCTTTGAGTTGCGGCATCTGCACATCCTGAACGGTCTGACAGTAAAGATGCATTTCTATCGGCAGCGCCTCGTGAAGATAAACCTCTGTCTTAGGCACGATGAGGCGGATGAAGGCGATGTTAGTGGCAGCATTGGCGCCCCCGGCGGCCGGCACAATCTTCAACTGGAGCGGTTGACTGGCGACAATCTGCCCACCCGCCTGAAATTGCATGGCCGGGATGGTGACTTCGCCGGGCTGGGTGGCTTGCAGGACGTAACTGTAGGTGACTTTGGAACTGCTTTGGCCGTTGATGATGATCATGGACGTGGATTGTCTGACGCCTTGAAAAGCCAGGTTTGGAAGGGCAGGCAGGCTGGGCGTCCCTTGCGGATTGATTCCCTCGAAATTCAAGTTGAGGGTCACCGTTTCGCCCACAGGCACTGTGGTCCGGTCCAAATCCGCGGTCAACGAGGCCGCCTGCGCACCAACTGCGGCGAAAAGAAGGATCGCAATCGCCGGCGCTTCAAAGATTCTGCAAGCCAAGGTTCGCATCAAAGTCATAATGTTAATGCCTGCTTCATTTCCGGCCCGCAAGCGCGGAGCTCCCATTTCGCTAAGCGCAGGATTTGAGCGCACAACCCGAAGGGCGGGCGCTGCCGATGACATTCTCTTTTTCACCGCCCGATTATATAGGTTTGCGGCCGTTCGGCGAGGGAACGGTTAAATCTGGCATTGGTGCGGTGCGTTCATGGTATTTTTTCTTGATGATGGATCTTGGACAGTCAAGCGCTCAACGCGAAAGGCGCAGGGCAGCCGACTCAAGGACTGCTCGGGGCTTTTCATGGGGTGATTAACCCAAATGCCCTAAGTGTTGCAGGCGTTATAATGCAGCACACGTGTTTTGTTGAACCTTAGCGTGAAAACCCCGATTCGAATTTTGCTCGTCGAAGACGATTCCAGCGACGCGATCCTGATCGAACGCGAATTGCGCAAGGGCGGGTTGCAGTACGAATCCTGGCGAGTGCAGAACCGTGAGCAATTCGTGCAGGCGCTGAACCAGCAACGGCCCGATATCATTTTGTCGGACCACGGTTTGCCGGCGTTTGACGGACTGACAGCGCTGGCCATTGCGAAGGAAAAGGTCCCCGATGTGCCGTTCATTTTTGTGACGGGTTCGCTCGGGGAGGAGATCGCGATCAAGACGTTGAAGAGCGGCGCGACGGATTACGTGCTCAAGCACGCATTGCGAAATCTCGTGCCCGCAGTGCGGCGCGCCCTGGACCAGGCGACGGAGCGCGCGCATCGAAAGGAGGCCGAGCGCCAGCTTTCACGCAGCCAAGCGCGCAAGACGGCGATTCTGGACGCGGCGCTGGACGCAATCATCACGATCGATCATGAAGGAAAAATACAGGAATGGAACCGCGCGGCGGAAGTGACCTTTGGTTACACGCGCGAACAGGCGATCGGCAAGGAACTGGCGGAACTGATCATTCCCCCGGAGTTACGGGCCCTGCAGCGCCAGGCGCTGATTGCCTATGTGTCGGGACGGCAGGCGACGGTGGCGGGGCATCGCTACGAATCGCGGGCCATGCGCGCAGACGGTTCGGAATTCCCGGCCGAAATCGCCCTGGCGCGAATTCCGCTGGAAGGACTGCCGATGTTCACGGGGTT
The DNA here is from genome assembly GCA_022616725.1 of Limisphaerales bacterium. Classification (GTDB taxonomy): domain Bacteria; phylum Verrucomicrobiota; class Verrucomicrobiia; order Limisphaerales; family JAKEEH01; genus JAKEEH01. The sequence goes on along the minus strand of JAKEEH010000027.1, from coordinate 4,376 downwards.
TGTACGCGATATCACCGAACGCAAGAGGCACGAGCAACACATATGTGAACTGAACGCGGATCTGGAACGGCGGGTGCGCGAGCGCACCGCGCAACTCGAGGAAGCGAACAAGGAACTGGAGGCGTTTAGTTATTCCGTCTCGCATGACCTGAGGGCGCCAATCCGGCATATCGAGGGGTTCGTGCAAGTCCTGGAGCGGGTGGCGGCGCCGAGCCTTACCCCCGAGCATCGAGAGATCCTTAGAATGATGGCGCAATCGGCGCGGCACATGGACCGGCTGATTGAAGGCTTGCTCGCATTCAGCCGCATGAGCCGGACGGAGATGGTATTTACGGCTGTGGACCCAGCCGTGCTCGTGCAGGAAGCGCGGCACGAGTTGGAATCTCAGTTTCAGGGCCGCGACATAGAGTGGGTGATTGCGCCTCTGCCAATGTTGCGCGGCGACCCGATTACGCTGCGCCAGGTGTTTGTCAATCTGCTCTCGAACGCTTTGAAATACACGAGCACTCGCGCGCGGGCACGGATTGAAGTGGGTGCGGAGGAAAGGGAGCACGAGACAATGTTCTTCGTGCGCGACAACGGAGTTGGATTTGAGCCGCAGTACCGGGAGAAGCTTTTTGGAGTGTTTCAACGGCTGCACCCCGCATCGCAGTTTCAAGGCACGGGCATTGGGTTGGCGATTGTGCGACGGATCATCGCCCGCCACGGGGGGAGGACGTGGGCGGAAGCGGAACGGGACAAGGGCGCGAGCTTTTATTTTACGATCCCGAAAGAACCGCATTCCGCGGCCGTTCACGCGTAACTTTAGCGAACGCAGGCCCGGTACATGATAAAGGCGTCCGACAGGCCGTCAGGACGCCTTAAAAAAATTGACCGAATTACTTTGCGCCGAGGATCGCGTCTTTCGCGGCTTTGGCGACGCGGAACTTCACGACGCGCTTGGCCGGAATCTGAATCTGCTCGCCGGTAGCGGGGTTGCGGCCAATGCGGGCCTTGCGATTGACGAGAACGAGCTTGCCGAGGCCCGGCAGGGTGAACGTGTTCTTGGCATTCTTGTATGCCATATTGGCGATCTGCTCAAGAATAGCCGAGGCCTGCTTCTTGGTGATGCCGTTCTTTTCAGCGATCTCCGCTGCGATTTGCGATTTCGAGAGTGCTTTTGCCATAGTGCTTTTCTTTAATGATTGTTACCTGGTTTTACCCGAAGTCTTGCGACTTGGGCGTATTAAGAGCGCTCGCCGAAACTCGTGCAAGGAGAAATTTTGGATTTTTTCGAGGAAAAACGGGGTTTTTGAGGTCAGTCCCGTTGCGAGATGCGATAGAACCTTTGCCCGAATCCGACCAGGTCCGGGATAGACATCGGGGTATTGTCCGCGCCGATGAAATCTCTGAGGGGCTGCCAGGCAACCGGCTCTGCGAGGTTTTCGGTGTATTCGATCAAGTAAGTTTTTCCGATGGTTGCCTCCCACGTAATATTAACAACCCCATTGGCGAAAGTAATGTCGGGCCAAACCAACACGTTGGTTGAGGAGACAACGTGGATCGTGTAGGTGAAGGAGTTCGTCAGGTTGGGCGGGCCATCATCGAAGGCCTCGATGGTGACACGGTGATCGCCCACCTGCGCGTCGGTGGGCGTCCACGTGACGGCGCCGGTGTTGCTGTCAAGCATAAGGTTGGTGGGCGCACTGCCGACGAGGCTGAATGTCAGCAACTGCGGCGGCAGATCGAGGTCGCGGGCGGTCATAAAGCTCCAAGTGGTGTCGGCCTTGATCCATTGTTCGCGCGTTTGAAAACAAGGCGCCCGATTCACTTCATTTACGATGACGTCGAAGGTCACGGCGCTGGTTTGGGCAGGAATGCCATTGTCCGTGACTCGCACGGTGATAGGAAAAGTGCCAGGGCCATGTTCTTCGCGGGGACGCCAGCGAAAGACCCCGCTGGTATCGATTGTCGCGCCCGCCGGGGCGTTGGTCCCAATAGAGTATGTCAAGCTTTGCGCCGGCACATTAGTGTCTGTCGCCATCACCTGCAGTGTGATGAGTCGTATCTCGTTCGTGACCACGTCGGCGATGGGCAGGATGGCGGGAGGCGTGTTGGGCACGAATTGGCCGCCGGGCGAAGGAGCGGCGGCGATCCAGTTTGTCGGATCATTCCCGTATCCCAGAGCGTGCACGCGTTGCAGCGCGGCGCCGTCGCCGTCCGGCTCCACTGGCCAGGGGGTGTTATCATCGTAGTTAACACGGTCCACGCGAATCTGTGGGACCAACCCCTCATCGACACGACCGGGCGGTTGCGGCACATCGGGCCTGTTGAGTTCGACGCTGCCGCCGCCATTGTCCAGCCTGCTGCCGTAGGGGCCAAAAATCTGCACGCCAGCCGGGAAGCTGTATTTCATGCGGAACGCGTCCAACTGCATCGCATTTGTCATGGGATCGAAATTAACAACCAATAAATAGCCGCCCGCGGGCAAACTGACATTCGTCGGAAAATCGAAATCCACGACACCGCGCAAATGCCACGTATTGGTGCGGCCATCGGCGAATGGATAAATGATCGGATCGTAAAAGAGCACGTTCGTGGGACCGGCGTTATAAATTTCGACGTACTCGTCCAGATCGTTATCGTTAGTGCCCTGGAGATCCGGAGGATGATACATGATTTCGTTAATGACGATTGGACCCACTTTCGGGGAGGCATTCGTCAGCCCCGTGCCCATACGAAATTCGTCGGTGGAAACGGGATTATCGACGCCGAATGTGCGGCGGCTCATGGCGACAAAATCCGTCCCGCCATCGCTGGTGACGTAACGGCCAAACGAGACGCCATTCTCGGCGGCGCCGAAGTCGCGGCTAGTCCGGAAAAAGGTCAGGTTTCCCTCGGCGTCGGCGGTGTGGAGATAAACCTGGTCGCCGCGGGAGGAGTTCAGGGTAAAACTGCGGTTGGTGCCAAAGCCGTTTGAGTTAAAGCCGCGAATGCTTCCGGGCCATTCGTAAAATACGACGTACCCGCCCGGTTGTACGACTGTGTTTGTCGGGATGCGAAACTTTTTCGGGTCGTCGCGCGAATTGCTCAGCCACCACCCGCTGATGTCCACCGCGTTGGTGGTGGGATTGTAGAGTTCGATAGCGTCCTCCAGGGGTGGGTCGGTATGCGTGAGCACTTCGTTAATGATGATGTCGGTGAGCAATTGGAAGTTGCTGGCGCCCGGGGTCGAGCGGCCTGGGGCAAAGAACACGAGGTTGGTCCCGCCGTCAGGAAGGCGGCCATAGGAGACGTTGTTGGTTTGGTTACCGAAATCGATTCGGTCGATCACGGTCGTACGATTGGTGCGGTACAAAATAATTCGGTCGCCGCCGCCGCCCAGTTGAAAATCGACGTGATCCGCGTCGCGGTTATCGAGATCGTCGGCGATGAATTGGATAAAGCCGCCAGCGGCGATGAACGAGAGATTCGGAATGGCGCGATTGGTCGGCGCGATCTGGAGGTCGGTCCAGACGAGACCGCTAATGAGCACGGCATTGGTCTCAGGATTGTAGAGTTCGAACCAGTCGTCGTCGTTGCCGGGCGGGCGGGCCATAAGCTCGTTGATCTTGAGATTATCCACGACGCCGAGAGGAACAGGCTGGTTTGGGCCGCCGGGAGTGGGAAAGGTCAGGGTGAACGCATTGGCCGCTCCATCGGGCACTCGGCCGATCGATAAGTCCTGAATTTGGATACCGAACATGACGAGGTCCTGCTGCGCGCCGCCAAAGTTGGTCGATGTGTAAATGGAAACATCATCGGTTTTGCTGCTCAGCGTAAACCCGGTATGCAAGCCCGGCGCGTTGGTCAGGTTATCGAGCCACACGACCAGATAAGCGCCCGCGGCAATTGTTGTGTTCGGCGGGAAGATGAACTTCGTTGGAGTGGTGATCGAATCACTGATGCTCCAGTTACTAATGTCCACGGTGTTGGTGCCGGGGTTGTAAAGCTCAACCCAGTCGGGATAAATGCCTTCGTTTGCCACGGCATTCTGGTTGTCCGCCATGACCTCGTTGATGACGATTTGGGCAGTGAGGAAGTTGCAGGTCCCAAACAGCAGCGCAATGGTCAAGAGTTTCCATGCGATGGGTCTGAATTTCATAGCATTTGTACAATTATCCCCAACTCGATGCGCTGTGATTTCTCGGCGACTAAAGCAGAAGGGCTGCGGCGTTTCAAGCAGAAGGCGTTTTCGATTCTACCGAAATCAAAACCAATTCATCGAGCCCCGCAGCCGAAACGTCAGCCTCGAGCGGGCCCGTGCCGAGGAGTTGGATACTGCGACGCACCGATTATTGACTTGTGCCCTTCAACTCGATCGAAACACCAATCCGGTTGGGGTGATCTCCCTAGCC
>JAKEEH010000259.1 GCA_022616725.1 Limisphaerales bacterium | reverse complement strand
TCCTCGACGCACGGACCGTTGTGAGCTCGACGGGATGCGAGCCACGTTCGCAAACCGGAATTGGCGTAGTAAGCGCCAGTCCCCGGATCAACAATCATGGCAGTGTCACCGAGCCAGACGGCTACGTGAAGTGCGTCCAGGTGCCCGTGGGCGGCAGTCGTCAGGTAACCCAGGGCCGACACGTCCCAACGCAAGGTCATTTCACCATGTTCGAGCATGACAATTCCGGACTGATCGAAAACGCGCCAACTCGAGGATTGCACCGTGGAAGGAGCGCGGGCGGCCTCGCCCGCACTGATGCTATCGCGAATAATGCATTTTGCGGGTGAGACCGTACGGCTCGGAGATTCGCCCATCCAATACGAAATGACATTCGTTGCACCGCGCATCCATTTCGCCGATTCTGTGGCAGGATTTGAATCGGCCGCGCATACCGGCACCACGACAGCATCATCCGAATCCCCATAGTCCCATGGCTCACGACAGCCATGCACAACAACAAAGAAATCCGCCGCTTTCTCCAACCGCTCAGTCACCTCTGTGGCAGCTCGGCGACCGGCCGCCCGAAGCGCCGCCAGCGCCTGCGAGCAAAGCTCGAAGGAAAACAGATGATAGTGCAGCGCCTGCTCGCGATTCCCGCCGTCGTGAGCGAATTGAGCCAGAATTTCACGTTCCCAAATTGATTGCAATTCGTCGAGCGGCGCGCTCCACGGCGCAAGTTCCGGCCACCGGACTGTCGCCAGAATCAATCCGGCGAGTTCGCCGAGCGAGTGATTGTTGGCTGACGAGCCGAAGGATTTGTGGCGCCAGGTGAACCAGGCGTGCGAAGGCAGAATCTCGTAGCGCAACTGCTCCAGTTCCGCTTCGCACTCGCCGCGGCTGACGAAGCGTTGGAGCAGCGCATCGATCCAGGTGAATTGGATCAGCCGCATTCCCGCTTCGAGCGCGCTGGTCCAGTTCCAGCCGCGATACGGCGGGTTGTGCTGCACCCAATGCTCCAGCCAATGAATGCACTTCCATGCGGCGTTGGCATCATCGAGGATGAAAGCGGCCATCGCCAACCGCGTAAGCTGATACCAGCGGCTTAATTCCCAGATCAATTTAACGTCCGCACCCCGGGGCAACGAACGGTGATCCAGGTCGAAGGCCGGGCGGTTCGTTGTAAGGTCCACTCCCGCCAGGTGGTCTTTATGCCAATCCGGGGGGTCGCTTACACGAATTGGAAGATGCCCAAACGCGCGCCAGCGCCCGGCCAGGATGTCCCCAGCGTCGCGTTGCAATGCTGAACGCACGTCGTCGGGCGCTCTTTTGGGGTCCGGGAGAGATGGGTATCGACGTCCGGGCGGAATAGAAATTGACGTCCAGTCACGGCCGCGTCGGGCGTCTGTGCTTTCGCACAGCTTTTTTTTGAGGCGCGCGAGGATTTCAGCAGCGTCCATCGCGCCGACTCGATGCCAGTACCAGGCCAGACGCGACATAGGCTCAGCGAACCTCGACCGCGCTCGCCTGTTGAATCGATTCAAGCGCCGCAAACGTCAGGCGCATGCTCATGCCTGCCTGATCGTAGGGCAGGGGGTGGTCCGCCTCGCCACGCAGAAACTGCACCCATGCATTCATCTGCTCGGTATGCCCTTTTGAGGTGTAAGAGAACTTTTGCGCCTTGCGACCGCGATGGACGGTGAATTGCTGAAAATTCGTGATCTCCGCTGTGAGGCCAGCCCCAAAGACCGTGAGTGTTTCTTTCGGGTAACCCGGGTCGCCTTCCGCCGAATAGACCAGTTGGCCGCACGAACCATCAGAGAACTCGACCTGCGCAGCGATGCTGTCCGGGAACGCCAATCGGCCCGAGACCGGCCAGGTCGTCTGCGCAACGATACGCACGGGGCTTGAGCCAAAAAGAAAACAGAAATAATCCAAAAAATGGCACGTTTCACCCAGAACGCGGCCACCGCTCTCTGCATGATTCGCGTACCAGTGGGATGGATCGAGTTTGCCCGGATTCACCCGATAAGTGGCCGTTTTGGGTCCAGGTATCTCAGTCAAGAGACGATTCAATTCAACGCTCGCGGGAGCAAACCGCCTGTTGAAACCAACCTGAACTGAGCCCTGGCTTGAAGCGAAAGCCTTATCAATCTGTGCCAACTCGTCGCGAGTGAGACACAGCGGCTTTTCGACGAAGACGTGGCGGCCGGCGCGCAGAGCTTTCAGTAACAGCGGCGCGTGCAGGTGATGACGGGTGGCAATCAAGATCGCTCGCTGGGCCTTCTGCTCAAAAATTTTTGTATCGTCGGTCGAAGCTTCACTAAAGCCAAACTTCTCTTTTACATGGTTTGCACTCAGTGCTGTCTGGTTGACGACCGTTCCCAATTCAATTCTGCCGTGCAGATGCGGCAACAGCATAGTGCGAGCGAAATTTCCGGCGCCGATGACGTCCACGCAATGCACAGGCGCGCTGATTCGCGCGGGTTGTGGATGAATTGTAACGGATTCTTTGACCGTACGGATAGGCTCGGCGGCCTGCTCCAACGTATCTGGTTGCGGATATTCCAGCACCACGCCGATGTCGCGTCCCGAATCGCCCGCCAGTTCCTGGTAAACACTCAGAGCGGAATTAAAGGGAACTCGCCGCGTGGTGATCGCCTTCAGATCGAGCCGTCCCTCGGCCACGAGCTGGAGACAGGCCTGGAAATTTCTTTGCTCCGTCCAGCGCACATAGCCGATCGGGTAGTCCTGGGCGCCCCATTCGTAGGCGGGATCGTAGCGTCCAGGCCCGTACGATCTTGAAAAACGAACTTCCAGTTCCTTCTCGTAAAAGAGCTTCCACGGCAGTTCAATTTTCGTAATGCCCACGTCCACGAGCTTGCCGCGGTCACGGAGCGCTTCCGCAGCTTGTTCGATGGGAGCGTTGCTTTGCGTAGCCGTGCAAATGACAGCCGCGTCAACCCCGAACCCGTCGGCCCAGGCGCGCACTTCGTCAGCAAGATTCGTCCGCCCTGATATGACAACCCTTTCCGCGCCCATGGCCTCACAATAGGGGCGCTTCCATTCCAGCACTTCGACCGCCATCACGCGCGCGCCGCTCGCCCGCAAAAGACCGGTGACCAGCAGTCCCACCAAACCCTGGCCCATGACCAGGACGCGGTCGCCAAGGCTTGCCCCAGTTTGGCGCACCGCGTGGAGCGCAATTGAACACAGGGTAGTGTAGGCGGCCTGCCAATTCTCAACGCCTTTCGGAACGGGGGTGACCAATAAATCGGGCATCCCCAGGTACTCCGCGTGAAAAGCGCACTCCGCACCCGCGCAGGCGACACGGTCACCCACACGAAACCGAGTGTTCGCCGGATCCACCTGAACCACGACACCGGCAGCGCTGTAACCAAGGGGAGTGGGTGTTTCCAGGCGATTCCGAACCTTCTCCAGCGCGCTGCGCCAGCCAAGATTACGCGCCGTGTCCAGAACTTTACGGACCTGATCCGGGCGCGCCCGTGCCTTCTGGATCAGGTTCATGCGCGCCTGCGCGACCTTCATTTTCTCCGTCCCGACGCTGATCACCGAATGCGTCGTGCGCACGAGCACTCCGCCTGGCGGCGGCGCAGGCATCGGCACTTCCTGCAACTCGATCCTTCCGTCCTGATATTGAGCGATTTGCTTCACGAGGATGCCGGGGCTGCTATAGCCGACTCAGCCAGTCGGCTCACGAGCCACTTATGTTTGCCACGCGCGGTCCGTTCGACATCACGAACCTCGCGCGTTTCCAGGACAAAGTCGTCGCCAAGTTTGCGCCGGATGCGAGTCTCAATTTCAGGCAGACGCGTTTTCTGAAAATTCGGTGTCGGCACGTATCGAAATTCCGCTACGCCGGGTTGTTCCTGGTAGAACTGCACCGCATACAGATCGTCAAAAATGCGATCGTGCATGTTCAGCGCGGTCAGCGAAATCCGGCGGCCACCGGAGCTCAATAAGAATTCCTGCTCGCGTCCAACGACCTCTGCCACTGCCGGCCAGGGAAATTCAAGGGGACCATTTTTCCTGGGATCAGCCAGTCGTACGTAATCACCCGTTCGATAACGAATCAAGGGCATCGCAAGATTATGAAACGATGTGCCGATGAGTTCGCACAACCCGTCCGCATCCGGAGGCCCGAATTCAACAAATCCGTAGCACGGTACAAAATAAAGCAGTTCCGACCGTGCCCCCTCACCGGCCAGCACTACCCGCTCGGAGTGGCCGTACCAGTGATAAACCCCACAACCAAAAGCTCTTTCGAGGAGTCGCTTTTGTGAAACTGTCAATCGCTCCGAGCCACACAACAAGGCCCGCACAGGTGTTCGCCAATGTTGACCGGCTGCCTCGAGAAACTCCGCCATCTGCAGGGCCGCAGACGGGTATGCGTGTATCATGTCCGGCTTAAACTTTTCAACTGCCGATAAGTACTCTGGCATGCGCTGGCGCGTCAGATGATACGACGAAAGCATAAGCCAATTTCGCGTTGCGTCATAAAAGGAAATGCTTCCGTCAGTCTTCTCCGTTGTAACGTGGCCGCGGATTACGACCAACTTTGCCCCTTTACGATAGCCTGCCCGCCGCCACATTTGTTCCAGAAACGCTTGCTCTTTGGGACGACTGACACCTTTTTGCAAATAAAACCCGACGGGCACTCCCGTTGAACCGCCCGTCGTCATGTAGAGCCGGCGCGGCCGCTTGACTTCGGCCGAGGCGAACTCCTCCAGGTGGTCGATCAGCTCTCTCTTATCCAGAGTCGGACATCTCCGCAAGTCCTCCGGCTCTCGAACTTCTTCGGGACGGAAACCAGCCCGTGCAAATTTGGCCTGATAATAGGGACAATAGTTGGCCGCATGGTGCAGCACCATGCGCAACTGGCGCGTCTGGTATTGCCTGATCGCGTCGATCGACCAGCGCTCGCATGCTTCGGCCAGTTCCACGAACTCCCGATACCGCGACCCCCACCGCCAGGATTCCGGAAGGCAGCGGTAAGCAGTGCCAAGTGCAGCTTGCACCCGGCGTGGCAGCGACTGATAGGCGCCCAGCAGGGGATATAGCCGATCCTCCAAACTCATGCCGCCAGCATCCTGCGCTTGTTTTCGATCGCGCCGATCCACCCGAAGTGAGGCCGGAATTGAAACAGCTCGTCCATTTGCTCCAGCGAACCGTTCCAGGGGCCGTGGTTGGATGTGACACGGACGGCCTCGGGACGGAAAGGAACAAAGTCCAATTCACGCACATGAAAACTTTCCCGCAGAAGCCGCAACCTCTGCCAGTCGAAGCCCATCAAAGTCGCCGCGACACAATCCACCGCTACCGGATGCCTTCCGGCGAGAATTACGCCGCAGGCCTTCGGGTCCGCGGCCATAGGCCCATTACCCTCGCCGGCGATTATTCCGTCCACGAGGGTCAAGTACCGCCGTGGCTCCGAGCGGCGACTTCCTGCCCCATCAAAGAAAAAGAAACACTTGTTTAAATCGAGCACCATCCGCCAGCAGGTGTCATTGCCGTGCCAATTACCTGACCGGACCACCTTTTGCGTTTCGCCAAAAAAGAGCCGGCCCATTTTCTTGACCGGCACAAACCATCGTGACGCCCCGGGGCGATTCTTCAGCCACCGTTTCGCCGCGCCCATCCACGAATGCTCAAACCGCGTCTTCACCGTCGCCACCGGAAACTGATCGCCCCCTTGCTCTAGTGCGCCTTCGGTATGGTGCGGAAGCCAGTTCTTATTGGCGTTGATGCCGACGAGATTCTTTAGCGCGCACGTCAAGCCAACTTTCTTGTGCGTCTTCAACTTCGGCAGATTGATAAACACGTCTGCCTCCATCGGAGTGCGGCATAAGAGGTATTCGTGTCGCGTTCCACTGTGTTTGGCGTTGGTCTCCGCCATATTGTAGGACGCGCCGTAAAGCTTGCCTTCGCCGTGGAACCCGACGAACTCACTCGCTCGATCCAGATGAACGTGCGTGCTGCCCATCGGGTCGCCTGGCAATGGCCTGCGAGCCACAGTCACCCCGTCGATAGCCGTCCACTCTTCGGGACGCAAGTCGAGCAACTTGAAATCTATACCGGGGAATTCTCTTCGGCAGCGCTCGATCATCTGGTCGAGCCCGCAATAACGACACAGAGTGGAAAACGACGAATCGGTTTGCGGCGCGTCGCAAATGATAACAGCTCCGCTGCCCCTTAAACGCTCCGCGGCCCAACGCGCGACCGCCTCGATGACCGACGGGTGCGTGACTATGTGTTCCCACTGATCCGGTCCTGGCCTTCTTTCGTCGTGTTCTTTGACCCAATTCGGCTTCAGCACGACGCGATCACGCGGACGCACAAAATCGGGGTCCAAACGCAACGCCTCGAGGGCGTCAACCACAAGTTGTCGAACCGCAGTCGCGTCTCGGTAATCGGCGCTTCCGCGAAACGCCGCCACATTGGGCGCTATGTCCGGGTGCAGTAACACAGAGGCATGATTATAAGTCAAACAGACGACAAAACAGCCTTCATTTTACGCCAAAACTCTTCAACCGTGAAATGGCGCAGGTAATGGTCCCGCAGATCGTGAAACGTATTCCATCTTACAGCATCGACCAGTTTTGCCGCGATTTGTTCAGGGGATTTCGGCGCCACGAGGCCCGCATAGCCGTCGGGTAAGAGCTCCGGGATCATGCGCCAGTTGGTTGTAATCACCGGCATCCCATAGGCCATCGCTTCCACGACCACCAACCCAAAGCTCTCCGTAGCGTAAAACGTCGGAAAACACAGACAATCACATTCGCGAAACAGCCTGTCCTTCACCTCGCCCGACACGAACCCGGCGTACTCGATTTGCGGCTTCCCATCCTTGAGCCTCAGCTCACCCGTGAGCCTTTCAAATCTCGCCTGCTCGTCCTTACGCCAGAACGATCCGGCCACGGTTAATAGAATCGATATCCCTTGACTTCGCTCGTTGGCGAGCCGCACCCCCTCGACCGCATCAAATAATCCTTTTTCGCTGAAGCACAAACCCACGTAGAGCACACGAAACGTTTGGCAATTGGCGATTGGCGATTGCCGATTTTGAACCGGAGAAAACGGAGATTGAGATTTTCTTTCTCTGTTTCCTCTGTTTGCTCCTGTTAAGTTCGGCAATCCCCCCTCTTCATTCTGCATTCGGCACTCTGCATTCTGCATTCTTAAGCGCAGCCGTTCCCGGCGCAACGGGAGCACGTCCCGCTGGAAGGAGGGGCACGGGTCCGGGATGCCGTTCGGCACCACCTCCACTCTTCGTGAGCGCAGGGACACGCCGTCGCCCCGGTTGAATTCGCTCAGCACGATGCTTAAGTCGGGCCGTCCGAGCAGACGGTGGCTCAACCAGCGTTCCCACGCGCGTGCGTCGCGCTCCAACCATTCGAGCAAGCCCGCCGCGTGCCAATGAAAAATTCTTCGCCTGAAAAAAGGCCGGCAACAGAGCATCACCAGCCAATCCCGGTAGAGCGCCGCCCGCCCAGGGCTCGCCGGAACATAATAAAACGTCTTGACCCCCTTTCGAAATCGGCAACCAAGCGCCCCAACGCAATACCTCAGGACCAGCCATATCTTACCAATCCGCATTTGGCCGACGTCCTCGGCATCCGTGGAGAGCCGGGCATTGATATGATACACCTCCCATTCTCCACTCCGCCCTTTCTCACTGTCGTCCAGCCGGCGGGGAGCCCCCGTGCTCACTTTCTCACTTTCACACTTCCTCACTTTCTCAGCTTTGCGCTCGCCACTCTTAGATAATCCCTCAAGAAGCAATTGCACCATGTAGCTCTGGCCATGGTGCGGCGGGGGCGTATGAGCAAACACCAACAGTTTCACGCAGCGCGCGCAGACGATTGCCGCCTCAGCGGAAATTGGAAACTGTTTTTTGCAGTCACCCCGAACGCCCTGTCCGGGAGCGCTTCTCCACTGAAATCCACTGAACGGCCGCCGGCGAATTACATTGCAGGCCAAACCTGACCTTCCTCCCACGACCAGCGCCGGCGCCCTTAGGCGGATCCAGGCGAGCCTTGTCATCACAACCCCAAATGAGCCCAAATGAGCCGCCACAGCAGTTCTCATTTTGAGATCTGGCAAGGCGATGGGCTGAGCGAGGCGGGGGTCTGAAAGGGGGACAGAGAGAGGCGTCACATCATTGTCACCCTTT
>JAKEEH010000258.1 GCA_022616725.1 Limisphaerales bacterium | reverse complement strand
GTTGGAAGACCGGGCAAGTGCGGCTGCGTCTCGCGTATGAGCGGGGCACCAACGCGCCCTTTACGCATGACTTTGTGTTTGAACGGCGGAAGGTCGAGTAGTCCCTTATCCGCGCCTCCAAAGCAAAGCCACCGCCAGCCCCGCGGTTCCCCAAGTGGGTGAAGACCTGCCAAGCGGCCGATGTATTCTGATATGCGGCATTTCATTGCTTTAGTCGTAATGGCAATGCCGCTGGGGCTTCCGGCGCCGAACGAATCAATCACGAGGGCAGAATTCTCGGCGCGGTGCCGGTCGTGACCAACGCGATTCTGTTCAACACGCCAGAGGCGGACGCGGTTATGTCGGCGCTCCAGGTTTTCCCAAGGGATAATGCCTGGAACGAGGACATTTCCAGCCGCCCCGTTCTCGCGAATTCCGACGCAATGATTCGCCATATTGACACGAACCTCGACGCCTCCCGGAGAACCTTGCGCGCGTTCAAGGAAATGAACTTTGTCCTTGTTCCGGACAATCAGCCGCTGGTGCCGATCGACTTCTGGTATGCGCCCGACGAGTCTGATCCAAGCCCCTACCCCATTCCGCCGAACCTGCCCGTGGAAACCTGGCCCAGCGAAACCATGGGCCTGAGCCTTTACGACTGGCAGCGCGACATCAATGGCGACGGCGGCGACCGCCACGCCATCGTCGTGCAGCCCGGCCTGGGACACACGTACGAGACGTGGTCCACCCTCATGGTGGTGACAAGCAATGAAACGACCTGGCAAGCGGCCAATGGCGCGAAGTTCAGCCTCACGAACAACGCATTGCGCCCGCTGTATTGGACTTCCGGCGACGCCGCCGGATTATCGATGCTGGGCGGATTGGTGCGCTTTGATGAATGCGAACGCGGCATGGTCGAGCACGCAATCCGCCTTGTGGTGAGGATCACCCGTCACGCGTTCATCTATCCGGCAACGCACCGAGCCGGTGCCACTAGCGATACCAACGCGCCCGCGATGGGCCAGCGATTGCGGCTGAGATCGTCTTTTGTGATTTCGAACAGTTGGACGCTACAGGAAAAGGCCATCCTGAAAGCGCTCAAAAAATATGGCGCGATTGTCGCCGATAACGGCAATTTCTTTTCTATTTCCGTGGTGCCCGATCAACGCTGGCCGGTCAACGCGTTCAATAACCTGAGCCGCTATCTCTCGGTCACGAATTTCGAAGTGATACAAACGACCGGCGCCAACGAAGGACCGCGCTCCCCCGGCGCGCCAGTTGTTTTTGCCGGGCTGGACCGCACCGTGGCGCCCGGTGAGACCATTAATCTCCAGGGAACGGTCAACTACACAAATGCAGCGCCACTCACGACCGCGTGGCGTTTGTATTCCGGACCCGACGGAATCGTTTTCGGGAACACCAACCAGACGAACACGACGGCGAGCTTTCCCGCGCCAGGCACTTACATCTTAATGCTAAGCGCGGACGACGGTGTGCACACCGTGGCCTACGACGCCGTCGTTATCACGGCCCAGGAGCGGCTTCGTCTGACTATCGCGCGAAACGGTCAGGACGTGTCCCTATCGTGGACCGGCGGCCGCGCGCCTTACCAACTCGACGAGGCTGCGTCATTGTCTCTCAACGCGTGGACGCCAGTCCTGACCACGAATGGTACAAGCGCCACCGTTCCGCTGAGCCCGGGGGCGATATTCTTTCGGATCCGCGCGGATTAGCCCCAAAATCCAAATTTGCTGGTTCAGTACTGCCGCGTTTTGGCGACCTTGGCTAGTTCCATTGAAAGCGGCAGAGGACAGCCGCACTCCACGAGCTGGCGCAATTCAGTCAAGCCGTTGGCAATTCGCAGCAACCTTTCAGTGCGGCTATCCCCTGCCCTGTCGAGACGCTCGCGGTCACTTCTCCTTGAGTTCGACTTCGCCATGCCAATCTGCGGGCAGGACGGCCGCGCGGAGTTCTTCAATTTTGTGCAGGTAAAACTTGGATGGACCATCCTCTTTGCGCAGTTCGAGCACGCGCCGGAATTCGCGCGCAGCCGAATTCAAGTCGCGATTGCGGAAGCTCTCGAGGGCGGAGGAAAATTGCTTGTGCCACGCCTCATTCAGCTCACCTTCGCGGCCCAGCAGCTCAAATACGTCCACCGACTTCTCAAATCCCTTGAGCCGGAATTTGCCCAGGAACCGGGTGGTGAATTTGCCGCCGATTTCCGCCTGTGTGGCGCCCGTGATCAGGACCGTTGTCCCAAGATATTTATTCAACGCCTCCATGCGCGAGGCGAGATTGATGCTTTCGCCCAAGGCCGTGTAATCGAAGCGTTGGACGCTGCCAAAGTTGCCCACATTGGCCACGCCTGTGTGCAGGCCAATGCGCGTAAAGAGCGGCTGTCCGTTGACATACTCGACGCCCTGGTCGCGAAAACGCAGCGCGGCCTCACAGGCTCGGACCGCGTGATCGTGTTGCTGCTCCGGGGCGTTCCAAAACGCGAAGATCGCGTCGCCAATGTATTTCACAACCGTGCCATCGGTGACGTGAATGCACTCGCTGACCGCGTGCTGAAAATATTTGTTCATCAGCTTGGCGAGATCATCCGAGTCCATCCCCTCCGAGATCGTCGTGAAATTCGCAATATCGCTGAACAGGATCGTGAGCATCTGCTTTTCCGCGCCGCGCTGGCGAAAATGTTCATCCTGGGAGAATTTTTTGACCAGTTTGGGCGAGAGATAGAGCGCGAGCGTTTGTTCGTAAAGCCGGCGTTCCAGAAAGAGTCGAAAGGAATTGACTACAACGGAAACCGACAACGCCGCGCCAATTTGGGCCTCCAGAATAAGCCATGGAAACCAAACGAATGTGCGCCGAAACGCGACGTAACTCACAAGCGCCACCACAGTGCCAATCAGGAGCGCCAACCCCGTGGCCGACCACGGGCGAAAGTTCATGAGCAGCCAGCCGGCGATGACGCCAAAAACAACGATGATGATCCGCTCGGAATTCTGCGGCAAAACCCTCAGCCAATCTCCGCGCAGAAGATTGAGATAGGCAGTCGCCTGGATTTCGACACCGGACATGAATTGCTGTTGCGGCGTCCAAAATGAGTAGGGCGTGCGGTATTCGTCTTTGCGCTCGCCAGCGAATTTGGTGAAGATCCGTGCCCCAATGAAAACGGCTTTGTCCCGAAACAAACCTTCCAAGGGACTGTTCAACGCATCGAAATAACTCACGGCTGGCAGCGAATGGGCCGGTGCGTAGTAATGCATCCACCGCCGCGCCGGCTCATGGCCGGTTTCGTTCAGCTTCACGGCACCAACAAATTCGGCCGCCGCCCAGCTCAGGCTCGAAAGCAGTTGGTCTGGCGGTCCGGCGGTGTGCTCGCGCACAACCAAGTCGTACCCGGGCATAACCTCCGCAGAACCAATATTTGCAGCCGCATTGCGCAATTGCTCCAAAGGCATGCGAAATTTGCTACCGCTTCCCACCAGTTCATGATCGGCGGCAAGGATAACACGCCGGCTCCGCGCGATCGCCTCGGCAAACGTCGTGTCCGCAGCCGGATTTCCCCGCATCGGGTCGCTAAAGACGATGTCAAACACGATGACGCGTGCGACCTCAGCGCTCAGTTTGTTGACAAGCTGCGCGTGCAGGGTCCGATCCCACGGCGCGTTCAAGGGTTGGCCAAGTTTGTCATGCGACGCCTCGTCCATCAAAACCAGCACAGCATTGGTGGGGACCACGACCGGTTTGGATACCGTCAGTAAATCATAGCTCCAACTCGTCAAGCCTCTGCCGAACGGTAAAACGTGAACGCCAAGACCAGCGAGTGTTGCAATCGCAGCGCCGGCCAGACTCGCAGTCCAGTTTTTGCTAAATTGGCGTCTGAGGTTTGCAGCCACCGCGGTGATTGAAGCGCAAGCGGCTTAGAAATAGAATTTCAAATTCACCGCCAGGGTGCGACCGCGGG
>JAKEEH010000257.1 GCA_022616725.1 Limisphaerales bacterium | reverse complement strand
TCCAGAACACCACACCAAGCCCTCAGCAGCGACAGCACTGGTTGAGCGAGCAGGCGCTCGCGTGGTCTGGCCTGCCGGTCGTTACCATGCGTCCAACAATGTTTCTGGAGAGCCTTCTCATTCTCGCGGGCGCTAGCGTCCGCGAGCGAAGCCGCATTGAATTGCCGTTCGGCTTAGGCAAGACGTCTCCAGTTGCCGCGGCTGATGTTGCCAGGGTCATCGCTGCAGTCCTCGCTGATCCTGCCCGGCACATTGGCCACATTTACGAACTCACTGGTCCGCGGTCGCAGGACATGCATGGTGTCGCGCGGGAATTCTCCGACGCGCTGAACCGCGAGGTCACATACTCAGACACGCCCCCTGAGTACTTGGAACGGGAGTTGAAACGACTTGGAATGCCTGAGCACGTCGCTCGTCATGTGTTGACGATGGGGGAACTGCACCGGGCTAACCGATACGACCGGCAAGCGGACGGTGTGCAGCAGGTGACCGACCAGCCGCCGATGAGCGTCCGCGAGTTTGTGTCGCTTCACGCAGATAAGTTCGGCGGCCGTGGATCTTTGAACAAAACAACAAATGCAAAAATATGAAAAGCCACATGAAACTACCAGCAATCCAATTAACCGGAGCCCAGCCAGTTCGCCATGCGCGTTCCAGATCTGGGAATACAGAAACCTTACAAGTCACCGTCCGCCTGCTTGATGATGCCGGCACCCTTGGTCCACCCATCGAGGTGCCCAAGATCGTCAAATCCGACGAAGCCTGGCGGGCGCAACTTTCGGACGAACAATTCCGCATCACGCGCACGCATGACACGGAGCGGGCCTTCTGCGGCATCTTTCACGACAACCACCAGCACGGCCTCTACACGTGCGTGTGTTGCGGGCTGCCGCTGTTTCGTTCGGACGCGAAATTCGATTCCGGCACCGGCTGGCCCAGTTTCTTCCAGCCCGTGGCCCAGGAGAATATCGGCCGCACCACGGACACGAGCTTCGGGATGGTCCGCACCGAAGCTCACTGCGTGCGCTGCGACTCGCACCTCGGCCACGTCTTCGAGGATGGACCGGTGCCGACCGGCCTGCGCTATTGCATCAATTCCGCGGCGCTCACCTTCCGCGAGAACGGAGCGAAGCCGGCGCGCGAATGGGTGCTTTTCGGCGCGGGCTGTTTTTGGGGTATCGAGGCGAATTTCGCGAAGGTGAAAGGCGTTAGGAATACGCGCGTCGGCTACTCGGGGGGCGTGACGAAGAGCCCGACCTACGAAGACGTGTGCTCGCACACGACCGGCCACGCCGAAGTGGTGGAGGTGGGATATGAACCCGCGCAACTCAACTTCGCCGCGCTGCTCGATGTCTTCTGGCGGATTCATGATCCGACCACCGGGCATCGCCAGGGACCAGACATCGGCAGCCAGTATCGTTCGGCGATTTTCTTCACCACGCCCGAGCAGGAAGCCACGGCCCGCGCGTCCGCGGCACGACTGGAGAAGAGCGGCGAACTCTCCGGCCCGATCACGACTGAGATCCTACTGGCGACGCCGTTTTATGCCGCGGAGGAATACCACCAGAAATATTACGCGAAGCATGGCGGCGGGAACTGCCGCATCCTCTGATCGAACACGCCTTCAGCGTGCTGGTGAATGTCGCCGCGATCTACAGGGGATGGCGTGCAGCAGGTCACCGGGCGGCCAGCGATGAGCGTCCGGGAGTTTGTGTCGCTTCACGCGGATAAATTCGGCGGTCTTCGAACAGCAAATACAAGAAAATGAAAAACTACATTGCTACCATTGCTATGGCATCGGCCTTGATCATCACCGCACTCATCAAACCAACAGCGCAAGCCCAGAGTGCCAGTCCTCAGCCCACTGCGATTGCAGACGCCGTTGAGGCGAAGACCGGCATCCACGAACAACGGGGCCTCACCCGCACTGAACAAAGCCGCCCGAGGAAGCCTGTCATGAGAACCGTTAGAGCCGCGGCGGTCCAAATCAGTCCCGTTCTTTACAGCCGCGAGGGAACGGTCGAAAAAGTCGTGCAGAAGATCCACGAGCTTCATCAACAGGGGGTGCAGTTCGCCACGTTCCCAGAGACCGTGGTGCCGTACTACCCGTACTTTTCGTTCGTCCAAACGCCCGTGCAGAACATCGTCGGACCTGAGCACAGGAAGCTGCTCGACCAAGCGGTGACAATGCCGTCGCCTGCTACAGACGCCATCGGCGAGGCGGCCAGGCAGGCGGGAATGGTCGTGTCAATCGGCGTCAACGAGCGTGACGGCGGAACGCTGTACAACACCCAGCTTCTCTTCGATGCGGATGGCACGTTGATCCAGCGACGACGCAAGATTTCGCCCACGTATCACGAGCGCATGGTTTGGGGTCAGGGCGACGGTTCGGGCCTGCGCGCTGTGGACAGCAAAGTTGGCCGCATCGGTCAACTGGCCTGCTGGGAGCACTACAACCCTCTGGCGCGATACGCGTTGATGGCCGACGGCGAGCAGATTCACTCCGCGATGTATCCTGGCTCCATCTTCGGGGAACTGTTCACCCAGCAGACGGAAGTCAACATCCGGCAACACGCGTTGGAGTCTGCGTGCTTCGTCGTGTGCGCCACGGCCTGGCTGAATTCGGATCAGCAGGCGCAAATCATGAAGGACACCGGCTGTAACATCGGTCCGATCTCCGGCGGTTGCTTCACCGCGATCGTGGCCCCTGATGGAACCTTGATGGGCGAGCCGCTCCGTTCCGGTGAAGGCGTGGTGATTGCCGACCTTGACTTCACGCTCATTGATAAGCGCAAACAACTGATGGACTCGCGCGGCCACTACAGCCGGCCGGAATTGCTCAGCCTCCTGATTGACCGCACCCCCACAGCGCACATGCACGAGCGCTCGTCTCAGCCGGAGTGGAACGTTGAGCGGGTTTCCGATGATCTGCGAACCAAAGCTTCCGTGCGCAAGTTGATGCCATTGAAATGAGAGCGGTTTAGGTTCCATTCTCCGCGAGTTGCGCGAACTACTTGTCCCTTCTGACCGAAATTCTCGCTGTTCTCTATGTCGCCGGAATTGTGAAGCAACAAATCAAACCAAGCCAAAGCTCGAGTATGAAAACCACAAAACGAATTGAACCCGCTACGGTCCCCGTTGCTGAACGAGAGACCCGCGTGAAGCGAATCACTTTGGCACTCGGCCAGATTGTCATCCTTGCTGTCGCTGTCGCCTTCGTGGCCTTCGCTTCT
>JAKEEH010000256.1 GCA_022616725.1 Limisphaerales bacterium | reverse complement strand
TACGCGCACACTGCCACACTGCGCCACGTCGGCAAGATTCGCCCCGGACTCCCATTCCTCATCACCCACGGTGAGCGAGACCGCCGCACACCCTTCCAGCAGGCACCTCAACTCGTCGAAGCCTTGCGAAAGAACGGCAACCCGGTGGAGTTCTACTCTTACCCCGAGGAAGGTCACGGCTTCAGGCTCAAGAAGAATCGGTTGCACGCCTACGGCAAGCTGGTGGAGTTTTTCAATAAGCATCTTCGTTAGGGAGTGGCCTGCTGGAGACTCACAAACCAAAGAACCGGAGAGGAAGCGATGACGGATCGACAGGTTTTTTTGGCGCGGTTGCTTTTGATGCTGTTGGCCCTGCTGGCGGCGTTGCCGACACGCGCGCAAGAGCGAGGCAATCAAACCGAGCTGGCAATCGTTGGGGGAATGCTCGTCGACGGAACCGGCGGTGCCGCCCTGCATGATGCGGTCGTGGTGATCCGCGGCGAACGCATTGTTGCAGTGGGCTCAAAAGGTACCGTGCCGATCCCTGCCGGCGCAAAGATACTCAACGCGGGTGGCATGACGGTCATGCCCGGTCTCTGGGACCTGCATGTTCACCTGATGATCATGGGCCACGGAAAATACGGCGAGTACTTTCCGCGATACCGCAATCGAATGCGCGAGATCATCCCGGTGAGCGCCCGAGAACTCCTCCTGCATGGGGTCACCAGCGCGCGCGACCTGGGCGCCCCTTTGGAAGAAATCATCGAAGTCCGCGACCGAATCAACCGCGGTGAAATTGCCGGGCCGCGCTTGTTTGTCAGCGGACCCTTCCTTCAAAAGTCGTTCTCGCAAAGCGACGAGTACTTTCGCTGGGCGGTACAAGGCGCGTCGGACGCCCGTGCTAAAACCCGCCGGCTGATTGACGCGAAGGTAGACCTCATCAAGGTCATCCAGGCTCTCGCCATGTCCGACGAAGAGTTCGCAGCCATTATCGACGAAGCGCACAAAGCGGGCTTGACCGTTGCCACCCATGGAAAGGAAGAGGAAGAGATTCGCAAGGTGGTGCGGCTGGGTGCTGACACTATCGAGCACACCGGCTACACCGTCGGCGGCCTCCCCTACTCCGCGGAAATCATCCGGCTGTTAATCGACGAACAAACCTGGGTGGTTCCCACCTGCAACGTGCACTGGACTTCGAGGGTGCTCCGCGATTTTCCGGGGCGGCGCTTCGATCAGGAAGTTGCCGCGGACTATCCGCCGGATGTGGTGAAAGACATGCAGGAATCTCTGTCCAATGTGAACACGTTGCGCTATTGGCATCGCGGCCCGGGCTATATCGAAAGCGCTCCGATTCGATGGCGTCAGATGATCCAGGCAAAAGTGCGCATCGCGGTGGGGACTGACGCGGGTACTCCGGGCAATTTCCACACGGATGCAACGTGGCGCGAAGTTCGGCTTCTCGTCGAACATGGAATGTCGCCGCTGGAAGCCATCCGCGCTGCAACCAAATACCCCGCGATGGTCATGAAGAAAGGCAACGATCTGGGCACCGTAGAACCGGGCAAACTTGCGGACGTCATCCTGGTAAAGGGCAGCGTAGTCGAGAACATCAGCAATTTGCAGAACGTCGTTCACGTGATCAAGGGCGGCACAATTTACAAATGAGAGAGCCGCTGAGAGGCGGTCGGAACCTTGACCCACCCACTGAAGTGGCGCATGACATTCGTCGGGGATGTGATGCTGCAGCACGCACTCGCTGCCAGCGAGGTTTACGACTGCTTGCAGCAATCGCGGCTCGTTTTTGCCAATTTGGAGCTGCCTCTTTCAGAGAAGGGGCATCCCGCCGACAAGCCCATCGTCTTTCGCGGAAAGCCGGGGCTGGTCTCGGAGTTGAAGCGAGCACCGTTCCGGCTCCTCTCATTCGCCAACAATCATGCGCTTGACTTCGGAAGCGAAGCGATGCTCGATACGCTCGCTATCTTGCACGAGGCGGGATTTAGCGTCGCAGGCGCCGGACGAGACCTTCAAGAAGCGCTGAAGCCGGCGCTAACCCAAGTGGGCCCATTCCGAATCGCCTGCATCGCTCTCTGCTGCACGCTGCCCCCTGGTTTCGCCGCCACAAGCGTCCGGCCAGGAGTTGCCCCGATTCGCGTGCGCTCGTCCTGGATTTGTGATGGCGTGCTTTCTGATGAACAACCCGGCACGCCCCCGTATGTGATCACCGAGGCGGACCCGCACGATGTCATCCTCGCGCAGAAGGCCATTCAGAGCGCCAAGGATACTTCCGACATCGTCTTGGTCAGCGTTCATTGGGGTGTGCCGCCGGGTTGGTCGTCCGCATTTCAAGGTCCGCTCGCGGATTACCAAAGACCATTAGCTCACGCGCTGGTTGATGCCCGGGCCGATGTGATCCTGGGCCATCACCCTCACACTCTGCACGGTGTCGAGATTTACAGGGCACGCCCTATCTTTTACAGCCTGGGCAATTTTGTGTTTCACTCGCTGGCCGAGGGTTCCTTTCACCTAAACCGAACCCTCGTGCCCTATCGCGTCGACCGCGTGCGGCCCGCCGAGCTTCGACAGACCGCCGTGTTTTCGATCGATTACAACCAAACGGCCTGGGCAACGATATCGGTCAGGCCCTGCCATTTGAATGACGCCGGAGAGCCTCAGTTTGCCAACCCAGAAAGCGCCAGGCAAATCTTGAGTCGCTTGGAGGGACTTTGTCGAGAACTCGATGTTCAGTTGCACGTGCACGACGGAGAAGGCTGCATTCTGCCGCCAGCGTAGCGCCCACCGCTTCCAGCCGTGGCGTACAGTCCGGATGGACCGGCCCGGAAACTGAGACCGAGCGTGCCCAATCCTCTCTCGAAGAATGGGACATTGACCAGCTCACGATCCGGCAACTTCGGTCTCTTGCCGACCTGATGAGTCGAAAAATGAAAACGATGCGTGTACAGTGAAATCAAGGGTAAGCTCTGCTGTCCGCGAAATCTCTTCCTCGAGTCCCTAACATGCGTGCTGCCTGGTACACCGAAACCGGTCCCGCATCCGAGGTCATTCGTGTTGGTCGTTTGGACCAACCACGGCCCAATCGCGGCGAGGTGCTCGTTCGGGTCCACGCATCCGGCGTAAATCCATCGGATACAAAGAAACGATCGGGCTGGCGCGGCAAGGAGATCGAATATCCGCTGATTGTCCCGCATCATGATGGCGCAGGAATCATCGAGGATGTCGGTGACAGTATCAGCCGGTCGCGGATTGGGGAGCGGGTGTGGATGTACAACGCGCAGTACGGGCGCGCATTCGGGACCGCGGCGGAATACGTCTGCCTGCCATCGGAACAGGCGGTCCCCCTTCCTGAAGGGGTGCCCTCTGCAGAAGGCGCTTGCTTGGGTGTGCCCGCCTCTACGGCGCATTTTGCTGTGTTTGCCGACGGCCCGGTACATGGGAAAACACTCTTGATTGCCGGCGGTGCAGGTGCGGTCGGCCATTATGCGATTCAGTTTGCAAAATGGGGCGGGAGTACCGTCATCACGACCGTGAGCTCGGAGGAGAAGGGGGAGCACGCCCGTCGCGCAGGCGCCGACTACATTCTCAACTACCGGCAGGAAGACGTCGTAGCCAATGTCACAGCCATCACATCCGGCAACGGCGTCGACCGGATTGTGGAGTTGGATTTCGGAGCCAACCTGGCGGTCAATGCTGCGGCCATCAAACCGAATGGCGTGATCGCGTCGTATTCTTCCACGCGAGTGCCTGAACCCGTTCTGCCTTACTACCTGCTGGCGTACAAGGGCGTAACCCTCCGGCTGGTTCAAGCGTACATACTCACTCCCGAGGCCAGGCAAAGTGCTATCCGCGATATCACAGCGTGCCTGCGCAGCAAGAGTCTCATCAACGCCGTCGGGCGCCAGTTCTCGCTCGAGGAAACAGCTGCAGCTCACGAAGCAGTGGAAAGCGGACCACTACGTGGCACCGCTGTCATTGCGCTTTCCTAGGGTGCTGCGCGGGTAGTGCAAGCGTCAACCCACCGGCAAAATTCGGTCATGCTCGGCGGTTGGCCTCGCTCCGAGCCAGCGGCGCCGCAGGCGTGGGAAACAACAGTTGAAAACCACAATAACAATTAACGCCGCCAAAGCGGACACAAGCGCGACTCCAGCGATCGTCCCCTCGGACCGGTTTCGTGAGGTAACCGGCCGCACTTTGGCGGATGGTTCCCAGGGCGGTGTCGGTAGAATCGCGCGGCTCATCAGCATCACTTCCACGCCGGCAACCTCCCGCGTTTTACGCGCTCCAACACCTGAATGCCATTGACGGGCATTCTTATGGTGCGTGTGTATTGAATTGAACTTAAACCTCACCCCAGCCCGGCCGGAAACTTCTCTCAAACTGAGACAAAGTTATCTCATATATGCCTCACAAGGATTTGGATACAAGCGAGATGAACCATTCCGAGGTAGTTTTCGGCGTATCGTTCCCAGCGGATCAGCACGCGGCGGAAGTATTGCAACCAGGCGAAGAGTCGCTCGACCTTCCAGCGGCGACGCATACGCCGCAAGCGGCGACCATCTTGTGTGGCGGGGCAGCGGCGATTGTCGCGATCCGGCACGATCAACTCGGCGCGGTAGAGTTGCCGCAGTCGTCGCGCCAGCGGCGCGCTGTCGTAGGCTTTGTCACCGATCAGCCGCGCCGGCGGCGTGCGCAGGAAACGCGCGCGCACCGTGGCTTCGGCCAGCGTGACCTCATGCGCGCCAGCGCCGGCCACGTGGATGGCGACAGGAAGACCATGGCGGTCTGCGATCGCCATGATATAGCTGCCTTTTCCGCGGCGATCAAGGCGGACAGTAGAGCCCCCTTTTTGGCCCTGCTGAAACTGCCGTCGATGAACGCCTCGGATAGATCCAGTTTCCCGCGGTCGCGTAAGTCTTCGGCCAGCTTCTGCAAAACGCGCAGATACTGGCCGGAGCGCCGCCATTGTTGAAAGCGATGGCGGCAGGTCTGATAGGGGGATATTTGTCGGGTAATTCGCTCCAAGCTGCTCCGGTGCGCAGGACCCACAGCACTCCGTTGAGCACTTGCCGCGTATCCCGCCAAGGCCGCCCCCACCCATCCGGCCGCCGTTTGGGTCGAAACAACGGGTCGAGGATCGCCCACTGGGCGTTGGTCAGAATCCATGCTTTGGTTGTACCCGTCGCCATAACTCTCAACGCCTTCGTGGCTTTCAATTCTTTACAATATAATTTCTAATCAAATGAACTTAAATTCGCCGTGAAAAGTGCGTGACCACATTGACGTACGCCTTTTGGGAAAAGGCGATGTCCCTGGGTTCCAAGGTTCGCCTCCTTCTGGGCATCTGTGCCGCTGTGCGGTTCTTATACCACAGAGATAACGACTTGTGATATATCTACCTCACTTTCTCGGAGGGAGCCATGCCCAGCCGGTTCCTGCGTTCGCTAGCCTTGTTTTTCGCTGTTCTGCTACTCACTCCATCGTCCTTCGGGCAGATCGACACCACAGCAACGATTGTGGGCTGGAACCTGAAAGGCTTCGGTGCAATTCCAGACAGCCGACTGCCCAATCTCGCGCGCGTCATTGCCGACGTCGATACCGAAGTCATCGCGCTCGCGGAAGTGAACCCCGATGATGTCGTGGACAGACTAATCCTGGAATTGAGCAAGCTCGGTGCCTGCTATCAGGGGAAGGTCGTTGACCAGTCGGCAGTTCAGAACCTCGCGATTCTCTACAAGACGGGTGCCGTAACGAATGTCACACTACTCGACGCCTCCGATGACGGCAACTCAGGATTGCGCAAGGCTCTGACTGCGGACGTAAGGGTCGGACTATTCGACTTCAAACTGATAGCCCTTCATCTCAAGTCCGGACGCGGCAGCGCCGAGCGACAGACGCGCTCGCGTCAGGCGGCGGTGATTCGGAGTTTCATCGAACTGGCAACGGGCGCCGCTGAAAAGGATGTTCTCATCGTCGGCGACTACAACATGATTCCAGGGCAGGACCACCAGAACTTTACAGATATGAACCCGGCTGGCTTCGTGCGTTTCGTTTCGTCGGCAGAACTTGTCGGGCAATTCTCACACATTGGAAGCGGCGGTACTCCGGGTAACCTGCTCGACGGCTATGCAGTCTCCGCAGGCCACACGCGGGAATACATCGAGAAGAGTCTGCGAATCATCCGCGCAGACCAAGTCTCGGGATTGACGCTGGCGCAGTTCGACGCTGAGGTGTCGGATCACCTACCAGTGGTTGCGAGATTCAGGGCTTCGCTGGATGACGACTGACAAAAGACACGAGTGTCGATTCGCCTAGGGGGTTCAGATGGCTCCAGTCACCCTGGTCAAACTAACCGTACAGAACGCCGCCCAGAACAATGTAAATGGTGCCAAGAACTGGGCAGCCGTAAAGG
>JAKEEH010000255.1 GCA_022616725.1 Limisphaerales bacterium | reverse complement strand
GAATTACCTTGCGTTTACGCTGGTCGGGGCGCGTTGCGGCGGCGTAATGTTCCACAATGTCGTTCTGGTGTTCACTAACGAGTTGGGTTGTCTTGCTCTCGTGCGCTTTGAATGCCGGGGGTGCTTCGAAACGGGAGAAATCGCGGAGTGAGACGGGCAGACCAGCGCTCACTTCGAGCGTGGAGGAACTGGCGAGACGCCTTCGGCCGTCGGTCGTGGTCATCTCGCACTTTGGCCGCGACGGCAAAGAGGATGGTGTCGGGGCGGGTTTCGTGATTTCGTCCAACGGCCTCATCGCGACCAGTCTTCATGTGATCGGCGAGGCGCGGCCCATCATTGTGCGGCTGGCCAATGGGCGCGAGCGCGAAGTCACCGAAGTGTTCGCGTGGGACCGAAATTTGGATCTGGCGATTGTGCGAATTGACGCCAACAACCTTCCAGCGTTGCCCCTTGGAAACTCCGACGACTTGAAACAGGGCACGCCCGTCGTCGCAATGGGCAATCCGCTGGGGATGGAGCACAGCATCGTGCAGGGAGTGGTGTCGGCTCGGCGCGACTTTGACGGTGTGGAAATGATCCAACTGGCGATTCCAATCGAGCCGGGCAACAGCGGTGGGCCGTTGGTGGACATGAATGGGCGCGTTCATGGGTTGCTCTCGCTCAAGGCCGCGCTGAGCGCGAACCTCGGATTTGCGACCTCGATTTCCGAATTGAAGAAGCTGATCGCGAAGCCAAACCCCGTTCCGATATCGCGCTGGCTCACTATCGGCGCGCTCAATGCCCGGGAATGGCTGCCATTGATGGGCGCGCGCTGGACACAACGGGGCGGGCGCATCGTCGTCGAAGGGCAGGGGAGCGGTTTCGGTGGCCGATCACTTTGCCTGTCCCACAAACCGGTTCCGGAGCGGCCTTATGACGTCGCTGTCAGCGTCCGGCTCGACGATGAATCCGGCGCAGCCGGCCTGGTGTTTGAGGCCGACGCCAAGGACACGCACTATGGGTTCTATCCGACCGCAGGACAGCTTCGATTAACGCGCTTCGAAGGGCCGAGCGTTTATTCCTGGACCATAATCACTTCCACCAACACCCCGCATTACCGCCCCGGCGAATTCAATGCCCTGCGAGTGCGCGTCGAGGACGACAAATTACTCTGCTACGTCAACGAGCGGCTGGTGATCGAATCGACCGATACTCAACTCAAGCTGGGCAAGGCGGGGCTCGCAAAGTTTCGAAATACCCGGGCCGAGTTCAAAGATTTTCGGGTTGGGAAAGATCTTGCCCCGCGTGAACAATCCGCGCTGGCACTCGCCGCGCAATTGAAAGCGCGGCTTTCGGAGTTGGACCAAATTACCGAGGCGAGCCTGGAGCCGATCATGGCTGGCAACAGTGATGTTGCCCATCGTGTCCTCTCTGACGAGGCGCGCAGCCTGGAACGGCGAGCCGCCGAAATCCGCGAATTCGCGGCACGCGCCCGGCGCAAAGCGGTGCAGCAGCAGTTGGTGAAATTGCTGCAGGGGCCGGACGACAGAGTCGATCTGTTTCACGCCGCGCTTATGGTATCGAAGCTCGATAATCCGGAGCTGGATGTAGATTCATATCGCGATCAGATCGATGCGATGGCGGCCGAGATTAAGGGCACTGATCTGCCCGATGGAGAGGCGCGCCTGAAGCGCCTCACCACGTGGTTTATAGAGAACGGCTTTCACGGCAGCCGCTCCGATTACTATGATCGCGCCAACAGCCACATCGACCGCGTGATCGATGACCGCGAAGGCCTTCCGATCACGCTCGCGGTCGTGTTCATGGAGTTGGCCCGGCGGATCGACCTGCCTCATGTGACTGGAGCGCCGTTACCCGGGCATTTCATGGTCATGTACAATCCTGGGCGCGGCAAGGAACGGCTGATCGATGTGTTTGACGGCGCAAAACTTCTCACACTGGCCGAAGCCGAAGAAGCGATCGCAAAATTTAGCAGAATATCGGTCGAACCGGAGCATTTTGCGCCCGCAAGCAAACGGGACATCATCATCCGGATGCTGCGGAACCTGGCTAATGTGGCGGAACGCCGCCAGGCGCCAACGGAGAGTCTGCGTTATCTCGATACCGTGGTGGCGTTAGCACCTGACGCCCCGCTGGAACGACTGGGACGAGCGGTGGCCCGAATCGCCGCCGGCGAAATCAGCGGTGCGCGCGAGGACCTGCAGTTTGTAATTGAGCGCGCCCCGCCGGACGTGGACCTGGCGAAGATTGAGGCCCTTCAAAGGAGCCTGCAAGGCCGCGGAGAATGACTGCAAAACAAATTCACCACAGAGACACTGAGGCACAAAGAAGTGAGATTTTCCCTGTGCCTCTCCGTGCCTCTGTGCCTCCGTGGTGAGAGCCATTCTGGCAAGACGAAACTCGCAAAGGTTGCGATCAATCCTTGCGTTGCAGATAACCGTTGGTTAATGTCCGGCGGAAAGAGGCAATGGGTTTTGCTTCATGGAACTGAACTAACAAAGGCAGATTATGGCATACGAATTACCACCTTTACCGTACCCGAAAGAGGCTTTGGAACCGCACATCGACGCGCAAACGATGGAAATTCATCACGGGAAACATCATAACGCGTATGTGACGAATCTGAACAAGGCGATTGCGGGCAAGGCTGACCTCGAAAAGAAGTCGATCGAGGATCTGATCAGCAATCTCAACGCCGTGCCGGAAGATATTCGCACCGCGGTGCGCAATAACGGCGGCGGTCACGCCAATCACTCCATGTTCTGGAAGATCATGGGCCCGAACGCCGGCGGAAAACCCTCAGGCAGGCTGGCAGAGGATATCAACGCGACCTTTGGCAGCTTCGACGCGTTCAAGGAGAAGTTTGAGGCCGGCGGTGTGGGGCGCTTCGGCAGCGGCTGGGTTTGGCTCGTGGTCAAAAGCGGCAAGCTGGAAATCACCTCCACGGCCAACCAGGACAGTCCAATTATGGAAGGCATCAAACCGGTGCTGGGCTGCGACGTGTGGGAACACGCGTATT
The DNA here is from genome assembly GCA_022616725.1 of Limisphaerales bacterium. GTDB lineage: Bacteria > Verrucomicrobiota > Verrucomicrobiia > Limisphaerales > JAKEEH01 > JAKEEH01. The sequence continues at coordinate 4,093 of JAKEEH010000255.1, read as the reverse complement.
ACCTGAAATACCAGAACCGCCGGCCGGACTACCTGAAGGCCTGGTGGAATGTCGTGAACTGGAATGAAGTAAATAAATACTACGAAGCGGCGAAGAGATAGCTTTTGCACGCGATTACGTGGCGGCGCGATTCGGAAGGGTCGCGCCGTTTTCTTCTGAAATCCTGTTTTGTAACCACCGACGTAAGGAGGTGGCACTTTTCTCCCATCGACGGCTGTTCGCGTCAATTTCGTTTCCGATACCGAGCCTTTTCCTGACGCTCAGGCGTTGGCGCAACACACCAGCCCACTCGCGCGAATATCGGCCCTCCAAAAACATCCGTTTCATGACCATAAAGCAAAGTCCACGACAGATTTTGTGGTGAGATGAAGATGTCAACAAAGTGGCTGGCTTCGGTCAAATCTGGAAGCTTATCCGCCAAGCAGGAATAGGCCTCTCCAACCGCATCCCAACCCCGCTGTGAAGGATCTCGGCACGGAACCAGGAGAAAGGCTTTCTCCGTGGCGGCTTCAGCGTCAGCGATAGCGCGAGGTCCGGACTTCTTTCGCCAATACGACTTGTAGATCTCACCGTAAACCGATACCCAGCGCGATACGACCTTTTGATGATCCGGATAAGGCAGTGCTTTCCAAGTCGCGCCACAAAGCCGCAGGGATTCGTGAATTATCTCAGCAGGAAATGTCATGACGCGTTTCCTCGTGCTGCGTTTCCGCCTGGTCACCAGTCGGGTCCCTCATAATTCTTCAGAAACCGCCACTCACGAATAACCATCGTGAAAGCCCATCCTCCTGCGCCATCGCAAGAATCAAATGGATAAATCGGCGTACTTCGCTGTCCGGGACGTTCATGGCACAACCCGACTAACGCGCTTCACTTCAACGCCGCTTCGGGCAACGGTTCGCCATAGATTCGCTCGAAAAGCAGCCGTTGGCGTTCACGATCGGACAGACCTGTCGGAAGCGATGCGAGCACCATTCGCCGTGCCGCCTCGAACATTTCCACCCCCATTCGAAAACGCTCCGCGCCTGAGCGCGCCATTAATTGCGTTCGAACCATTTCAGCGATCTCGGGTCGCGTATCGGTCATCCTCTACCTCGTCTTAAGAGCGCCAGGGTACCGCTGCCGTATTCATGCATTCTCCGCGGCAATTCCAGCCTGGGTGTCGCGCGCCCCTCGTATGATACACCAGCGGTCACCTTTCCGAGCGCTGATCGGGTCCCCCGCAGTTGATCGGCCACGGTATGCCGAAGCGATTGGTTAGTCGGCGCAGTCATGCTCAATCAACTAGCCAAAAGTAAGAACTGATGACGATCCAAAAAGAGACGACACAAAAGGCCAAAAGCAATCCAGCTCTGCGACTGGGCTTGACAGCCAATGAGAGCAGCGAAGCGCAACTCGCATAGATGGGGAGAAGCATCGCTTGCCAAACGTAGAAGTTCAGTGCCGTGTGCCGCCACGGACCGTGCTTCGTGCGGTCATACTCGGGAATCTGCGATGGCAGCAACTCATTTGCCCAAGCCTTGACCCATAGGGAAACAAGGAGAACAACGCAAAAGCCGAGCAGTGCTACGCCGCTTACGAATAGCCATCGTGAAAGCTCGATGCGAATCTTCGTAATTCAAGCACTCACCCGCTATAACGCTCAGGGACGACCCCCGCAACGCCTTGTTGGCCGCATCAAAAGTGGTCTCTGGCATAACTCTCGATAAATCCCCAGTTGGGGTCTGGGTAAACCGACCACGATAATCGCTCCGTGGGATACCGACGCGCAACCGCAGAGATCGCGGCCGAAACGTCGGCCTTCTGAGCAACGTAAAAATAATAGTGTCGCTTACCTCCGAACGTCTCCACCAGTACTGGAACGCCCGTGCAGTTAGCGTCAAATGCCTCGACTAACTCGCAGTCCATCTCCGCGAGACCGTCGTTGTAATCAGCGTCAGGTAAGCCGTTCGGCATGCGTTTCGCAAACTCGTGAGTCACGACCACTAAGGTGGGATAAAGTGGGCGAAGCGAGCCCGCGTCGAGGTCCATAGGCCGACGGAGGAACAAGGGAAGCCCCTCGTAAGTCTTTTCTGCTGTGAGCCATGAGCGCATGGAGTGCAAATGCGCGCGTCGGCCTCCGCCTCGGGTTCCCCCGCCTTCACTTCCGCGCCAACTGCAGCTCGCGCTCTCCCTCGACCCCGTCAATCATCACCCGGGCGGACTGGTCTCCGACCGAAATACAACGCACTACCACCGTTTTTATTGTCGTCTTGATATTACCGGCATCTCCCTTTCCAAAGGTCTTCCCATTAATTATGGCCAAACGCTGCGCCTCCGTCCCCCCAATTCCCTGCAGTTTAATCTGCTTCACCCAATCGGGCTCTGGTAAGACATCTGTCTTCGTTATCTCCCGCGCAGCGATCGTCGGCGCGACTTTGCCGCTCGGGGCACTTTCGTTTCGAGTCAGCGGCATCCCAACTTTGGCAACCACCTGTTCAATCTCACTCTCAGCCTTCGCGCCTGCTATGATCATGAGCACATGGCCTTTCTCGATGGTGACAAACATGGCCTGATGGTGAAAGTCGCCCATGACATTTCCGGCCACGTCTCCTCGCAAGAATTCGCGCGAACCAAGTCTCACCGGCGCAACCTCATTGACCCGTTGCAGAGGCTTGCCTGGACCTGCCATTAGGTCCAATTCCATCTCCAGATATTCCTTGATGGATTGCTTGTCGGGTTCCTCATCCACTTCCATCGCCATTACTCCAATAGACGTTCCTGTCCACAGATCCCTGGCCATCAATAGAAAATGGCAGTCTCTTGCCACCTCGGCCACCTCTGCTGCTGTCTCTTTGTCGCCGCCCAGAATTGCTTCTGCTCCCTTTCGCACGGCTCGTTTGGATGGTTTGTCAAGAATCACCCAGTTTTTCGGAATCTGCATTTGAAATCCGAAGAACCGATTTGTGTAAATCTGGTCCTTTAACTTGGCGTCTTCCGGCGAATTCTCCTTGGACTTGCAGCCGCAAAGCCCAATCAAAACCAGCCCCCAGCCGCCGAGTACGGCAAAACTCCAACTCTTCATTGAACCACGCAACAGCTTGCTTCGTGCCACGCTGGCCGACTCCCTCCAGGTGGACGACATCTGTTCCAGGCTTCCTTTCCTCCTGGGTTCCTTATGAAGTCTTCAACTTCCATGCCAACTCTCTCCAAACCCACGAAATTTTCCAAAATCGCTGCTGACATACCGTTGTCACTGCCCTCGCGTATCGTTCCGGCGTGAACACGAGAAAAATTACACTGCAGCAGACGCGGCGAGACGCAAAAACCCTGTGTTTACAAGGCTTTTTTGAACTCCCCGTCCTCCGCGTCCTCTGCGGTGAAAATACTAACCGACCTACATGCATACTAACGAGACCAAAGACCAATTCGTAGAACTCCGCGCTGAAGGCAAAAGCTTCGGCCAAATATCCGAGCAACTCGGCGTCGCCAAATCCACCCTCCACCAATGGGAAGACGAACGCGCCGATGACATCGCCCGCCTGCGCCGCATTGAATGGGAAGAACGGGAGCACCGCTGGGGCCGCAATATTGAAGAACTCATGACCGACCGCATCGGTCAGATGATGGACTACGAAATGCGCCTGCGGGACTTTACCCGCGACCTGAACAACCTCAGCCTCCGTGCGTCCCCATCACATGTTGTTCGGCGCGACGAAAATCGGAAGCTGAATTAGCCCAGACGTTTCAACGACAACTCTCAACATTACTTATCTATGTTCTGTCCTCTCCCCTTTTACCCTGTGACTGCGATCTCTGTACAATCGCGACCTCAACCGAGCCACGCTCCTGCCGAGCGCCGTCCCAACGCGAAGGGTGTGGCCGGCCAGGAGGCTCCGCGGCATCGCAGAAGCGCAACGAAGCGTAGAGCGCGCGGCGTGCGTCGCCTGGCGGCAAAGATCGCTTGGCTGCTGGCTCTCGCTGGTATGATCCAGAGCGACTCCAGTCTCGCGAGTGACGTGGCGTCAAGCGCATCGCGCACCAGCGATCATGACTACGACGTGCCAGCGCCAGGCAGTTACACCCTGCCACGGGTCAAACCTGCCGCGGACGG
>JAKEEH010000254.1 GCA_022616725.1 Limisphaerales bacterium | reverse complement strand
TCTGCGCCGCCAAGCTCCGCAAATAGATCGACGACGAACAACGTGCGTTCCTGGCCGAGCAGGCAGATCGCATCGGCAATCCGGGCGAGGTCGGGGTTGCGCTTTGACAAGTCCGGCAATGAGCCGTTGCCCGCCTCGAAGGGCACCGGCGTGACCAGAAGGATGCGAGGAGTTTGCTTTGCGAGGGTGTCAAGCAGCTTGCGATAGGCGGCGGCGAAATCGGGCACGGCGACCCGGTCCAGGGACTCGCCACGGCCAAACTGTGCCACGATTACGGTCGCGCCGGCTCTGTGGAGGTTCGTGAGCAGCGATGGAAAAGCGAAATCGCGCGGCTGCTCGAACACCGTATCCCCTTCCCAACCGAGGTTGCGGAAGCGGAGCTTCAGGCGCGGGTGGGCGACGGCAAGCAACGTTTCGACATGGCCGGAGTGCTGGGCGGCGGCGACGTCCGCACCGCCGACGAACGCGATCACGTCATTGGTGCGAAACTCGAACACGGTCGGCGCACCGACGGCCGTCGCTGAGGTTCCGAAGAGGACCCCGGCAACGATAAATGGAATCAACCAGAACATGTGTAATGCGCCTCAGGTATAACGGGTCGGTGATGCAATGTCATCCGCAGGTTCAGCGGATTCCGTTGTCCGGTTTTCGTCCGGTTTTTTCCGGTTTTGGCTGCCGGCGCCGCTTTGGAAACGGCTAAAGCCGTTGAAAGAATCGCAGCGGTTTGGGGCAGCGATGTGGAGAGGGTCGCGAATGGAAGCACGCGGGTGAACGGCCACGCTCGCAGTCACAGCGTTGGAAATGGCGGTGTATTTGGCAGCATTGCGGGGGTTTGGCTTTTGGCCGTGACCATTTGATGCTTCAGGTGTGATCGAAACCGGCGCCTCGGCAAGTGGTTTCGAGGAGGGCCTGGGGCGTTCGAGAGGCGCCATGAGGCGGTCGCGCCGGCGGAAGTATTCCCGGCGGCTAACGCAGAAAAGGCGAATGAGGTCGCTGTCTTTCATAAAGGTGAGATCGCGGCGGGCCAACTCGTGCTCGGCGCGTTCGACCAGGCCCAGGACGCGGAAAAGGTCGTGTTCCGCAAAGTGGGCGGCGGCCGCCTCGATCCGTTCCCAGTTGGCCGCGCGAGCGGTGCTGATTTCGAGGAAATAACGGGCATTCCAGTCACCGAGAGTGGACCGAGGAACGCGCAGCCGTTCCGAGATGTCATGGAGAGAGTAACTCCTGGAGCGGAGTTTGATAAATTGTTGGATCGTCTTTTGCGAGTGCATGGTTGTTAGCGGTTAAGAGAGTTAGATTGGTGAACGGTCGAGCTCTGCACCGCCGAACCCTTAAACTCTATGTAGTTTATGTCTTTTCTCATGGCTATATTATGCACCCGGTTTTTGGAGAAATTGTTGAAAAGGCGGTTTTAGTGTGCCTATGCGTGCCAGTGAGTGCCTATGCGTGCCAAAAAAGTTCAGAATTCCGGTTGACAAGGTTTCAAAAGTCACTCAAGGGAGGTCCGAATTCCGAGGGATGGCCGGCGTATTTGAAACGTCAGGCACCGGGCTTCTCGGATTCGACCCAGCGGACGGCGTAACGGATGAGAGAAGTAGAGTCTTCAAGGCCAAGCTTTTCTTTGATATGGGCGCGGTGAACATCGACAGTTTTTGAACTGAGATGCAATTGCCTGGCGACATCGCGGGTGCTCTTTCCCTGACCGATGAGTTGGAAGACTTCAAATTCGCGATCGGTCAGTTTCTTGATTGGTGAGCCCGAACCCCGCGGCTGAGCGCCGGCAAGGGCGTCGAGCAATTGAGCCGACATGCGCGGGCTGACGTAAACACTGCCGCCAAGCACCTGCCGAAGAGCCTGGAGCAGGGTCTCGCCGCCGACTTCCTTCATGATATACCCGCGGGCACCGGCACGCAGGGACCGTTCAGCATACACCGTTTCGTCGTGCATGGAAAGCACGAGGACAGGCAACTCAGGATGAACGGCACGAATATCCTTGATGAACTCGATTCCGCTGCGGCCCGGCATAGTGATGTCGGTCATCAGCAGGTCGGGTTTGAGCCGCGGGATGTGGGCGAGAGCCTCTGCAGGGCTACCGGCCTCGCCGCAAACTTCGAGGTCGGGTTGTTTGTCGAGGAGATTAACCAATCCGGACCGTGTCATGGGATGGTCATCGACGATCAGGATTCGTTTTTTCCGCACAAGCCGCGGCGGCTTTGGCGAAGGCTTCGACCCGGATTTAGAAGAACGACTCATAGTCTAGCGGGCGCCCGGCAACAGAGTTGAGTGCCTTTGCCGGGCTCTGATTGGATGACGAGCGAAGCGCCGATCAGACTGGCTCGATGTTGCATGAGACCAAGGCCCATGCCATCCTGTTTGCTGGCGGAAGCCGAGAAACCCTGCCCGTTATCTTCAATCGTGAGGTCAAAACAATCGCCGTTTTCCTTTAGGGAAACGTGAATTCTTGTGGCGCCCGCGTGCTTGACCGCGTTGTTGGTCCCTTCCTGGGCAATGCGGTAAAGCTGGGTAGCGACAGCGAGGTCATGCGCTTGCGTTTCGGTTTCACATGTAAACTCGCACCGAACCCCCGTCAGCACGGTGGTGGCGCGAGCCAGTTCACGAAGGGCATTCTGCAGGCCATACTTGTCCAGCGAAACCGGCGACAGCACGTGAGCCATAGTTCGAGCATCGCGAATCACTGCCTGAAGCTGCCGACTAATCTCAGCGGCCGAAGCGACGAGCTCCGGCGCGTCTTTGCGCAGGTCGGTTACCAAGGCCTGGGTGAACAATTCGAGCGCGGTCAGCTTTTGACCCAGATTGTCGTGCAGGTCTTGCCCGATACGGTTTTGCTCCCGGTCCGAGATATCCAGCAACTCGCGTTCGAGACGTTGTTGCTGCGTGACATCGTCTATAACGACAGCCCAATGGGTTTGCTCGCCGCCGTGATCGCAAATGGGAGTCATGCGGCAGCGCGCGCTGCGCTGCTCGGCGTTGCGGCGGCGGAGGCGCAAAATGCCACTGAAAGCCCGCTGGGCAGCCAGCGCTCGCGCGATTGGTTCCCAACCGTGGGCAAAGGCGTCCAGAACGCGGAATGGGCTGCCAACGAGATGGTCCACGGCGCAGCCCACCAACGTGGCCAAGGCCGGATTGGCATAGGCGATCATCGGGTTTTCCAAGTGCGCCTGAAGGATCATCGCTCCGCTGGAACCCTGTTCGACAAGCGTCTGGGCGAGACGCGCTTGTCTTTCGGCAACCTGAAGGCGCTTCTGGTCTTCGATTCGCCCGAATACACGGTGAACCACAGTGGGAACGAGTTCAACGAAGTGGACATCTTTGATCAGGTAATCGAGAGCGCCGCGTTTCATCATTTCAACGGCGATGCGTTCGTCGCCCTGGCCCGTGATCACCACGAACGGAGTCTCCCTCAGGTGAGCGATGACTTCTTTGCCTTCAAGGTCCGGGAGTTTTAAATCCAGCAACGTCAGGTCAGCGTGGTGTTTTCCCAGCCAAGCGATCGCTTCCGCGCCAGACGCCGCGGTGGCGGTGGAGAATCCCTCGCGCTGCAATGCCTTCCCGATCAGGCGCAACAAGCCGCGGTCATCATCGACCACGAGGACCGTCCGCTGTCTAGCATCATCAGGCATCCGGATTTCAGCTTACAAAGAAATCGCAGCCAAGCCAACCAGACAAGAAGCCCACCGGGGTCTGCTGGCGGCGCGAACAGCGACGTCAGCGCTGTGGGTTTACTTCCGGCACTTCGATGAGCGAAATGTAGAGGCCGAGGTTGTTGATAGCGTCAGCGAATTTGTCGTAGTCCACCGGCTTGACGATGTAACTGTTGCATCCCAATACGTGGCAGTGGGCGACTTCGCGGGGGTCATCTGTCGTCGTGAGCATGATCACTGGTATCTTGCGAAGCAGCGGGTCCCCTTTGATCCGGCGCAGCACCTCCACGCCATCCACCTTCGGCATGCGAATGTCGAGCAACAAAAGGTAGGCTGCATTGGCATCGTGACCCGGGTCGCCGGATTTGCCAAAGAAGAAGTCCAGCACCTGCTGGCCATTTTCAAACCTCTGGATGCGATTGTGCAAGCCGACGCGGGAGAGATTCTTTTCAATAAGACGAGCGTGTCCAGCATCGTCATCGGCAATCAGAATCATCACTTCTTTGGTCATGCCGGCTTTTTTCATAATCATTAGAGCAAAGGATGTTAAACCCGAACGCGTTCTGGGGTGAGGAGCAATATAAAGACGCCAAAATGCCTGAATCAAGGGGCGAATTGTTCCTCATGATTGCCCTTCCAGGCTCGGCTTGTGTCATTTTGTCGGCAGAGAAACATAAAACGTGCTGCCCTGACCTGATTTTGATTCGATCCAGATTTTTCCATTCTGCCGCTCCAGGATGCGTTGCGCGATGGTCAAGCCCAAACCCTCGCCGTGGCCGCGCGAGGGATCCAGGCGATGAAAAATCTCGAAAGCCTTGGCTTGATGTTCCGGGGCAATGCCGATGCCGTTATCGGCAACGGCATAGACAGCACGATTATTCTCCACGTGACCGCTGACGGCGATCTGGCAGGGCCGTTTCGGATGGCGGTACTTGAGGGCGTTATCCAGCAGGTTCGAGAATACCTGGTCGATCTGAGTGGCGTCCCCCAAGCAGGGCGGAAGATTACCCACGCGCACCGCAGCGCCAGCCTCTTTGATTTGGAAGTCCATCGCCTGCACAATGCTGGCAAAGAGCGCGTTCATGTTGAGCTGTTCGATTCGCAGAGCTGCGCGGCCCAAGCGCGAAAATCGCAAGAACCCAGCGAGCAGCGCATCCATTTTCGCCACGCCCGCCATGATATACTCGATCGCCTCCGGAACGTCTTCGGCGAGTATTGCTCGGAGTTCGGGCTCGTGGATCGTCCCCCGGCCGGTTTCCGCCAATCTGGCCTGCACCTGCTCGCAGGCGCGCGCCAACTCTTTGCTAAATCCTTGAATATTGACGAGGGGCGAGCGCAGGTCGTGGGAGGCGACATAAACGATGGTTTCGAGTTCCTTATTCTTCTCTGCGAGGCTCCGCGCCAATTCGGCCAACCGCTCCTCATCGCGCTTGCGTTCGGTGATGTCAGTACGAATGGCGATGTATTGATAGGGCTTACCCTGCGCGTTGAGGAACGGAAAGATGGTCGTCGCCACCCAGTAAATCGTGCCGTCTTTGGCGCGGTTGCGAATGTCGCCTTTCCAAACCTGGCCACGGGTGATCGTCCTCCATAGATCCGTGAAGAATTCCCTGGGGTGGTACCCGGAGTTAATAATCCGATGGTTTTGGCCGAGCAATTCCTCACGCGAATACTTGGAAATCTCGCAGAACTTATCGTTGGCGTAGGTGATATCACCTCGGGCGTCGGTAATCGCAACGATCGAATGGGCGTCCAGCGCGGCCTTGATGTCGCGCAACTCGTGCAACGCCGTCTGCATTCCCTGCTCGGACTGTTGAAGTGTATTGCTCTGCGACCTTAGCGCCTGCAGCTCTTTGATTAACTCAGCTTTGGTCATTTGAGCGTATTCTTTCACCGACCGAACTCTAACAGGGCTCTCGGCTGAAACACGCGAAAAGGAATGGCGGGGCGCACGGAGGGCACAAATTGTCAATTGCCAATTTCGTCACACTCGAAGGAGGAAGTCCGATCTCGGTATTCGAGCTTGGAGCTTCCTTCGGATTTCGGATTTCCAACGTCGCTTCAGGCCGGCGGCAGATGCGCACGGTACTCAGTCGGGGATCGGCCAACCGTATTACGAAAAACGCGAGCCATTGCCAGACGCAGCCCAAGCCCGGTTTAACCCAAATGCCCGAAGGCGTATTTGCTCCTCGTCGCCTTTTCCCCCGCCGTGCAAAGAGGCGGGGCGGAGGGTTTCGCCATTACCAGCTTCCGCTCTTCTTGGCGGTCACTGCAAAGAAAGGTTCAATCACCTTTTCAAGGTCCTGGCTGTGACACTTTGGGCAGCGGACTTTCTTTGTCTCCTGTTCCTTAAGCGTCAGCACTTCGCCGAATTTCTTGTGGCATTTGCGGCAAACATATTCGTAGAACGGCATAAGATTCCTTTCGTTCTTATCTTATCACAACATCGTGCGCGGTTCGTTAGTTCATTTACAGCAGGCATTGTGATTCTACTTGCATCCGGGCCAGCCATTTCAGCGTGTGCAGTACTGGCTCGGCGATTGTCGTGGCCACTCCGCAACAGTGTCGGGCTGGAAATTCAGTTGGCGGTTCGTAAATCGAATTGAGCATCTCGTAATCCTCCAGCCGCGCATCGGAGATTTCATCCGGCTTCGCTTCGCGGGCGTTGAGCCGGTTCCTGACCGTTTGGTCGTCCGCCTGGGTTTCGACCAGACGCAATTCAACGCCGCTTCGCCCAAAACGGTTGACCAACGCTTCGCGCTGCGCGCGGCGAGCGAAGGTGGCGTCCAAAATGACGCTGCAGCCGTTCTGCACCTTCTGGTCTGCCAGCGCCAGCAGCCGGTCGTACGTCTTTCCTGTCATCGATTCCGAGTAGAGCCGCGATCGTGCTGCCTCGCTGCTTCGTTCAAACAGTGGAAACCCCGCCAACTCCTTGCGCACACGGTCCGAAGAGATCACTTCCCACCCCAACTCGGCCCCGGCTGCCCTGGCCAGCGTGGTCTTTCCAGAGCCAATCCGGCCCATCACCGCAAGCACCAGTGGCCGCGAGCCCGCCACCGCGTACTGAAGCGCAAGTCGAAAATAGCGCTGGGCCCGGGTGGCGCTGACGCTCCGTTCGGATTCCGCTGCCGCCTGCGCTATGCTGTGCAGGCTTTCCACCTTCCCGCGCACGTAAGCCCGGTAGCACTTGTAGAAGTCAATCAATTGCCGCATTCCATTATCGTTCAGGGCCTTCACTATCGCTTCGATGAAGTGGCGCGCCAGTCCCGGCTGGTGCTCGAAATCAAGGTCCATCGCCAGAAACGCGACATCATTCGCCACATCGATGTAGCGCAGCCGATCGTTGAATTCGATGCAGTCGAAAATGTTCAGCGCCTTTGGCGCGAGGTGGATGTGCTCTAAATGGAGGTCGCCATGGCAATCGCGGATTCGTCCTTCTTTGACGCGCCAATGAAACAACGGCTCGCCGTGCGCGTAAAACTCGTCCGTGAAGAATCGCAAGGTCTGAAACGCCGCTGCGGACAGCGTCCGTCCGACGAACTCTTCTGTTTGCCGGAAATTCTCGTCGGTGCTGATCCTCAGTCGCTCCACCTCTCCCCATTCTATAATTTCTGGACCTAGATGCTGGCCGCGATAAAACTCAGCCAAGGTTGCGACGACTTTATCCAGCTCGGCCGGTTCCACGATTCGCCGCCTGATAATTTTGTCGAGGAAATAGCGATCCGACAGCTTGCGCATCTTCACCGCGTATTCAATCGTATGCTCACCCTCGCCAAACCGGTAGCCATGCGCTCCAAGCGAAATCGGAACGACCCCCAGATACATCGTCGGGCACAGCCGGCTGTTGAGTTCCACCTCGCGCGCACAAAAATGCCGCCGTCGCTCCAAAGTGGAAAAATTCAGAAATCCGAAATTTACCGCCTTCTTCATCTTGTACACAAGTGGCGGAACGATGAAGACGAACGACGCGTGCGTCTGCACCAGGCGCACCGACCGGGGTCGGTGCGGATACGAATTTGGATTCAGCAAAAACGGCAGAAGTTGTTCCTGTTGGACCTCTTTCTCAAGCGCGGCAGGCATAGCAGGCGCATTCATAACCGGCATCCCTCAGGATCGCATCGGACGACATATTCGTATTGCATGGCTGTTTCCCTTCGCTGCCGCCACAATCTCTCGATACGGTTTACCCCCCGCCGCACCGGCATCGCCATCAACATCGCCTGATTGGTTTTCATATGCGACCCATTCTAATATAGATGCACGCTTTGCGGCGCGCTACGGCGACATGCCATTTGCCAATTAGGTCTCTTTTTTATTGTTCCAGGGCCACCGCAATCTCCCGTGCACCGGCTGGAACAGGGGCGCGAGTGGACCGACCTCCGGGCCAGCGAACTTCAATCTCACCAGCAACCTCCTTTGTCGCGAAGACCAAAGTAGATGCATTCTGGGACCAATAGCCGCTGCCGCACTGGATCTCACGCGCTCCGCTCGACCGACCCGATTGGCGGAAGCGAACAGCGGCACCGATGCCCTGCGGATTGTCGGCCGGTCCGCGGAGACGAACGCGCAGCCCGGGCGGACTGGTCTTGTTCCGGAAAAGGCGAGTTTGCGCAGCGTTTTGGGTGACCGCGAGATCGACTCGACCGTCATGATCGAAATCCGCAGCCGCGGCAGCTCGTTGTTCTCCAAAGACCGCAATGCCGCTTTCGGATGGCAGCCGTGGAACAAGACCGCCCTTGCCATCGCCCAGAAGCAGCAGCCCCACTCCCGCATCGTTGCGTGACGTGGTTGGTTGCACGGCAAAGAAATTCTGACTGAAGAAAAGATCCTCGTGGGCATCTCCGTCGAAATCGGCGGCGACGATTGCGAAGATGGGTGCAAATTGCGCCACATCGGGAAGTGGCCGAACCTCGAAGCGATCGCCTCGGTTCATCAGGACCACACTCGAAAGCGTGACAGCCTCCACGGAGTTGAGAGTTGAGAGTTGAGACTTGGGGGGAGAATTAAGATCAGGATCGGAACCTCGAGTTAACGGGCCAAGAACCTGTACGACGCTGGCTGTCGCGTAAGAAGCATAGGATTGGAACTGTGCCGCAAGTGACGGCAGCGCAGCTCGGAGGGCCCTCAGGTCCCTTTCGGGAACTTCCTTTGCCAGGCGATGGTCCCAACCAGCTTCCAAAATGTCCCAGAGGCCATCGTCGTTGAAATCCCCATGGTAGATTCTGCGGGGAGATCCGGGTGCGGCCCGATATTTCGAGTTTCCGCCCCAGTTGCCTGCGATGATGTCAGGACGGCCATCTTCGTCCAAATCGCAGGTCGCGACACTCGTCCACCAACCAGTGAGCGACTCGAGATTCGAGACTCCCGGCGCGAGCGTGGACGAAGAGATTGATGGGTTCCAAGGCTTCAACTGGCCGCGGGAGTTGCGGAAGATTTTCAGCGGACCCCATTCACAGGCGAGGATGAGTTCGGGATAACCGTCCTGGTCCAAATCGCTGAAGACTGCGCCGCAGACCAGGCCGACATTCCGAAAAAGCTCCCGGTGGGCGTCGTCCTCAGCCCAGGTCATTTGCTCTCTGCGGAGCAGGACCGAGGAAGCGGCGGCCGGATATTGACCGGGACGGCAGCGCCCGCCCACGAATAGATCGACATCGTGGTCGCCATCGATGTCCGCGGCGGCAAGCGGTCCGAATGAGTCCCGGGGATGGCGAAGGAGAGGTTCAACTGCACCAGACCCAAAATTCGAAGCGACCAAGCCCACACCATTGCTTGCGCCGTCTTCGTAACTCTGGCGGACCATTAGGAGGCTCGTCGAACTCGCTCCAAATTGCAGCCCGAGAATTCCGCCGGTGTCTCTCCTCTCAGGCTGATCGAAGCCGGGCAGCGGTCCTGCCTTGAAGCCGCCCCTGGCATCGTTGGTTAAGATGGCAAGCGTCCCGCCCTGCCCGGTGCCAATGGCCAGGTCCTCCCAGCCGTCGCCATCGAAGTCCTGCCAGGCCAGCGCAGGCCCAAGCTGGCTGAGCCGATTCGGGAGGAGAGGTTGACGCGCGAAATCGTCGAAGGCGGTTTCCAAGTGACGGTGAGCGATTTTTGCGGAGACGTCTTCGAACAATCGAGTGGGGGGATTGGGCTCAGGAGGCGCCGCGCTGGAGACAGCGTGCGCGACCGGCGGTTCGGTGATTTCGAGGAGGGTGTTGGGAGCGACATTGGTCAGCAGTGTTTTGGCCCCGGAACGCCACAGAACTTCCAACCGGCGCTCCCTGGAATTGGGTTGGACTGCGAAAACGCGTAACGGCTGGTCGGAAGAGAGATAGCGCCCACCGGCGATCATCTCCTGAGATTGCGCGAAGCGATCTTCGATCAACGAAATACGGGCGCCGATGCCATGAGTGTTGCGGGCGCGTCCGCGCAAGCGCACGGCAACGCGGGGTTTTGAACAGTCATTGCGATAAATGCCCGCTTCTTTGTGGAGGTTATTGACGACGACGTCCAAATCGCCATCACCGTCGAGATCGCCGAGCGCCATGCCGTGACAGACGCCTTCATCCGCGAAACCCCATTCGGCGCCTGCGGGCCGAAAACGCAACCGTCCCTCGTTGCGAAAGGCCGCTTTGGGCATGGTGAGTCTGGGATACATCAAAAGCTTTCCGGGAATCTTTTCGCGTGGCATCGGCCCGAGAGCTTGGATGCGATCGGCTGCGTCGAGATCCTGCGTATCGAACAGGTGGCCCGTCGTCATCAGCAGGTCCTCGTAGCCGTCGAGATCCACGTCGAGAAACGCGACGGCCCAGGTCCAGGTGGAAGCTTCGATTCCGGCGAAGTGCGCAATTTCGGCGTAGGTTCCATCGCCGCGATTCCAATGAAGGGTGTTACGATCATATTGTGGTCGATCGTCGAACACACCGAGCACGGAGGGATTCGGTTCGATGGCACTGAACTGCATCATCCGCCGCTCCCGACGGGCATCGAGCATGTCGGAAACAAATATGTCATCGCGACCGTCGCGGTCGATGTCGGCAAAATCGACTCCCATGGAGAAGGTGCTGGTGTTTCGGAACGCGAATCGGCTGATCGCGCGAAAGCGGCCGCGGCCATCGCCAAGCCAGATGCGATCCGGAGAATGAAAATCATTGCAGACGTACAGATCCGGATTGCCATCACGATTAATGTCCCGAAACATCGCCGTAAGGCCCCAATCCCTTGGGGTCGTCTTAATAGGCCGACCGTCTTCATCGAGGAAAGCACCTTCCAGCCAGGAGACCCTCTGAAAAGCGCCGGCCCCGGTGTTCAGGTAAAAGCCGTCGGGTTCGCCATGCTCGAGCACCTTGCCCTCGACGGTGATTTCCAGGTCGTTGCGGTCCTCGGGCCGGATCATTTTGCGACCGCCCACGCTTAACAGCGCGAAGCCTGTGGTACGAATGGTCGTGGTGCGGTAATTCGCGACATACAGATCGAGATCGCCATCACCATCCACGTCGGCCAACGCCATTGAAGTGGCGCCAAAGCGCCGGAGGAGACCCGTGTCCTTCTTCTCTTGGAAGCGGCCTTTGCCGTTGTTGAGAAACAAGCGCGTGCCGGTCCCCACGGCGTTTACCAGAAGATCATTGTCACCATCGCCGTCGATGTCGGCCAGGGCGGCTCCGGTCGCAAAATCCTCTGGACAAGCAATGCCTGCCATGGCCGTAATGTCTTCGAAACGCAAATTGCCGAGATTGCGGAAAAGGGCGTTCGGACCTTCCAAGCCACAGAGATAGATGTCAGGCAACCCGTCACCATCCACGTCGCCGATCGCCACACCCGAGCCGTTGAGCAGAATCTGGTTGTTAGCGGCGTTTTGATCCGATAGTTGATTGACGAACCCGACTCCTGTTTCGCGGGCGGACAACAGGCGCAAACCTTCGACCTGGCCCGGCGGCACCATCAAAGGCTTATTGTTTGCATATCCAGGAGATTGCGGTTTGCCTGCACACAGGCCCAGAGCAAACAAGGTCGCCGCGACTGAAATGCGGCATGAAGTGGAGCGCTTTGTCGCGGGGTGCATAAGCCTAGGGACTTCGCAGC
>JAKEEH010000253.1 GCA_022616725.1 Limisphaerales bacterium | reverse complement strand
TGCGGGGCCATGCAGACCAGATCGCTCACCTGCGTGTCCTCAGAGCCAACCATCAATGGGAGTCTCTGTGGAATTAACCTCACCCACTTTCAATTGCACCCCCGCTGGCGGTTCTTCGCATCAGGGTTTCTCCCCATTTGAGGCCCGTGTGTCCGACCTTACTTTGTCGCATGGCTCGATTGACGGCGCGTGCTGTCGAAACGAATCGAGCGCCATGGAAACCAGGTAAGAAACAAACAACGGAGTATGAAGAAAACATCACTGCTGTTTTGTGTAGCCACATCGTTGATCGCAACGACAGCGCTGGCGCAACGCGAAACGTCGCCGTCCAGCACCGACAAACCAACCACGTCGAGTCCCTCGACTTACAGCCCCACCGGGCGCAGCCTGACCGGCCGACAACAACACTTCCGCAGCCAGAAAATTCTCGGCGCGCAAGTCAAAACCTCCACGGGTGAGGACGTCGGCAGAATCGAAGACGTCGTCCTCAATCCGTCCAGCGGCAAAATCGATTTTGCTGTCATCTCGATGGAAAACAAACTCTACCCTGTGCCCTGGCAATTGCTCAGCTTGAGCAGCCAATCCTCTGCCCAGGGTGGCACGTCCAGCTCAACCAGCACCACCACGGGCACTAGCCCGCAGACAACCCCGTCCACCCCATCGAGCACGACCCCGGGAGCCAGCCCCAGCATCTATGCTTCGGCCTCAATGGGTCAGCCGACGTTCACGCTGAACGTTGATAAATCCAAGCTGCAGCAGACCCCCTCGTTCGACCGCAGCCGCTGGCCTGAAATGACTGCCACCTGGAGCCAGCAAATCTACGCGCACTTCGGCGTGAGGCCTGACACGGGCGTGGGCGGCACAGGCACCGGCAGCACGACCCTCGACCAGGGCAGCACGGGCAAGAGCACATCGGACACTGATACCGACACAGACAAGATCAAGAAGTAACTATAACCGCAGCAACTCCGGAGAATTCTCTCTGGGGTTGGTGTCTTAGAAAGGCCAGACCGTCGTATAGGTCTGGCCTTTTGGCTTTTTTGCGGTGTGAGGAAACCCATAATTCCGCCCGGTTATGGACTGCGCCTGCCTCTGGGCTATTTGTGCGTTTGATATAACGCGCTTGATTGCGCACACTCACGCCTTGCACAACACCATGCTCAATTTCACGCTCTCAACTCTCGGGGTGCGTTTGGCCGTTCTTTTTCTCGCCGGCGCGATGTTCGCCCGCGGCGCCGACCAACCCCAGTGGGGCCACGCCTGGACTCGCAACATGGTTTCTGCGGAAACAAACCTCCCCGCCCGCTTCGACCCGAAGACCGGCTTGAACATCAAGTGGACGGCCGAGCTTGGCACCGAGACCCATTCCACCCCTGTCGTCGCCGGCGGGCGCGTTTACATCGGCACCAACAACGGCCAAGCGCGCGATCCCAAACACCAGGGCGATCGCGGTGTGCTTATGTGTTTCGACGAACAGACCGGCCAGTTGCTTTGGCAGCTCGTCGTCCCGAAACGCGAAGAAGATCCGTACCACGATTGGCCGAAGACCGGATTGTCCTCGCCAGTTACCGTCGATGGCGGCCGCGTTTATGTGGTCAGCAACAGAGGCGAAGTCATGTGCCTTGACCCTGCCGGCTTGAGCAACGGCAATGACGGTCCTTACCGCGATGAAGGCCGCCACATGACGCGGCCGGGCGAGGCTCCTCTCGAGCCAGGTCCGCTCGATGCCGACGTTCTTTGGTTGTTCGACCTCACGAGCGGCGCCGGGATCTGGTCCCATGACGCCGCGCACAGCTCGATCCTGGTCCATGGCGATCATCTCTACCTGAACTCCGGCACTGGCGTCGATAACACCCACAAGCGAATCCGCACCCCCGACGCGCCAAACCTCGTTGTGCTCGACAAACATACCGGCCGTTACCTGGCGCGCGAACGTGAGGGCATCGCGCCCAATACTTTCCATTGCACGTGGTCTGCGCCGTCGATGGCGCAAGTGAATGGCCAGCCACTCATTTTCCTGGCCGCGGGCAACGGCATTCTGTACGCATTTGAACCCCTTCCTCAAAGGCTGCCCTCCGCTGAAGCCGCCGGACCGTTCACATTGAAAAAAGTCTGGCAATTCGATTTCGACCCGGCGGCGCCCAAAGAGAATGTCCATCGCTACAATCAAAATCGGCGCGAAGGCCCAAGTAATTTTTACGGCATGCCCGTTTTTCACGACGGACGCGTTTACCTCGCGGGCGGCGGCGACCTCTTCTGGGGCAAAAACCAGGCCTGGCTCAAATGCATCGACGCCGCCAAACGCGGCGACGTCACCTCATCGGCCGAACTCTGGTCCTATCGCCTCGAAAAGCACGTCCTCTCCACTCCAGCCATCCGCAACGGCCTCCTGTTCGTCGCTGACTGCGGCCGCAAAATGCATTGCCTCGACCTTCGCACCGGCCAGCCCCACTGGACCCACGAGATCAAAGGAGAAGTCTGGGCGTCGCCGCTGTTCGCGGACGGGAAGGTTTATTTGGGAACGCGCGAGGGTGAGTTCTACGTCTTCGCGGCGGCAAAAGAAAAGGAATTGCTTCACTCAATGAATCTCGGCGACAAGATCAGCGCCACCGTCACCGCCGCCAATGGCGCTCTCTACGTTGCTACGATGAGCAGGTTATACTCGGTGGTTAACTGACAACTCGCGCTGCCCCTCCCCGGGATACGCACGGCAGTCATTTTGGGTTAATTCACTTTAACCCCGGCGGATTGGGCGAGAACCACTTGAATGTCATGGCGTCCGTCGTGACAGTGCCCGCAAAGACGGTGTAATAGAAGTATTTCGCCACCTGGTCAAAATCCGGTAGCAGTGAGAAGTCGAACCATTCTTTGAATTTCTTGTCCTCTTCAGTGTCGAGCTTGCCCGCCAGCCGCGAACCGCTGATCAGGTCCTCGATAGACGCCGATTCTTTCTTCAGGGCCTCAAACATCACGCGCCAGTTTTCCGCCTGGTTTTCAAAGCCAAATAGCCCGGTTCCCGTGCCACCGACTTTTTCCGCCGCCTGGGCGAAGCCCGGCGTTTCGCGCAAGGGCCTGGCGTCGGCAGCCCTCAAGTACTCCTCCAGCAGCGCCTGGTCTGTCGAAAAGACAACGTAGCTGCCGCTGGCTGCATAGCTCAAGGTGCGTTCACCCATCCGAGGTCCAGTTTTGCCAGCGCCGGACGCCCCGGCGGCGGCCGGCAAATCCACAGTGCAAACCCTTCGTCCGAGAAACTCGCGCTCCTTGAATTTCGACGGTTGAGGCAGAAAAGCTGTTAATGATTTGATCGCGCCCGCCATTTGCTCCGCACGCGGAGAGCTTAGCAAATAGATCGTAGGCGGGCGGTCCACCGCCGCGAGCGTCGTGTCTTTGGGCTTCTTTTCCCAAATGATAAGGTCGTCCCCGAGATTGGCCACGAGGTTTTTCCGCAGGTCAAACTCGGGATCCTTGTCCTTGCCCGCGTTATCAACGAACAACTTGATTAAACCTGCGTAGGCCGGGTTCATATCCACTAGCGTTGCCTCCAGCGCCGCCCAGGCCTTGGGCAGATCGATGCGCCAGCGCGTGAACTTGACGGCATCGGCGGGCACGAACGGCGGCGGCCCTGCGTCGCGCGCCTCATAAGAAACGATGCGCGTGATACCCTTTCGCGTTGATTCCGGGGAACTGACCGCAAGGGTCAGCAGGCATCCTTCGTTGGAATCTTTCAGGTTAACCGCGAGGGTCTGCAGGCTGCCCAACCCCAAGGCAGAAACAACCTTGTCCGGATTAATCGCTCCCTGGGGTGTCGCTTCGTCTTCGCCTTTCCGCGGAGCTTTAAGTGAAAGGTCCACCAGCGCTTTCAGATCCACCCAACCCCACGTCGTGGAGTCGCGGAACAGCGATGCATAATTCGCCGCAAAGGGGCCGTGTTCGGAAAGACTGGGCAACGTCCCGCCGCTCTGGCGGATGAGAATTTTTTCGATTTCTTTTGCGGAGGTGCCGACGATCAGAAGCGACTCGGACTGCCCCACGAGCCATTCGTGCTTTTTCGGCGGTTTCTTTTCCTCCGGCTCGGTCTTGTCCGGATTCTTTTTCGGCGCCGGCAGGACCTTCTCGGTCGTTTTGGAGATGTCCTCGCTGGAAAAGATGAAGGTCGAGAACTCGATGTCACGGATTTTCTCGGCCTTAAATTGTTTGCCACTATCGATCCATTTGTGGCGCAGCATGGCCAAATTGGTCTTGAGCAGCGGGCTTTTTTCTCTGGTATCGACCAGCAGCACGAAAGCCGGAGATTGCTCCGGTTTGCCCTCCCAACCATTGCGCGTGATCGCGAGCGTGACCTGTCCCTGGCAAAGGTCCTTGTAATCGGCGAACTTGACGCCGAATTCGCGCTCCAGCGGCACTACAAGGTCGTCCTTCAATTTGGTCATGAACTTGTCGCGGAAAGGCCTCATCGCCGGGTCATTCCAAAGCTTGACCATCGCCCAGCGGTCTAAATCGGCGCGGGCTTTCCCGTAATCGGTGATCGTGAAAACCGCCAGCGTATCGGAGGCGAGCAGCTTGTCCGGCGGCGGCAGCGGGGCGGGCGAACTCGCGAATGCCGTGACCGCGAGCACGAAGATTGAGAATAGATATTTCATCAGTTCAAATGATTTGCAGGGGCAAGGGCGGTCAATTGGCGCTTGCCTTCTCGCCATCGGCCGTGGGCAAACGCAGACGGCTGGGCGGTTCGAGATAACGATATGGGTTGCTCGGATTATCGTTGTCGTAGGCGTAAGAATCGCGATGCCTGAGGAAGTAGTTTACCGCTTCAGCCGGGATCGCAAAGCCGAGCCCCTCGCCGAACGCGAGCTTCATATTTGTAACGCCAACGACCTCCCCGCGCAGGTTAAACAGCGGCCCCCCGCTGTTGCCAGGGTTGATCTGTGCGGTAGTCTGCAAATAGAGCTCGCCCATGAGCTGCCGGGTTTTTGTGCTCACGATGCCTTCGGTCACGGTGCGTTCCAGGCCGAGCGGACTGCCAATGGCAAACACCCGCTCGCCGACCGCCAGCGCGTCGGAGTCACCCAACGTGACGTAGTGAAACTTCGGCGCGTCTTTGTCCTCGATCTTCAACAGGGCGAGGTCCTGGAATTTGTTCATGGCCACAATACGAATCTGCTTGTAGGAGCGGCGCTCGAGTTGTCCGTTGCGCTGGTGATATACTTCGATCGACAACTGTGTCTCACCCTCGATGACGTGAAAATTTGTTATGAGATAGCCCTCTTCGTTGAGAATGAACCCTGATCCTAAACCGCTCGGCGCGCGCACCTGGACTACGGCTTCGCCAAGCTGGTTGACCAGTTCGCGCACAGTCTGCTCCGAAACGGGGCCGCGTGGCCGCCGAACGAGGTTTTGGGAGGAAGAAGCTGCCGGACCCGGGGTTGGTTCCTCCGCCTTTACAGGCACGGAAGCAGAACTGGCCGAACGACTCTTACGCTCCTTCCCTTCAGGAGCGGCATCGGGAAGGATCCGGGCGACGTGACTTTTCGGGATAGAAAGAACGGTAAAACCGAGATCGACGACAATGACATCGCGCTTTTCAGCCAGTATCCGGCCGGAAACCGCAGCTTTATCCTTTAGCTGCACCGTTTCGGCCGTCGCACGCACGCATCCGCCGACAATCAGGATCAATAAAAATCGCACCAGCATCTCATGACGATAGCCTGTCATAGGCTTTTGACAAGCTGGTCCTGTGCCGCTCGTGCCGGGCAAATCATGCGAAAATCGATCTTTCCCGACCGCAGCTCCTGAATTGACTTGAAATTCGCGGCACTTGACCCTGTCCGGCCCAATGAGCCTGAATCACTCAAAGTTCGAGACCGAGCTGCAAGTGCGCCCGGACGACATCGACATGAACCAGCACGTCCACGGCAGCCGCTATTTTGATTACGTGCTGGCAGCGCGCTATGACCAGATGGAGCGCTGTTATGGGATGTCGATGGAGGAATTTGCGCGGCATGGCCTCGGATGGTTCATCAAAACGGCGCACGTGCACTACAAACGAGCATTGCAGATCGGCGAACGGTTTGTCGTTCGAACATGGGTGGAGGATATCCGGCGCACCGACGTGGTCGTGAAATTTGAAATCCTGCGCAAGAGTAACGGCAAAGTCTGCTGTGACGGGCATTTTGAGTACGCGATGATCAGCCTGGCAACGGGACGGGCGGAGGAGATTCCCGATTGGATCGTGCAAAGATATTCGATTTGACCCTCGTCTCTGCGGCTAGGGCAATGCCGGATTTTGCGCTCAGGTCTCGCTCCGCACCGGGCGCATTGCAGGCAACGGAAATGTGGCGACTTTCCTCTTTCCGCCGAACCAGGTGCGCCACCCCTCTCTCATTTCCAGGGCGGCCCACCCGGCCAACGCTTTCAGGATCGGCACGAAATCTGAACGGGCAAAGGTGAATCCTCGGAATAGAAACCGGTGGCAATCATTCTTGCGCCCCCAAACACCCCGGGCGCGCCGCGAGCGCGCCATTCGCGCAAGTCGAGCATTATAAAACCGCATCAGGTGGAAAAAGGGCCTTGACGGCTTTGTGGAGAAAACCGTTTCCCGCAGCGCCACGTCCCCCCTTCTGTAGGGCTGCGCCGCGATGCCTAAGTAGTAAAGCCCCAGGTCGAGCAGGAACGCCAGACGCATCAATTCGTAATCGCCCATGTATTCGTATTTATCCTTGTAAACTGCTTCGAACCATCGGCTATAGCTCACCGTGAAATCGCGATTGTGCTTTGCGATGAGCGCATCGATCGCTTCGCCTTTCCGTTCGGCGAGGACCAGGTCAACCGCTGCCATGCCTGTAAAAGTGATCCAATCCATGCCCGGACTGTAAAATGGGTCGAGAAAAGCTGCGGCGTCGCCCACGAGCGCAAAGCCGTTGCCGGCGAAAACGGCGCTGTAGTAGGGCAAATTGCGGCGCAGATGCACATCGCCTTCGATAAACTCCGCATCCCGCATGATCTCCCGTCCGGCCGGGTGACTGCACAGGAATTCCTTGAGCCGCTCGCCCACTGATCCCTCTTTGGGCCAGGAGACCAGCCGCTCATCAAACACGGCGCCCACACTGACGTCGCCGCCTTTGAGGGGAATGCACCACGCCCACCAACCGTCGCCAATCAAATGATTGGTGGCTGTGTTGCGCATTCCGTAACAGGCGCGAGCCCATTGCGGATACCGTTGCGACAGTTCGTAGCTGTCCCAGTCTTTGACTCCGCGCCAGCGCGCCCACACCGCGGTGGTCGAGTGCTCCGTATTCGGCCGCCACCAACCGTGACTGCGCGCCAGGGTTGCCGCGACGCCGGACGCGTCGATGACCCATCGAGCGCTGATCATTCTGGAAGATTCGCCGTCCTGAATCCTGAGTTTCTGCGCTCCGCCGGGGTTCAACTCGACGCTCAGCACCGCGGCGGGCCGCAGCAACCTGGCTCCGGCCGCGCAGGCGCGTCGCAACACCTCCTCATCGAGAACCCCTCGATCAACTTGAAACGACGGCACGCGCGCCAAATAGCCTCCGCCAATTTCACTGCATTGGGAAAGATCCCTCGAACGGGCGTTGGCGAACCAGAAGCGAAGTCCTTGCTTGACAAGATGATGTTCGTTCAGGTGCTGCGTCAACCCAAGCACTCGGGTCAGAAAATAGGCGCTGACCTCGACCGTCGCTTCGCCAACGCGGCGCTTCAAGGCGGAAGATTTTTCGATGATCAGCAGCCGGAGATCGGGGCGTTCCCGCAAGAGCACCAATGCCGTCGCCGCCCCCGACAGCGCTCCCCCAATAACCACCACGTCGTAGTCAGTGCTAGTGAGAAAGTGAGAAAGTGGGAAAGGGTGAAAGTGTGCACAGCTCACTTTCACACCTGCTCACTTTCACACTGTCTCACTTTCACACTTTCACACTGTCAATCCACCCGATGAATCTTTAAGTTATTTCGGATGACCTTTCCGTCTTCCGCGGAAATGTACAGCTCGCCTATATCGACCGTGTCGCTCGGCTTGCGCACTTTGGCCGCCCAAAGCCGGACCTTCCAAACCGGCGAATCATCGTCGCGGTCCGCCCGTTCGAGCCAAAGCTGCG
The DNA here is from genome assembly GCA_022616725.1 of Limisphaerales bacterium. Taxonomy (GTDB): domain Bacteria; phylum Verrucomicrobiota; class Verrucomicrobiia; order Limisphaerales; family JAKEEH01; genus JAKEEH01. Next base: position 5,134 of record JAKEEH010000253.1, on the reverse strand, counting down.
TGTTCGACAGAGTCAGGTTTCCCAGCAGCGGCTCCTTGATCGCGATCTCGATCGCTTTGTTGGAGTCGATCTTCATCTTCGAGCGGTCAAACGGCTTGTACTTGCCGGAACCAAATTCCAGCACCCGCGCCGGGCGTGTCACAGCGACCTTCTTGCCGGCGGCGAATTTCACTTCGGTCGCTTTCGCCGTCGCGTCCGGATCGTAAAAGACCACATACCAAATGTTGGGCACGAGCGACCCAACCGATTTTTCGGATCGAATCTGCGTCACCTTGTCCTTGGCATCTTCGCCCACGTGACGGTTGCCTTCCTTGATTAATTCAAACGCGGTCGGCTCATCCGCTTGCGCACATGCAGCCAACCCCAACAACCCCGTCGCCATCCAACAAACCAGGTTATTTCTCATAAACAGATGGTAAGCAAATCCTGCGCCTCGGGACAATCCCCTTTGCATATTTTCCGCCCGTGAGGAACCCTGGAACGTAAGGGCTGGACGTCGTGCAAATGACGTGAACGACTTTTGTTCGATTTTTGTCCCAATTCGTCTTCAACATCCCCACCAGACTGACACGTTGTCGTGATGTCGTGATCTGCCCGCCTTGATGTGAGACTCGAGTTTCCTTACGTTAAACGACCTTGAGCGAAGCAATGCCATCCGACGCGGAAGCGGCAGCCTTGCGGCTGGTCGTCGAGGGGACGGCTTCGGAGACCGGCACGGCGTTTTTTCGCGCGCTGGTCAGGAATCTTGCCACGGTGATGGGGACGGTCGGGGCGTGGGTCACCGAGTATTTGCCTGCAGAAAAGCGGCTGCGGGCCCTCGGGTTCTGGCTGAATGGCGCGTTCGTGGAGAGTTTTGAGTACGCGACTGCCGGGACGGCATGCGCGCCGGTGGTGGAATCGAAAAAGCTGATTCATATTCCCGACCGGCTGATCGAGTTGTATCCCGGAGATCCGACGCTGGCCGCGTGGCACGCGGTCAGTTATCTGGGCGTGCCCCTGCTCGATCCCCAAGGCGAGGTGATAGGCCATTTGTCCGTGCTCGACAACAAACCGTTGCCGGCCGATCCGCGGCTGATTTCATTGTTCGAGATTTTCGCGGCGCGCGCGGCGGCCGAGCTTCGCCGGCTTAAGACGGAACAGCAAGTGAGGGCGCGGGAGGAGGAGTTAACCGCTCTGCTGGAGAGCGCGATGGACGCCATCCTGGTCCTCGACCATGAGATGAAGATTGTGCGGGTGAATGCAGCGGCGGCGCGGCTGTTCGGTTGCACGCGGGAGGACCTCATGCGGGAAAGCATCAAAGACTTTCTCGTGGCCGAGAGCGTGGCGCGGGTGGAGGGGTTTGCGAAAGAACTCGGCGCACGTCCCGAAGGCCGGCAGCAGCTCTGGGTGTCGCAGGATTTCATCGCGCGGCGATGGGATCATTCGGTATTTCCGGCGGAGGGGACGCTTTCCCGCTTCGAGAATCGGGACGAGGCATTTTATACGCTCATTCTTCGCAACTCGGACGAGCGGCTTGAGGCGGAGCGGCAGATTCAATTGCTGACCCAGGAAACCGAGTATTTGCGCGAAGCGGTTCGCGAAGTGCCCGGGCACGACGATTTGCTGGGGCGCAGCGACGTCATGCAGGCGGTTTTCGAAGCGATCAAGCGGGTGGCGAAAACCGATTCGACCGTGCTCATCACCGGGGAAACCGGCACTGGAAAGGAACTGATCGCCCGTTCGATTCATCGCGCCAGCAACCGCGCGGACAAACCGCTTGTTTTAGTGAATTGCGCGGCTGTTCCCGCGAACCTCATGGAAAGCGAGTTCTTCGGGCACGAGCGCGGGGCGTTCACCGGCGCCGTCAGCCGCCGCGAAGGCCGATTTGCCCTGGCCAATGGCGGGACGATTTTCCTCGATGAAGTGGGCGAACTCCCGCTCGAACTGCAGGCGAAGCTGTTGCGAGTCCTGCAGGAAGGGGAGTTCGAGCCGCTTGGGAGCGCCAAAACCGTGAAGGTCAACGTGCGCGTGGTGGCGGCCACGAATCGCGATCTGAAGCGCATGAGCGGGGAGGGAAAATTTCGCGAGGACCTCTACTTCCGCCTGCACGTCTTTCCGATACATATTCCGGCCTTGCGCGAACGGGGGCGCGACATCGAGCACCTTGCCGCCGCGTTCATTCAGCGTTTCGCGCGGCGGATGGGAAAGCGCGTCAATCCGCTGACCGAAGACCAGCTCAAGCGGCTCCGAAGCTACGCCTGGCCTGGGAACGTGCGTGAACTCCAGAACGTGATCGAGCGGGCCATCATCCTCACCTCCGGCAACCGGCTCGAACTGGAACGCGCGATGAGTGGTATCGCCGCGCCTGCAGAATCCGCATCGGCGGCTCTGGCGGACTCGGCCGGGGAGACCGGCCGTGTCTTGACCGCTCGCGAAATGCAGAAGTTCGAGCGCAGGAATATCATGCTCGCTTTGGAGACATGCGGCGGGAAAATAGCCGGCGAAAACGGCGCGGCGCGTTTGCTTGGGATTCCTGCCACCACGCTGAATTCGCGGATCAAAGCTTTGGGCATTGAGCGCACCAAAGCCTGACGCGGGCAACCTCCCCCTCACGAAGCTTCGCCATCTGCACTCACAAGATTTCGCTAGTGGCGAAATATCGTGAGTGCGTCGAAATCCGTAAGTCTCACATTCAAAGTCAGTTACAAGGATTCGTTCGCGTGGCACCAATCCAGCGATACCCCAGCGCACGGGCCGAAATGGTTTCGATCCGACAAATAATAAACAATGAACGAAAAGGTTTTATGAAAACGACCGCAAACCCTCCCCGGGAGACCGTCCTTAACGGAGTGAACGTGACCAGGCTGGTCCAGACAATCGGAGCGATCAAAAAGAACACCGAAATCGCGGAGTTCAAATTCCGCGCGCGCAACGAGTGGAACATCGGCGGACACAACCAGGCAACCATTGAAGGATTTTACGGTGCCTGCCAGGAAATGGCCCACAAGCAGCCCTTCACCTTTGACGCGGACGAACCTGCAGTGCTGTTGGGCGAGGACAACGGGGCCAATCCTGTCGAGTTCGTGCTGGCCGGTCTATCGGGTTGCATGACGACGACGCTCGCATATCACGCGGCCAGCCGCGGTCTGAAGATCGATGAGATCAGCAGCGAATACGAAGGCGACATCGATCTGCGCGGATTGATGGATATCGACCCGAAAGTGCGTCCCGGCTACCGGGAGATTCGTGTCAAATTCAAAGTCAAAGGAGACGTGGACGAAGCCACGGTGCAGGAGTTGATCCGCAAATCCCCTGTGTTCGACACACTGGCGAGCCCGGTGATGATCAAGGTCGAGGTGGAAACAGAGCGACCGAGGGTTCGCGAGCCTCGTTCCTGACCAAAGCTCTTTACGACCACGAAGCTACGACGAACGACAGAGATTATGAATGACACAATGCAATATTTGACAACCGGGACAAGGGCTGGCTTTTGGGCTGGCCTTGCCATGCTCGCGGCACTGACTTCCGCGACCGAGTTGCGCGGCGACGAAACCTGTTCCTCGCCCTATCTGGCCCGCATCGAGGGGCAGGAGGAATTTGTCTATGTCTGGACACTTGGGGTTGAAGGACTCGGGGACGGCGCGGACAAGCTCGTTACCATTGATGTGAAGCCGAGTTCGCCGGATTACGGCAAGGTCATCCACAGTCACTCGCTCGACGGGCGCCACGAGGCCCATCACGGCGGGTTCACGGACGATCGCCGCCAGCTCTGGCTCTCGGGGTTGGAAAGTAGCAAAATTTTCATCTTCGACGTCCACACGGATCCCGCCCGCCCTCGGCACGTGAAGACGATTGACAAGTTCGAGAAGATCACAGGCGGCGTGGTCGGTCCCCATGGCGTGTATGCGCTGCCCGGCCGCCTGCTCATCCCCTGTCTCTCGAATGCGAAAGACCGCACTGGCCGCACCGCGCTGGTCGAGTTCAGCAATGACGGTGATTACATCGCCACGCATTGGCTGCCGACGAAGGAAAATCCACGCGGCGCGACCGGCGCGGAATTCGCCGACGGTTACGGTTACGACGCCCGCGTGTTGCCGCGCAAGAATGTGTTGCTCACGACTTCGTTCACGGGCTGGAAGAATTACACCCGCGACTTCGGTGACCTGGTCAAGGACGCCGAAGCAATGAAGCAGGTTGGCGCTTCGATGGTCTTGTGGAACTTCCACACACGCCAGCCGAAGAAGGTGTTTCAAGTGCCGGGCGCTCCGCTGGAAATTCGTTGGGCGTGGGGCGAGAAGCGCAACTATGCCTTCACCGCCACTGCGCTCACGTCGAAGCTTTGGCTCTGCTACGAGGATAATAACGGGGAGTGGCAGGCGAAAGAAGTGGCCCAGATCGGACCGGAAGGCGGCGTGTTGCCCGTGGACATCAGCTTGAGCGCCGATGATGGAACGCTTTTCGTGGACTGTTTCGGCGATGGCAAGGTGCGCGTGTTCGACGTATCGAACCCGCATCAGCCGAAGCAGACTTACGAGAAACAAATCGGCAAGCAATTGAACATGGTGTCGCAGAGCTGGGACGGCAAGAGGCTGTACTTTTCCAGTTCGCTGCTGGCGCGCTGGGACAAGCAAGGCGAGAACAACGAGCAGTTCGTGCGCGCCTATACCTGGAATGGCAAGGAACTGAAGCCGGCATTTGAAATCGACTTCACCGTGCTCAAGCTCGGTCGTCCCCATCACATGTTGTTCGGCGCGACGAAAATCGGAAGCTGAATTAGCCCAGACGTTTCAACGACAACTCTCAACATTACCTTATCTATGTTCTGTCCTCTCCCCTTTTACCCTGTGACTGCGATCTCTGTACAATCGCAACCTCAACCGAGCCACGCTTCTGCCGAGCGCCGTCCCAACGCGAAGGGTGTGGCCGGCCAGGAGGCTCCGCGGCATCGCAGAAGCGGAACGAAGCGTGGAGCGCGCGGCGTGCGTCGCCTGGCGGCAAAGATCGCTTGGCTGCTGGCTCTCGCTGGTATGATCCAGACCGACTCCAGTCTCGCCAGTGACGTGGCGTCAAGCGCATCGCGCACCAGCGATCATGACTACGACGTGCCAGCGCCAGGCAGTTACACCCTGCCACGGGTCAAACCTGCCGCGGACGG
>JAKEEH010000252.1 GCA_022616725.1 Limisphaerales bacterium | reverse complement strand
CTAGTGCCCATCCTCGCCCGGCATGGTGCCGCGGGCAAACACGCCCAGATCTTCCCGCAGTTCAACGTTGAACCGGTGGCACTTTACGGATAATCACATGCTGGCCATTCCGGTTTAACGTGTTGGAGATGTCGGTGGTGGTGACGGTGCTTGCGGTCGGCCCGCGGGCGGTATTGGCGTTTCGCTTCGAAAGCCGCATCATCCATTCTAAACTTTTCATAACCTCCCTTCTCTCTCCTTCTCCCGGCGAACCGAACTCAAGCAAACTTAAGACTCCACCGAGGATTCGCAAGGGACGACAATTCTGTAGCCGCGACGCGTCGAAACCGACCGCAAGAGAGTTGGTTCTCTTGACCGCGAGAGATTATTCCGCCAGGACGTATTCGATGAGGTCCGCCATGGGTTGCGGGTCTAACGCCTGTTCTAAACCCTCCGGCATCAGCGACACGCCGGAGCTGATCACCTCCTTGATTGCGCTGCGCGCCAGCACGTGCTCGCCTCCGCCCGCAATACGCAGCGTGATGCTGTTGGCGCTTTCGGCGGCAATGATACCGCTCAATTCCCTTCCGTCGCGGGTTGTTACCGTGTAACCCACGAACGGCGTCTCAACGGCCTGGTTGGGATCGAGCACCGCGGACAGGATGCTGTCAAATGATTTGTCCATCAGGCCTGCGAGGTCCGGTCCCAGCGCCGTCCCTTCCTCTTTAAAGCGATGGCACGCCGCGCAATGCTGTCGAAACAGCGCGGCGCCATTCGCCGCGTTTCCACGCTTCGCCGAACCGTACTGGCGAATCACGCGTTCGCGGTCCCGATCTGCTTGTCCAAAAACCCCTTTGGCCCGCTCGCCCACTTCCCCTCGCTTCAAGAGCCGCTCTCGTATCACAGGCGGGATGTGGCTGCGCGGGATCGCATTCGTTTCGACCGCAGCGAGGAAGGGCCCGATCCACTCCCGCCGGCTGAGCAGCAGTTCCAGGGCCTCCGCGCGAATCGCGGGCGACAATTGAGGCCAGCGCTGCACGATCCCATCCACAACCGAATCTCCCCGGCGATGCCCCAGCGCTTTCAACGCGGACTTTTGCACCGCCACTGGATGAACCGGCAGCAACAGATCCTCAACCTGAATCCCGTCCGGAGCAATCCGTCCCAGAAAATCAATCGCCGCAAGCCTCTCCTGTTCCGCGGCGGCGGTATCGAAAGCCATGCTGGCAGCGGCGGGGCTTAACCCCGGGAACCGGGCGATGATTTCGCGCAGCTCAGGGCGATCTTTATAATCGGCCAGCGATTTCCCGCTTCGCGAGACACTGTCAAGAAAACCGTTGAGGACGGTGAAATCACCAGCGGTCGGATTCGGACTTACCGATCCTTTGACAAGCGTTGCCGCAGCCCGATCGTTTTCAAGCGCCACGCACAATTGCACGAGTTGCTCGCGCAGCGACACCGACGTTGAAGCGTGGATGCGATCAATGAACTGGTCGAAGCACACCGGGATTGACGACAGGATCGCGACCCGCATTTTCCGATCATCGAAATCGCGCTGAGCGATACGAGCGAGAGCTTTCGCGGCGCTCGCCGGGGGCCAGCGGGCTTCGCCGAGCGTCAACGCTACCTGGAAACGAACCCTCACATCCGTGTCGTCCGCGAGCCGGATCAGCTCATCGACCGGCACCTTCACCTTCCCCAACTCACCAAATCTCACCGCATGAGCGCGGATTATGGCATGCCCATCGCGCAAACCATCGCGCACATCATCGGTGTTCAACGCTTCCACACCGTCCAGTGCGCAAAGAGCCTGCAAGCGGACCTTCGGATTTTTGCTTGCCCGAAACAGCTTACGAAGTGGAGCCTCGGCCGATTTTTCCCGAGCGTGCACGATGAGTCGTTGCGCCGTATCCCGCTGCCAGCCGTTCGGGCTGTCGAGCGCGCGAACGAGTGATTCCGTATCGAGCTTCTCCAGGTTCGGAATCTTTCGTAAGGCCGCTCCTTCCGGGAATACTCGATAGATCCGCCCGCGATCCGCGCCCGCGCGCACGTCAATTTGTTTTTCCATCCCCGGCATGGCGTATTCGGTATGCTCGATGACGAGACGGTACATATCCGCAATGTAAAGAGCGCCGTCGGGACCAACCTTCAGCATCGTCGGGCGAAACCAGGTATCGCTTGACGCCAGGAATTCACGGTCCTGCTCATCGGCTGGACGGCGCGTCTCGAAGGACACGCCGTTCGGCATCAGTTCCTCACGATGGACGAGGTTGTTGGCCGGTTCGCTGATGAACACACTCCGCTCGAATTCCGGCCCAAACAGTTCGTCACGATATGGCGTCACACTGTTGGCGGAAGTCAAAATGTTGACGTGGTTGGGCCAGTTGAAGCGCACCATCGGTTGGCTGATCGCGAACACGCGCGTCGCGTTCGGCCGTCCGGCGAAGTAACTTTTCAGCGAACCCGCCGGCGAATGTGGATTTCGCGCCACGTAACGCTCCGCAATCCAATAATGCCAGCCCCACGACGGGTTGTTGTTGCCAAACCAATTGCCCCAGTCGTCTCGATGCCGGCCGAACTGGGTTTGGCCTTCGATTACCTCGAATGTTCCGTCGTCCGGTTTGAAACGAAAGTCGCTGCCGCGCAGGTTTCGCTCGCCTTGCGTGCGCGCGGGGCCAAGCACACCCGCGTTGGCCTTGATCGTACCGCCGCTGTCGCCGTTCGCGCCGTAAACCCAGTTATCGAGCCCATACTCAAAACCGTTGACTCGGTGCTGCTGATTCCCACGGCCAAAACCTTCGAGCAGCGTGATGCGATGATCGGCTTTCCCATCGCCATCCCGGTCCTCGGCGTAGAAAATCTCCGGAGCCGCGCTGACGATCACACCTTTGCGCCACGGCATCACTCCGTTGGGGAAGCTCAACCCGGTAAGAAACACCGTTGACCTGTCATAGCGCCCATCCCCGTCGGTGTCTTCGAGATAACGCACGCTCCCGCCAGGCTCGCCCTCGGCATCCAGGCCGACCGGGTAATCCCTCATCTCGACGACCCAAAGTTTCCCATCGGCGCCCCAGTCAAAGGCGACCGGATCCATGACCAACGGTTCGGCTGCGACCAGTTCCACCTTGAATCCGGGCCGCACCTTGATGGCCGCGCGCGACTCTTCCGGAGATTTTGGCAGCGGCGCCTCGAACGCGAGCAGTTGTTGGAATGAGCGCCGGTCCACTTTGTCCGGGAGATGCGCCGTCTCTTCGTTTTGAATCCACATGTGCCCCGAATGAAACCACGCGCCGTTGTTCGGATGCGACCCGCCCCGCACGATCAGCGGGATTGACTCGCCATGACCGTGCTTTCCCGCGCGAACTTTGCGCGACCAACCCACTTCGAAATCCCAGTCCCGTTTCGGTTTGGCCACAAAGAGGTAAATGCCGTACGAATCCGGATTCGAAAAAATCACATCGTCAAATCCATCCTGGTCAAGATCGACGAACCGCTGCCCGTTGTCGCCGCCGGCCTTGTTCACAATGCTGGCTCCCGACGGCAGCGTGAACGGGCCCTTTTGCCACGTCTTCCGTTCGACAGACCACACATAAATGACATTTTCTATGTCGTTTGCGACGATCAGTTCACAATTGCCGTCATTGTCCAGATCGCGGAACCGCGCGCCTCGGTCACGCCCGTCCTTCGCTGTATGCGACCTGAGTCCTTTGAGCAGCGACTGGTCAGCCGTCCATTTGCCGCCGGCAAATCGCCACGCCTCTTGCGCCTCGGGAGTTGACCGCAGCAGCACTGTATGTCCTCCAACCACTCCGAACCGCGCCCCGGCGTCAATGGTCGTCGGACACTCCTGTTCATCCCATACCCGTCGCGCCCGATCCCACATTCGTGATTTGCGGGTCCGTTCGTTGCCAATGACGACATCCATCAGCCCATCAGCATCCAGGTCCAACAACCGCACACCATTGTCTTTGCCCTGCTCGTTGCGAATCGGATTTCCCGCGAGCAGATATTTGTCCAGCCGTTCCTGCGCTTCCCGAAAGGTCAGGAACTTCACTTTCTTTCCATACTTTTGAACCGCGTAGTCGATGAATTCCACCAACTGCTCGCTGCGAATCCAGCCGTGCGGATGAAAAATGAAACTGAACGTCCCTTGCTTCAGCACAGTAATGTCGAGCCCAGCTTTCCAATCCTCCACTGTCGCGGCATTCGTCACGCCATGGAGATTCTGCGCCTCCCAATCGCTCGGGATCATGGCCGGGAATTCCCAGCAAAGTTTCCCGATCACGTAAGGGTAGGGATAATCCCGGATCGTCGTCACAAAGGACTTCATGGTGACGCGGCTGATCACGTTCGTCTCGGTGACGAGATATTTCTGGAATCGAGGCCGCCCATTGGTGCCGAACAGAAACTCGCGGGGTAGCGAACGGTCGTCCGCCGTCGGAATGTTCATCACCGACGAGTCCATCGTCAGAAACTGCCCCACGCGATTCGTGCCGTTAAAGATTTCCGCGTAAAACCGCGGGCTGGGGCTGTTCATTGAATCGCAACACGGCATACGAAAGGCGACGGGTTTGTTCCCCGGGATGCGATTGAGCAGATCGACACATCCATGATAGGTCTCGGCAGCCGCGGTAAGATCCCCTTTGGCCAGGCACGGGCAGGGATGCGACAGCGTGTGAACCTCCAACGATAGCCCTTCCGCCGGCCAGCCCCTCAACTGCGGATGCTCCGGGTCGAGCGCGTTGCAAAAAATACTCACCGGCGCGCGGCCATCGATCTGTTTCAATCGGTTCAGGATTGGCCGCAGAAACGTCTCGTATTTGGCCGGCTCGCGCATGTCGTCTATGGAAAGGATCACGACCGCTTCGACGTCGTGCTCGCCAACCCATTGCGGCGTTGTCAGCCTGGCAAAGTTCGCTCCCGGGTAAAACGGATCGGACTCGTCAAGGTAAACCAGCCGGTTCGCGGGCGAGGCCGCGCTGCCGATCCCTTCGGTTCCGGCCAGCATCAGCCCAGCCAGGGCGCACGGCAGCAATTTGAGCTGCATTCGCTGATCCTAAAACGTCGCCCTCCAAAAGTCGATATGGCGCAGATTGGGCAGATTGGGCCAGATTGGTCGTGAAAAGAGTGAAAAGGCTATTGCCGGGGCAGGCAAAGTTTCATAGCTTCATGGCTATGTCGGTGATGGTTGAAGAATCGGTTATCCTTATCGCGGAGGACAATGAGAATGACGCGGCCATGATGCGCCGGGCCTTTCAAAGGGCGAATTTTCTCAATCCGCTCCATATTGTTGAGAATGGTGACGAAGTCATCGCCTACCTCAAGGGGGAAGGCAAGTACTCCAGCCGCGAGGAGTATCCGCTGCCCAGCCTGCTCCTGCTGGACCTCAAGATGCCCCGCTGCAACGGATTCGAGGTTCTCCAATGGGTGCGGCGGCATCCGACCCTCAATTCGCTGCGAATTGTGGTGCTGACCAGTTCCGATGAAATCCGCGATGTCAATCGCGCCTATCAACTCGGCGCAAACTCCTTTCTCGTCAAGCCAATCGATTTCACCGAGTTCGTCCGCATGACCGAGGCCCTTAAGGGTTATTGGATCTGGCTGAGCAAAACGCCTGACGTCGTGCGCCAACAGCGCGAGGTGAAGCGAGGCAAGGCGCCGTAAAACCACGCCCCGACTCGAAGCCTTTTTCATGAAACCACTCGCGCGAAAGCTGTTGCACACGCGCTATCGGGTGAACGATCTGG
>JAKEEH010000251.1 GCA_022616725.1 Limisphaerales bacterium | reverse complement strand
GGGTCATAGGGGGGTCATAGGGGGGTCATAGGGCGCATGGGCGATTCGAATCGGGTTTGCGGGCGGCGCGTGAAGTGCTCGACGCCGTGAGATAATCAGGTACAAGCACCTTCGTGTCGGACTTTCTGGAGAGTTTCGAGGAAACGGCGCAGGCATTGATCCCGCGCGGGATGCAAATTCTCGCAGCAGTTTCAGGCGGGGTAGATTCGATGGTGATGCTGCACGGACTGCACCGGCTGTCGAAAAAGTTCGCGTGGAAAATTACGGTTGGGCATTTGAATCACCAATTGCGAGGGCGCAGCAGCGATGCCGATCAGCGGCTGGTGAAATGCTCGGCCAGGAATTTGGGCGCCGAGGTCGTTGTGGAGCGAGCGGATGTGCGGCGCCTGGCGGCGGAGCGAAAGGTGTCGATTGAAATGGCTGCGCGGGAGGTGCGGCATGAGTTCCTGGCACGGACCGCTCGCCAAAGACGAATTCGGTTTGTTGTGCTGGCACATCATGCCGACGACCAGGTCGAGCTATTCTTTTTGCGGATTTTTCGCGGGGCGGGGCCGGATGGATTGAGCGGAATGAAGCCGCTCGCTGCGTCGCCGGCAGATCCGGGAATCAAGCTCGCTCGGCCAATGTTGGGCCTTTCGCGCGAGGCGATCAGGGCATTTGCAGAAGGCAACAAAATCGCGTTTCGCGAAGACGCGAGCAACGAAGCAGTGGACGTTCTGCGAAATCGGATTCGTTACAAGCTCCTGCCAGTGCTGGAATCCGAATATCAGCCGGAAGTGCGCGCCATCGTCGGGCGAGTGATGGACATCCTGCGAACCGAATCGGAATTTCTCGATCAGCTTGCGCGCACGGAGCGCGAAAGAAGGACGACGTTTGATGCACTCCATCCTGCACTGCAACGGCGCATCCTCAAGGCCGAGCTGATCAAAGCGGGCGTGCCGATCGATTATGGCCAGATCGAGCGCTTGCGCAGAGCCGAAGGAAAAGCCAGCGCGGTCGCTCCAGGGAAAATCGCGCGCCGAGATGCGCGGGGGACGGTGTTCCTGGACGTAGGTGAGTGGCCGAAATTCAGCATCAAATCGGCCGAGGTCGAGCTTTCGGGGAAGCCGAAATCCACGGACTTCGAGGGTGTGCACCTTTCATGGCGACTCGTCAATGCCGCGCGCCGATTGCGGATTCCAACCGCGCCGGGCATGGAGCGTTTTGATGCGGATGAAGTAGGCGAGCGAATCATCCTGCGCCATTGGCAGGAAGGCGATACGTTCCAGCCGATCGGGATGCCTCAAGCGGTCAAGCTCCAGGATCTGTTCACCAACTTGAAAGTGCCGCGAGTGGAACGCCATCAACGGGTGGTCGCCGTGGCTGCTGACGGGAAGATCTTTTGGGTGGAAGGACTGCGGATCGCGGAGCCGTTCAAGCTGCGGAAGAAGACACGTCGGGTATTGGAATGGAAATGGCATCGGGCGTAAGGTCGCTCGGCAGATGATAGGCGAATTTCAGCCGAGGGCTTCGCGCATAGCGGCGAACATGCTTTTACCGGCGGACACGTCAACTGGTTTGCTTTTTTGCTCATCGGCCCGCTCCACGAATTCTTCGGGGAGGTCGTTTAAGAACTGGGAAGGATGGCACGGCAACAGTTGCCCGTATTTCGTGCGGCCCAGGCAATGACTGATATGGAGGGATTCCTGCGCGCGGGTAATTGCAACGTAAAATAGACGACGCTCTTCATCGAGAGTGTTCTCCTGTTTCGACCGGGAGTGCGGGAGTAAGCCTTCCTCGACGCCGACGATATGGACATGCGGCCACTCGAGCCCTTTGCAACTGTGAATGGTAATCAGCGTGACCGTGTCCCCGCGATTCTCCTCTTCTCCTTCGCGTTCGGTATCAAGGGCGAGTTCTTCCAGGAATGCCTGCAATCGGTCCAGCGACGCCCCCGAAGGGGAACCATCGCCATCCAGACTGGCAACGAGCTCTTTGATGTTGCGCACGCGGTTCTCGGCCGTGTCCTGGTTCTTCTCGGACCGGCGAAGTTCCTCGAGATACCCGGTTTCGACCAGGAAGCGCTCGGCCCATTGAGAGAGTTGAACCGTTGAAGCGTTACATTCCAAAAGCGCGCGGGTGCGTTCGATAAAAGCAATAAAGGCCATGAGGTTTTCACGCGTTTTGGCCGGAAATGTTTGCTGCACATCGGTGTGGCGCATCGCGGAGAAAACGGAGCAGTGGCGTTCCTGGCTGGCGGCGAGAAGGCGCTCCATGGTTGCATCGCTTAAGCCGCGCGCCGGGACGTTGGCAATGCGCAAAAGGCTCACATCGTCATGGGGGTTGAGGAAAGTTTTCAAATACGCGAGGAAGTCGCGTACTTCGCGGCGGTCGAAAAAGCTTTGGCCGCCAATGAGGCGATAGCGGACGCCGCTTTGGCGCAGAGCCATCTCAAACGGGCGAGCCTGGATATTGGTGCGGAAAAGAATCGCCTGTTTGCCCCAGGGGATACGCCGCACGAGACGATCGCACTCGATGTCATCGACGACAGAACGCGCTTCTCCTTCGTCGTTCTCGTGGACGTGCAGCAAGACTTTTGCACCTTGATTTTTCTGTGACCAGAGCTGTTTGGGGCGGCGGCCATGGTTCTTTTTGATGATGGCGTTGGCAGCCCCAAGAATCGTGCCGGTCGAGCGGTAGTTTTGTTCCAGCTTGATTATCTTGACCTCGGGGAAGTGCTGTTCCATTTCCAGGATGTTGGCGATTTCCGCCCCGCGCCAGCCATAGATGCTTTGATCGTCGTCGCCGACCACACAGAGATTTCGATGGTCTTTTTCGCGGGTGAGCATGTGAACGAGTTCGAATTGCGCGCCGTTGGTGTCCTGGTATTCGTCCACCATGACGTAACGATAACGCCTGCGGCAGGCTTCAAGGACTTCGGGAAACTCGCGCAAGAGCCGCAGTGTGAGCACCAGCAGGTCATCAAAATCCAGGGCATTGCAAGCACGAAGGGCGCTTTCGTAGCGAGATCGGATGCGCTGCGCCAGGGCGGCTGAGGCATCGTCGGCGAAAGCGCCCGCTTTGACAGCGCCGCTTTTTAGACGCCCCAGGAAGCTGAGCACGCGGCTCGGATCGATCTTGTCGCCGCCCTTCGCAGAGATATGGCTGAGGATTTTCTTTATCGCACCGAGTTGCTCCTGTTCATCGTAGATTACGAAGTTCTTTTTATATCCGAGCCGGTCGATATGTTGACGGAGGATCTGCGCCCCGAGGGAGTGGAATGTGGAGATGGTCAGGCGGTCTGTGTTGCGCTCGGCGGAGTCGCGATGCGAACGGGGAATGAGTCCAGCAACACGTTCCCTCATCTCACGCGCGGCTTTATTGGTGAAGGTGACGGCGAGGATGTTGCCCGGACTGATTCCCTTGCGAATCATATGGGCGATGCGGCAGGTGATGACGCGCGTTTTCCCAGTCCCCGCGCCGGCCAGGATCAGAACAGGCCCGGAAATCGTCTCGACAGCGAGACGCTGTTGCGGATTTAGCGAGTTCAAATTCAACACCAGAGCCGCGTAGTGTTAGGTACACGAAATTCCGTTGCAAGGAGAAGGGGTGCGGTGTGGTCGCGCCGTCCACTGCATCGTTGAATCGGTCGTCCGATTTTGTTCCGGTTTTTCCGGTTTGGCGTGGTTCGGAAAACCGAACGACTGGATCTGGAATCGTCGCAAGTACTTGGTACAGCGATGCCGAGCAGGCACGATTTCGTGAAATCGTTCGGTTTCGTTCGATTTTTGTGTCAAATAATCCATTGTCGCATGTGAGCGCGATGGCGTGCTAGAAAATGAGACTAGTCTCAAAAAAGTTTGCGGATTTGTGCGTAAAAGCGGTGAATCAGGGCCAGTCTCAGTCTCAAAAGTCTCATTTGTGGTGATTGGTTGAAGGGGTGAAGAGGGTCCGAGCCGTTGAATCGCGATTCGTTGAACCGTTGAATCGGAAGCGACAAGGAATTTGAGTCCTGAGCCGTGATTCCTGGCAAAAGTGGACACCCCCTCCACCGTTTTCGTCCAGGAATGTCCAGAAATGTCCAGTTTTGCGCTGAGGCGCGTTATATAGAGTATATATTTCTTGGCCGGATGAAAAGTTGAGGGGGTGAATCCGTTGAATCGTTGAATCGTTGAATCGTGTTCCTGCAGCAGGTTGGTTCATGTGTACAGTGCCTCTTGGAAAGTTATTCGGTTTCATTCGGTTTGGGGAATTTCTTGCCGAGCGCGCCGTGACGGTTGAGGGTCCCCACCCCCCGGTGTTCAATTTTGTCCAATTTGCCTTCAATGGGTGATTGGTGAAGAGTTGAAGGGTAGAAGTCGGACACCGCCCCCCTTTTTGGTCCGGTTTGGAAGGCAGTCCCACCCAACCTTACGGGCCCCTGGCACTGCCTCGGCATACCCAACGTGGTCTGGCGGCTTCTGCGTCGAGCGCAGGCAACTATTATAGCTTCTACTCTCATGTCAATATTATAACACAATTCACGTCCAAAAGC
>JAKEEH010000250.1 GCA_022616725.1 Limisphaerales bacterium | reverse complement strand
TTGGCGATTGATTCAAGCCAGTGTTTTGCGGCCGGATTGACGGCGCTAAGCAGTTCCGAGGCTGCCTGGTGGCCAGGCCGGCTTGGGTCTGAAGATGTTTCAGGCAGGCCATGAGTTCGTCCCGGTTGGCGTATTCGAGGATCAGGGGGGTGCGGATGCGGATGCCGAGCGGCAGGAGGTCGTCGCGCCGCAGTTTTGCGGTCAATCGGGCATCCCCGGCCAAAACCACGGAGAGGAGGATGCGGGAATCGAACTGAAGGCTGCTCAGGAGGCGCAATTCATTGAGGACTGTGGGCTGCATTTCCTGCGCTTCGTCGATCAGCAAAACGGGTCTGAGCAGGGTACCTTCGAGGTGAGCGATCCAGCGTTCGCGCAGCAGCTTGAAGCCGCCCCGGCGGTTATGCGGTTTGAGTTCGACGCCGAACAGATCCCCCATCTCGCGATGGAAATCGGCCTGGTTGCTACCCGGACGGGTCAGGGTGCCGACGGTAATTTCGGGCAGATTGTGGAAAGCCGCTCGGCGAGAAGGCGCAGGACCACGCTTTTGCCGGTGCCGGGGTCACCGGTGATCAGCGCGAAACCGCCCTCGCGGACCAGCGAATGTTCGATGCGCCAACCGAAGTTGTCGATTTTCGTAGCCCTGTAGAGCGCTTCCACGGGCAGTTCCGGGGAGAAGGGGTTGTATTTGAGCCCCTGGAGGGCGAGTAGTTTCGGGTTCATGAACCGGTTTCCTCATCGTCGTTTTTCGGGAGATAGGCTGGCGGCAGGCCGGTCGCGGCATAGTCTGCGAGTAGTTTTTTCAGCAGCGGGGGCATTTCATCAAGGGTCCTCCGGAAGGACCCGAGTGGTCGGACATCCGGAGAGTTCAGACGCCGCCTTTTGGCATCGGCGTTGGCGGTTTTATCGAGGGGATGCAGCGCACAGAGCGGATTCAAGGTCTCCGGATCGATCAGCTCGACGGCGCTAAGATCCCAGCGGGCATAACTGACCGGCAGGGTTTCCAGGTGGCGATAGCGGGCGGGGACCTCGAAACGGACGCCGGCCAGGCTGAGCGTGCCGTCACTCAAGCGCTGGCGCCGGGCGACAATCGAGCGGAAAGCCCGGCGCAACGTTCCGCTGTCCGGACAGTCCCGGCCGACGGTCGGGCTGTCGAGATAGCGGCGTAAAGGACTTAACCCGATTTCGGTATGCAGGGTCCGATGGTACTCCTGTTCCACCCACGTCTGGGTGATCGCATTGAGCCGCTCCAGGGTGAGATCGGCAACCGCTTCGAGCATCGCCATCAGCCGGCCTTCGAGGGTGGCCCGAAACGACACCTGCTTGGCGTTCTGGTAGGGACTGTACGGCAAGGTCGTCTCGTGCAGAATGCTCAAGGTATGCAAGCCCTGGCGAAATTCGTCGGCCTGCATGGCCGCGCCGTTGTCCGTCATCAGCGCCCTCGGCAAACCGCGTTTCTGAAAGGCCTGACGCAGACCGTGAACCAGGGTCTCGGCGGTCTCGTCCCGGTACCATTGCAGGTGGCACACCAGGCGGGAATGGTCGTCGATGACGCCAAGCAATAACGGGGTGATCTACTGACCGGCCCGGGTCAGAACCTTGCGGGATCCGAAATGAAAATCCAGATGCCACAGGGCGTTGGTATACTCCGCTTCGAAACTGCGCACTTCACGGATTTCCAACCGTTGCGCCGCTGATTCGGTGCCCTTGGTTTTTCTTTTCGGCAGACGCCGCCGCTGATAACCTTGAGCCTTCAGGTAGCGGCGGATCGCGGCATGGGATGGGATGGCAAGGGGGTGAGGGTATCGTCTTCCAATGCCCGGGCCGACAAGTTGTCGTAATGTAGCTGTACCGTCCAACCCGGATGCGATTCAACTTGTGCCTGGATGATCGGCACCCAACTCGCCGCAAGCCGGCGCGTGCGGCCGGCATCCCTGCGGGTTCGACGGCGTAATACCGCGATCGGATCCTGCGCTTTGCGAGCTGCATAATACCAGCGCTCCAAGGTCGCAAAACCGAAGCGAACCGGCATGCCGGTGATCGGATGGCGAAAGCGCTGCCCGGCCAACCGCTTGAGCGTCCGGCGCAACTCGCCCGGGGACGAGGGCGGCGCCGGCAACCCTCCCGGGCGCAACAGAAACTCAATCGATAGTCGTAGGATTCATCGAGCGCCGAACGAAATCCGCGCGGCTTGCGCGGATACCGGGCGCTGTGCAATATCCCGCCGCAAGAACAGCCCGCTTTTTGCTCTGCTTCCGCGATCGATCGATTGACACGAAACAAGAGTTGATAAAATCTGGCATCGGAAAGAAGACAATGGCACACTGAATCGGTCTTCCGGTTTTCTTGACAACCTCCAGGAGACCGCCCCCTTCGATAATTTTCAAGTTATTTGAAGGGGGCTCTTCTTCGTCCATCAAATAATCTGATCTTCGGTTTTATTGCCGCGCATCATGGCGTTCCAGCGGATTGGCCCATCGCAAAAGCGGTTGGTCTGCGGTCAGCAGGATTGCACCTTTGATCAAAGCAGTGGCGGCGATGATCCGGTCAGCCGGGTCGCCCTGCAGGTCGAGCCGGGCCGCGGTAATCGCGATGTCGCCGTCAACAGGAATCTCAAGCAGACCCTGGCGGATCAGGTCGCGCCGCCATGTGTCAGCAGGCAAGGCCATGTCGATTCGTCGTTTGGCGACAAGCATCCCGACTTCCCAAAAAGAGATCGCGGACACTGCGAGGCAATTTTGTTGCAATGACTGATCGGCGTATCGGCGAGCCTCGTTACCAAGGGCGGGATGATTCTGGTCAAGCCAAATCAGGGCATGCGTGTCTAGCAGGACGAACATTCGGCATCCCAAGACTCACCCGTCGAGCTTACAATGTCCCCCTGGATGTTTATCTTGCCTTGATGGGCGCCAGCGAGCGTCGAAACCCTCGATACCACCGGAGCAAGCTGTGCGACCGGCTTGCCGTTTTTGGTGATGACGATAACCGTATCGGACTCCGCCACCTCATTCATGATCTTAAGGCATTTGGCCTTGAATTCGGAAGCCTTGATTGTTTTCATTGTGGTTAAACTCAAGTTATGACTATGGTCGTGACTATAGCCCTATCGTTCAGAAAAGTCAATCTGCAACATGGATTGATGGTCAGCCCGTAGCACGGGCTGAGGTACGACAAATCGGCAGGATAGCCGATTTGCACGGCTCCGCCGCCCGCAGCAACGGTGTTCGTTGTCAAGCCTCACAAGTTGAATTGCAGGACCAAGGAGTCTGATTTTTTATCATCACATTGAGGATGGTTAATAATTTACGCATACAGGCGGTCATGGCAACCTTGTGGGGTTTGCCGGCGCCGATCAGTCGTTGATAGAAGGCTCGGATAACCGGATTATGCTGTGTTGCCGATAAAGTGCTCAACTACGAGACGGCCCGGATATCAGCACGACCACCCCAAATGGTGCGCCTTCCGCGCAGGGTGCCGCTGTCTCGATTGAAAGGGGCAATACCTGCCCCAATCTTCAGCGATTCGGCCGGAAAACGAATACAGGTTATTGATTTGTGGTTATCGGAACA
>JAKEEH010000026.1 GCA_022616725.1 Limisphaerales bacterium | reverse complement strand
TTCTTCAAGCGCTTTGGCTTGCTCAGCTTTGCGGGCGCTGCGTTCCACGTCATCCAGCGCCGGAATGAGCGTCATCCGAACAGCGCGTGCGCCCGCGCCATCGGTGGTCTGAAAAATGAAGCTGCTGTAAAAGCGATCTGCACTGACGAGCCGTTCCTTGTCTGCGTCCTGACGCTCGCCTGGCAAGCCCCATTCTGCCCGGCGGCGCTCTCGCTGGTCCTCGAGCAGTTTTGCAAGGCGTGCAGCATACATCTGTTCGACCGCGGCAGGACCGACGTGGAGGATTGGTTCCAGCGATTGGACAGGCAACGTGTCGCGCTGATCCGCGTCGATCACTTGTTCAATGACACCCCCTTCTTCGAGTGCTTTCTCGAATTGCCGCAAGCGTTTAAGTTCGCGCTCAATGACCTGCGAGTGATCGGCGTAGGCCTTAAGCCCGTAAATGACAATCACCAGTTTTCCCTTGTGCCGTCCCGTCGGGATACGGTGAGTAAAAATCGCAAGGTTGCTGTCATTCCATCCGCCACGGCCGTCGGGGACCTTGACATAGCCGATTGGCGCCATGCGCCCGGCGCGAATCTCGCGATCCATTTCTTCGCGAGTTCGAAAGTGCTCGAGGATCTTCGCGCCGTCGATGCCGTAGGCGTAGTCTTCCTGATAGGCGCGAAAGTCATCTTTGATCAGCCCGCGCTTGTAGAAAATAAAAAGGGGGAACCCGAACACGCGAATTTCGTAAGCAGCGAGATCGCCCAGGTGCAGCGCGTAGGGCAACGGTTTGTAGAGCTCGCGTTCGGCAAAATTGCGGCGCGGAATGCGGCCGATCGTGTTCATGAGCGCCCGCAGGTCCACCGAAAAATCGAAGTATTGGGCCCAGGCTTTGTCCGGCCCGCGGCCGCGCACCAGATCTTCGAGTGGGACACTATTGCGCGAATTGATCAAATCCTCGCCAAGGATCGCGGCAAGCGAATTCTTGATGCTCCATTCGCCGTTCAGGCCGACGTACGAGTTGTTAAAGATTTCCCGAAGCAATCCGCTATCGGTTCCGCCACTGATTTTCGCTGCGCTGGTGAGAATGTTGAGCAGATTGGTCACGCGGGCGTCGATGCGGCGCATACGGGCAAGAAAAACCATCGCTTGCAAATCTTCATCGGAGACACTGCGGGCAAATTCATCGATTTCACGCTCAGTTAGCGTGGCGGCCTTCTCTTCGAGCGCCTTGATGTCTTCGGGCGCCAGAAACTGCGGCAGTTTCTTCTGCAAGATTGGATCGCGCTCCTTGGCCGCGAGCAGAGCAAACAGCTCGCGCAACTCCTTTACCGTTGGGACCTCGGCAATATACTTCGGCGTGATAAGGTTATAGGCTAGGCGAACCGCCTCTCCCCATGCGAACGGCACGCCGGCAACTCCCGTGCCAATATTGATGGCGGCAATCACCGGCTCGGCAATCAGATCAAGATTCGACTTCTTGACGCCAATCGCTTTGCGCTGCCGCTCCAGATGGGCGCTGATGAGGCTGAACTGCGCGAGAGCCGACTGCCGAATCAATTCCGGCTCGCCGAACTCGACCAGGTTCCAACGCCGGGGATCGGGCTGGTGGATATTTCTGATCCGCAATTCGACGTTGTCCTGACCCAGGACAGGCGAAGGCGCCGGTTCGAGCAAATCAGTGCCGGGGCGCACACGAAAACCGAGCGCCGTCATAATTTCCGGACCGCGACGTAATTCCAGGAGTTGCTCGCCACGGCCCTCCTTATCGAGAATGATGCGGCGCTTGATTTCGCTCTCCCGATAGATGGAGGCGATATTCGTGCCGTTTCCGGAAGCATCGACCTCGTACTCGACTGCGAGAAACAGATTCGTTTCTCCAACGGGGCGAGGCGGCATTTGCCGGACCGAGATCCGTCCCTCGCGTAGCGCGGAATTCAGCGCCTCCCATTGTGTCCGCGGCGTGATTCGCCGGCGCTCGTCGCGAGCTCCGAGCGCGCGTCGCACGGCGAACTGCATTTCCCGGTAGCGCGCGTAACCAGCTTCGTCGGCCGCGGCGCTGGCTGCCGCAAACAGGCCCCACTCAATGCGGTGCTGCTGGACGGCTCCGCTGGAGACCCTATAGGTCGCGGTGAGAAAGGTCGGTTGTTCACGCTCGGCGCGCTTAAGTTCCGCCACTTCACGCGCGGTAAGCCGCCGCGCATTGGCCGTGCCTTCTTCCGAGTAAGCCCAAATCTCGATCAATGCTTCGCGCTCGGTAAGGAATTCGGCCAAACCTTTCCAAGTTTCAAAGCGAGCCACAATTTCCGGCCGCTCTGACACGAGCGCGGCAACCCACTTGCCTTCGAACCTTTCCGCCTGCAACTGGCGAAAGAGCGCTTCCTGTTCCCGCAGCGAAAGCTCTCCAGCTTGAGGCGCCTCGAAATGTCTTTTCGTGGGCCCGGCCTCGCGAAGCACTTCTGCAAACCGCGCTTCCAGCCGTGTACGGCTCCGTTCCGGGATGTCGTGCATCGCTGCCTGCGACACGACGGCCACGAGAAACAAAGAAAATGCCGTTATTCCGGTGCGAAGGCACAGTGCATGCGAGGTGCAGCTTTTCACGCGGCGCTCAACGTTGTCCTAACGGTGCGCGCCATCTTACGAAGGGCGACGGAAGTGTCAAACCATGCTACCGCGTAACGCGGGAATCGGCTTCAGCCTGCAACGACGCTATCGTTCGCATGATTTCATCCGCGATTTGCTGGTAAATTTCCTTTAGGCGCGGCTTGGAACAGGTCCTGGCCTCGTCTGCCAATGCGTCAAAGCGCATCGGTTCCCCATACTTGACCGCAACCGGGCGAGGTCTCGGAAGTTTCATGTGACGGCCCCAGGCTTCATAAGTGCCAAACACGCGCACCGGCACTACTGGGGCATTCGATTTGACGACGGTCAATCCAATCCCAGAACGCGCCGGCTGCATGTTGCCATCGCGGGTGCGCGTGCCTTCTGGAAACAGAACGATCCCGCCTCCAGCCAGCAATCGATCCAGAATCGCCTTGAGCCCGGCCCCCCCGCCTCCGTGGCGATCGACGGGAACAGAATTCAGCGAGCGAAGAAACCAGCCCATACCGGGCAACCGAAAGAGCGTGTCCCGCGCCAGATAATTGATCGGACGAGTGACTCCAGCACCCACCAGCGGCGGATCGAGAAAGCTGGCGTGATTCGCGGCAAGAATCACCGGCCCTTCCAGCGGCACCCGCTCAGGATGGTAAACGCGCCAGCGGAAATAGGTCGCGAAAAGCGCCCGCGCCAGTCTCCACGTCAGCCAGTAATTGAAGCCCATGCGCGGTGGCATCACCACCGGGACTTCTGTCGCGCGACAGCATGTCGCTTTTCGCGCTCGTGCAGTCGCTGGCGCACGTCGTCGATGATCATCTGACTGGTCTGTTCGGGCGTCATCTCAGAGTTGTTGATGACCCGCGCGCCCAGCGCGACCATCAGCGGAGCCGCCGCGCGCTGGCTGTCGCGTTGATCCCGAGCCGCGAGGTTTTCATTCACGCCCTCGGACACGCGGCGTCGTGTGCGTTCATGGATGCAGGCGTCCAGGTAAAATTTAAAATCAGTTTCGGGAAATACGTTGGTGCCGATGTCACGTCCTTCCATGACGAGACTCCCAAACTGAACGCACTCGCGCTGTCGCTTCTTCATCCACTCGCGCACTTTCGGCACGGCGGCGACGTGCGGCACGGCGGCGCTGGTTTCGGAGGTACGAATCTCCTTCTCCGGATAATAGCCATTAACCAGGAGCCGCACCTGGTTTTCGACGCAGACCAATTCCGTCTTCCATCGCCGACACAGGTTCGCTACGGCTTTCGCGTCGTGAGGGTCCACGCCCTTTTGCAAGCAATGCCAGGCCAGCGTCCGGTACATCGCGCCGGTATCGACATAAGTATAGCCGAGCGTGCGCGCGACGAGTTTGGCGTTCGTGCTCTTGCCGCTGGCACTCGTGCCGTCGATGGCAATCACAACTGGACTCTCAACCGCAACGCTCATTTAGCTCGCAAACAGTTCATCCATTTCAAGCCGCCGGCCACCGACCGGCTCCAGTAATGTCGCTCCCAAACCCGCGGGCGGCAACGCGGCAAGCTTTTGAAAGAAATTGGGAAACGTCTTCTTCACACACCCCGGATTTTTGATTTTTATCCCGGGCACTTTCAATCCCAATATGGCGAAACACATCGCCATGCGGTGGTCGTTGTAGGTTTCGACCTCCGCGCCGTGCAGTTCGGACGGATACACAGTCAGAGTGTCTCCTCGCTCTTCCACTCGAGCGCCGCACCGTGACAATTCCGTGCGCAACGCTTTCACCCGCTCGCATTCCTGCACACGCAGCCGGCCCAGGTCTGTAAAGCGCACCGGGTGCTCGGCGAAAGGCGCAAGCACGATCGCCGTCATGATGCTGTCGCCAAGATGCTCGGACCGGGAAAGGCGTTCAGGCAGCGGCAAATACTTTGGAAAGCGCGCGTCAACCTGCCAGCCGGAACCCGGCCAATGGGCAACGCTGACCTGGTGCCGCAGCGCAGATTGTCCGGCGCAAAACTGGCTCACCGCCCAAAAATAACTCCCGCTGGACGCATCCGGCTCAATCCGAAACGTACCGCCCTGCCGAAAGAACATCGACCGCAGTTGCGACGTCATGACCACGTAGGGTGATTCTTCGGCATTCTCGCCCGTAATTTCTACTTGCCAGCCCCCAACGCGCGCGCACAAAACCAACGCCGACGCGAACTGCGAACTTTCACCGATGCTCACCGTGCACTGGCCGCCGCGCGGACCCCCTCCGTGAACGTCTGCGGGCAAACGGCCATTGGGGGAGTCAATCCGGTATCCAATCCCGCGCAACGCGTCGAACAAGGCGCTTTGCGGGCGTTCGTGCATGCGAGGGGTGCCGTGCAACCGATACACACCGTCCCCCAAACAGACCATCGCGGTCAGAAAGCGCGCCGCAGTGCCGGCGTTTGCGACGAACAGTTCCAACGGCTGCTCCACCGTACCGCCTCGCGGGACCACGCCGCCCTGCCCGTAAACCGTGATGGTGCGATTGCTGATCTCCTCCGGGTCGGCGGTCACATTCACCATGTATCCGAGTTCCTGCAGGCATTCGACCATCACTTGGGTGTCCTCACTCCAAAGCGCACCTCGAAGCGTCGTTTCGCCTGCAGCCAACGCCGCCAACACCAGCGCCCGATTCGTAATGCTCTTGGAACCGGGAACGGTCACTTCGGCCTGCACCGGCGTGGCCAATGGAACGGCTTCAACGATGTCCGGCAGCATCATTTTGATCGGATGCATTGAAACTCGCGTTCCCGAGGCGCAACGATTCAACTCTTTCGGCTATTCTAACCATTTGACTTTCCGTCTCCTCTTCGACCGACCACCCTTCACCCAGTTACTCCTCACTGGTCATTCTCCCTTCCACGCCCCATTGGTCCCGCCGTCGTTTGGCCTGATGGAAGAATTCCTCGATGCTTTTCGTGTCGCTGTTGTCGAGTGCGATGCGGAATTCCTCCAAGTCTTCAATAAACACGCCGAGCACGCGCGCGAGATTCACCCGGTTGGCCAGGCAGATGTCCCGCCACATTTCGGGCGAGCCGGACGCAATCCGCGTCGTGTCGCGAAAACCGTTGGCACACAGCAATCCCTGTTCTTTGGGATGCACCGGACTCAGCACGTAATTCGCCAATTCTGCCGCGACCACGTGCGGCAGATGACTCGAACGGCTCACGAGATCGTCGTGGGTTTCCGGGCTCATGCGAATGGGCACAGCGCCGACGCACCGCCAGAATTCCTCGACCTTTTCCACCGCGTCCATTTTCACGCTGGCCGTCGGAGTGACTACGCACACCGCTTTGTTGAACAGGTCAGCCTGCGCGGCCCTGACTCCGATCTTCTCCGCGCCGGCCATGGGATGGCTCCCAACAAAATGCGCGCCAACTCTTGCAAAAGTTGGTTCCAGGTCTTCAACAACAATTTCCTTGACACTCCCTACATCGGTCGCGATGATCCCCGGTTTCACCGCCGGCAGCATCCTTTCGGCAAGTTCGCGCATCTGCGCGATGGGTGTGCAAAAGATAATCAGGTCCGCAGCCCGCACCGCCGTCTGCACGTCCCGCGTGGCCTCATCGCACACGGCCAATGCCTCGCATTCCTGCACGCTGGCGGCGCGTCGAACAAATCCGACTACGCGCTGGGCCAGGCGTCGCTGCTTGATAGCGAGCCCCAGCGACCCGCCCAGCAAGCCGACACCCACAAGCGTGATTTGTTGCCAGTGCACGGATCATTCTAACGCGTGCGATGGGCCCAAAGCAAGGCAGGGCAGCCCTCTA
>JAKEEH010000249.1 GCA_022616725.1 Limisphaerales bacterium | reverse complement strand
TTTCTTCAGGATTTCGGTCAGTTCTCTCGTGCTTTTTCCGGCATGCCCCGCGCCAACCCTGAGATCCATGGCATGATGATCTACGGCTATCAGGAGTTTCCTGAATTTGGCGTTAACTACGTCTATTGCCGCACTAGTTGGGCCAGCGGTGACAACATCATTTACGCCTGGAATCCGGCGCCCTGGGTGCCTGGACCGAGCATTTCGTTGGCGGTTCGCGGTGTCATTGGCTATCGCCCGAAGCCTAAGGTTCGGAGCATCACGCGGATCGGCAGCGAAGTGAGGATCGGTTGGGATGGCCCGAGTTCGGAACTTCACGATGCGCGCGCCCAAACGACGACCAGGGTCCACCGCTACCAGGTTGAGAAAGCCTCATCCATCAATGGTTCGTGGGCTCCCGTTGGCTCGCCGACGACGGATTTGGCGCTTACGTTCACCGATTGTTGCGACGCTTCTGCATTCTATCGAGTAAGTCTCTTGGGCACGACGGAATGATGCTGATGGCGGTGTTTCAGTGGGACGGCGTTAGGGTGAACCGTTGAATTGAACCGTAGCCCGGCACGGGAGGGAGCCGTTAAGCACTGCCTTGCGTCACCCTTCCTTCTGTTGCGTGCGCTTCCGCTTCTCCACGGCCTGGCGCAAGAGGTATTCGATTTGCCCGTTGACACTGCGCAGTTCATCGGCCGCCCATTTCTCGAGTTCTTCCCAAAGATCGCGCGGGATGCGCAGGAGGAATGGTTTGCGTTCATCGGCGGCCATGACGACTACTGATACAGCGTGCCGGTGTTGATGACGGGCGAGGCTTCGGATTCACCACAGAGGACTACCAGCAGGTTGCTCACCATCGCCGCTCTCCGCTCATCATCCAGGCTGACGACGTCCTTTTCCGTTAGTTCCCGCAAGGCCATATCGACCATGCTGACCGCGCCGTGAACGATTTTCTGGCGGGCGGCGATGACCGCCTCGGCCTGTTGCCGCCGCAGCATTGCCTGGGCGATTTCGGGCGCGTAGGCCAAATGAGTCAGCCGGGCTTCGTCCACGACGAGACCCGCCCTGTCGAGACGCTCCTGCAATTCCCTGGTCAGCGCCGCTGCCACTTCGTCCGCGCTCTCGCGCAACGTCGGCTCCTGTTCGTCGCCGCGGTCATAGGCGTAAAGGCTGGCAATATGGCGAATACCCGCCTCGCTCTGGATCTGAACATAACTTTCATAATCATCGATATCGAAAGCGGCCCTGGCCGTGTCCTCGACGCGCCACACCACGACGGCGGCGATTTCGATGGGGTTGCCCCGCTTGTCATTCACCTTAAGCTTCTCACTGTTGAAGTTATGCGCTCGCAACGAGATCTTCGCGCTCCGGCGCAGATGCACCACGCTCGTGAGAGAACCGCCATGGGATGTCTTTTGAACGTTGACGGTGGTGGGGTGCATGGGAACCTTCGCCCGAATTCGCGAATAAAAGGGATTGGCCCACCAGAAACCGCTGCGGCGGACTGTCCCATGGTAGGCGCCGAACAGGATCAATACGCGCGCCTCGTTGGGCTGCAACGTGAAATGCCCGCCGAGCAGGACGACCGCGAGGATCTCCACCAGGGTTGCGGGTATCAACCACCAGAGAATCGATGGATCTTCCGTGCGGGCCAGCCGCACGATTATGCCAATGAACCATGCCATAGCGCCCAACAGCAGCGCGATATTCACCATCAACATCACCCAGCCATTGAAGGCGCTGGTTTCGCGCTCCCGGCTGGCCGACTTCGCCATGTTTGCATTCATAAAATGACCCTTTCTGAAGTTGTTATCGTAATGATATCACAGTGAAATCAGTTGTCAAGTCCCTTGAAAGGGTGACGAAGGCGGAAGGGCGGGACGCACCCGATGGCCCCGCGGCAATCCAGCTACTGTAGTACCAGTGGCAGGGGTGTGTTCCACTAAACTCTGGATTCGGCAATCTGAATTCTGAATCCTGACTTCATGGGCATTGCCATCCGGCCATTTCGCTCGAGTGACCTTGAGGAACTCACGCGCATCACGGTGGAGGCGTTCGCTGGCATTGCGCTTGACCAGCGCGTCGAGGAACAACTTGGCATCCTTCATGGGCACGACTGGCGCTGGCGCAAAGCCCGGCACATCGAGGAAGATGTGCAATGCAATCCTGCAGGCGTCTTCGTTGCGGAAGAGAACGGGCGGTTGCTGGGTTACATCACCACCCGATTGGAGCGCGACGCAGGCAAAGGACGCATTCCGAACCTGGCGGTCATTCCCGAAGCGCGCGGGTCGGGCCTGGGCCGCATGTTGATCGAGCATGCCCTTGATTACTTCCGTGGCGAAGGCATGTCGTACGCGATGATCGAGACCATGGCTTACAACGAAGTCGGCAACCACCTCTACCCGGCCTGCGGCTTCATCGAAGTGGCGCGCCAGGTCCACTTCGCGCGCAAGCTGTAAAGCAGCATCGGAAAAGTTTCGTTACTGTTGTACAGTTGAATCTTGACGGGCCACCGAATTCGCTTGAGACAGGCGGGAGAAGGGTTACGACAAATTGCTTCAAGAATCCATGTGAATCACTATCCCATGCCCAATTGACAAGTTTCATCTTGATATTTCACACGCGAAGCAGCAGCATGATTTACAGGCCCTCAGGTTCAATATGAAAGCCGCCTTAGCCATGTCGGTGCTGACCCTGTGTCTGGCCTGTACTGCAGGTCACGCGACGAATTCGCCGGCCTATTTTGCCGGGAATTACCTTGTCGCGCCGACAAATGCCAAAGTTGGACGCCTGTTCTCGAGTCCCCCGTCGCCGGTAGCGCCGCCGCAAGCCGACTCACCAGCGCCGTCGCTGGATTTTGAGGCTTTAGGGGATAATAACACCATGTGGCCACCTGACACGCACGGCGCGGTAGGGCCAAATCACGTTATGATCACGCTTAACTCGCAGGTGCGAATTCAGAATCGACTTGGAACGACGAATTACAGCACTGTGGCTTTGAATGAATTCTGGTTTGGAACAGGCGCGACGGGTGTCGGTGCATTCGATCCGCGCATCACTTACGATCCATTTGAGGGGCGATTTATTTCGGTTGCCGAGGCCGTGTCAAACGCCACCTTTTATCTGCTGCTTGGCGCCTCGGCGACGAGCGATCCGACTGGAACCTGGTACAAGCACCGAATTCTCCTATCCGGCTCCGAGGTTCCGGATCATCCAAACCTTGGTTTCAACAGGAACTGGGTCGTATCATCCATGAACATCCTCGGCACGAATCACTCGCGGATTTGGGTGTTCAACAAGACAAATCTATACAGTGGCGCGAGCACAAGCAGTCTGCTCTACACCAACTTTTGGACAAATGGATTCGGAATCTGCCCAGCGACGACGCACGACAACTCCCTCACAAACATATATTTGGTGCAGGAGTATAACGGCAACACCACCAATGCGGCGGGCGCGAACGTCGGGTTTTTGCGGCTGTTCGAAATTTCCGGGCCTGTCAACTCTCCCGTCCTGAGCAATCGCTTCGTCCAGACAACCTTGACCTGGACCAATCAGTGGGGCGACTTCCACGGTGAGAATAAGCTTCCACAGTTGGGCATAACCAACAGGATTCACTCATTCGACGCGCGGATGAACAGCGTGGCTTACCGCAACGGATTCGTCTGGTGCACCCACACAGTATTCCTGCCGCCCTCCAACGTAACGCGCGCTGCAGTTCAGTGGTACAAGGTGCGGACCAATGGCGACGTTTTTGAAGAGGACCGGATACAGGATGTCAGCGGCACGAACTCATATGCTTTCCCAAGCATCGCCGTAAATCGCTTCAATGACATGCTGATCGGTTATTCGAAGTTCGCGGCCACGCAGTACGTCAGCGCCAACTATTCATTTCGCGCCTTCTTCGACGAAGTCGCTGGCAAGGACCGACGACTGAAGGCCGGGCATGGTCCGTACGCCCGGTTCGGTGGAGAGGACTTCAGCGGCTTGAATCGCTGGGGCGACTACAGCGGCACGGTCGTCGATCCTGTGAACGACGCTGACCTCTGGACGATTCAGGAATATGCGGCTCAGCCGATAAACTCCGGCACGAACCACGAGGATGGCCGCTGGGGCACGTGGTCGGGCAAGATCAGCGTTCCCCTGCCGACGAACGATGCATTTAGCAGCGCTCAAACGATTGCCGACGCCCAGGGTTCCGCAACCAATACCAATCGCCGCGCCACCAAAGAGACCGGCGAACCAAATCACGGCGGCAACACGGGCGGCAGCTCCATCTGGTACGCGTGGACGGCCGCGCACACAGGCCAAGCGGTCATAGACACGATTGGCAGTACATTCAATACCCTTCTGGCGGTGTACACGGGCAGCACGGTCTCGAATCTGGCGCTCGTTGCCAGCAACGATAATGCGGGAAGCCTCTTCAGCAGCCGAGTGGTTTTCGATGCCGCGTCGAATACCACTTACCGAATCGCAGTGGATGGATTCGGCGGCAACTCGGGTACTGCCGTCGTCAACTGGTGCCAAAGCTTTGCACCAGTGATCGTCAGCCAGCCGGAAAGCACAAACGTGGTGGCGAACGCGAACGAGAACGCAACATTCGCGGTGTTGGCCTGCGGAATTCCCACGCCCCTCGCGTATCAGTGGAGATTCAAGCACACCAACAGCACGGCCGTAACCACGAATATTGCGGGTGGAACAAACACCTCCTACACGATTAGCAACGTCCTGGGAACGAATGCAGGAAGTTATTCGGTGGTCGTGACCAACAGCTCGGGTTCGGTCACCAGCGCCTTGGCTTCGCTCATTGTGCACGCCGACTCGGCTGCGCGGTTGAGCCTGTTCACCTATGAAAACGAAACGTTCCGAATGCACATCTCCGGTCTGACCAACCGCCCTTATCGGGTCGAAACCGCGACTAACCTCAATCCGTCCGTCACCTGGACGCCCATTTTTACCAATATTGTTTCGTACTGGTACACGAACTTTGCCGCCACAAATGACGGGCGAAGGTTTTATCGTACGATCACCAACAGCTTTTGATCGACACGTATGAGAGCGATTATTCTGCTCGTTCTTGGGCTGATGGCTTCCTTCGCTGGAAAAGCGCAACAGCCTATCCAATTCACAACCACGTTGAGCGGGATGAATGCAGTGCCGCCGAACGGCGCTATTTTTGTCGGAACAGCCCAGTGTTCTTTGATAGGGAGTGAATTCCGCTGTCGGGTGAAAACTGAGCCACTTTACGTGCGAATAGCAGAGATTCGAGGACCCGCAAGAGCCGGCATGGTTGGTCCCCTTGTGTTTCCTTTGGTGTTTAATGGATGCCAAGCTCCCCTTCCGCCTGTATTGCCTTTTGGTGAATGCTACTTCGTACTGCGGACGAACTTAACTCAAACTGAGATCGAATCGCTCTTCGAAGGATTATTTTACATTACAGTTGAGACGGGAGCTTTGGATATTCGCGGCCAAATTCTCCCCGTGGACAGCGACAGGGACGCCGTGCCCGATTTTCGGGATGTGTGTCCGGACACGGCATCCGGAGATTCAGTTACGGCCGAGGGTTGCAGTGTCGAGCAACTTTGCCCGTGCGCTGGACCATGGAAAAATCACGGTGAGTACGTCAATTGCGTGAAGGCCGTGGCGCTGAACCTGTTATTAGAGGAGCGCATCAGCGCCGAAGACTACGATCAACTTATCAGAGCAGCCGCCAAATCGGATTGCGGAAAAAAGAATCACTAGCGCTGACCCGGTTTTGGATGCCGTTGCTATTTGGATGACACCGATCGTGCACGCCGATTCGGCAGCCCGGCTGAGTCTGTTTGCATATACGAACAATGAGTTTCGAATGCACATCTATGGGCTCACAAACCGAGGCTACATCGTGCCAACCTCTACAAACCTGAACAGCAACACGAATTGGTATCCCGTCCACACAAATTTTGTTTCCTTCTGGTACACGAATTCTGCGGTAACGAATGATCTGCGGAGGTTCTATCGTGTGATCACCAACAGCCTCTGATCTCAAAGTCCTCCACGTATGAAGATCTCGATTCCACTGATGCTTGCCCTGACGACGTGGTTCGGTGCGAATGCACAACAAACCATCAGCTTCACGACATTCCTGAGCGGTACAAACGCCGTGCCGCCAAATAGTCTGCCTTATGTGGGGGAAGGACGTTTTTTTCTGACCGGAAGCGAGTTGCGATACGGAGTTGAGTCGCAATCCTTTGGGACGCGCACCGCAGAGATACGGGGGCCGGCGGCGCCTGGAATAAATGCGCCGGTGCTTTTCTCACTGAGGCTGTCGAACTGCGTAGCGCCGCTTCCCCCGCCGTATCCGTTCGGGGAATGCCGCTTCGGAGGTCGGACGAATCTGTCTGATCTCGAAATTGAATACCTGCTGGCCGGCCTTTTGTACATCTCAGCCCAAAGCGAGGCGGGCGAACTTCGCGGCCAAATTCTTCCTGTGGACAGCGACAGTGACGGGGTCCCGGATTTTCGAGATGTATGTCCGGACACGGCACCGGGGGATTCAGTCACGGCCGAGGGCTGCAGCGTCGAGCAGCTTTGCCCATGCGCTGGCCCATGGCGAAATCACGGGGAATACGTCACATGCGTCAAAGCCGTGGCACTGAACCTGTTGCTGGAGGAGCGCATCAGCGCCGAAGAGTATGTCGAGATCATCAGCGCATCCGCCAAATCGGATTGCGGAAAGGCGCGTCGCTAATCGCTGCACGGTCATCCGGCAGTCTTTGACCGCATGAAAGCCCTGATTCTTGTCGTCGTAGCGACGATTGGTTCCTTCGCTGGAAAAGCGCAACAGACCATCCAATTCACAAGTGTTTTGAGCGGCACGAACGCCGTGCCGCCAAGCGGGACAATTCTGACTGGGAGGGGTGAATTCTCTGTAGCAGGAAACGAATTATGGTCTCGCGTGCGTGTCCAGTCGTGCATTGGCTTAAGCGCTGAGATTCGAGGACCGGCCGAATCAGGCAGGAACGGGCCCGCTCTCTTCGGGCTTTTGATGGGTGGCTGCGAGGCCCCGCTTCCTCCCGTTTTGCCGTACGGCGAGTCTACTTATGTCCTTAGGACGAATTTGACCGAATCGCAATTGATTTATTGATTTATCTCTTGGATGGTTTGTTGTACGTGTCTGTCTTCACCGGCGCAGGGGAAATCCGCGGCCAAATCCTCCCCATGGACAGCGATGGCGATGGGGTGCCGGATTTTCAGGATATGTGCCCGGACACGTTGCCGAATGATCCTGTGAACGCACAGGGCTGCGGAATCGAGCAGCTTTGTCCGTGCGCTGGTCCCTGGAGAAATCATGGCGAATACGTCACCTGCGTCAAAGCCGTGGCACTGAACCTGTTGCTGGAGGAGCGCATCAGCGCCGAAGACTATGTCGAAATCATCAGCGCATCCGCCAAATCGGATTGCGGAAAAAAGAATCACTAGCGATTGGCCAGCCAACCCGAAAGTACGTTTCAGTCGATTCGAACCACACGAAAGAAGCGTTGTGAGCCGATTGTCGAAATTGACCAAGTGACTTGCGGATGTTCTGCTGTGATCGTGTCACCAGCCGGGCGCCACACCGGGTCGTGCAGATCGTTAGCTGCCTCGACCTGGTAGATGCGTCCGGGGATTGCGAGCCAGCGAAGCGTCACGCCTGCGCCTGCGATCTGGATGCTGATTCGGCCCTCGGGGGCGTGTTTCGCTACGACGAAACTGTCGAGCACCTCACCGAGTTCGGTGACAAATCTTGCTTCGAGCCTTCCGCCATTCACGTCGAGAACGAGGGAGCCGAGGCGGTTAAGCGAAACGAACATGGCGGGGTGATCGAGTGTGCCGCCGCTGATCTGGCCTGAACTTCCGGCCACGGCGTACACGGCTCCAATGCCGGCCTTCTCGTAACCATTCGAGCCCTGTCCTCCGCTGCCA
This sequence comes from Limisphaerales bacterium, assembly GCA_022616725.1. Classification (GTDB taxonomy): domain Bacteria; phylum Verrucomicrobiota; class Verrucomicrobiia; order Limisphaerales; family JAKEEH01; genus JAKEEH01. The sequence goes on along the minus strand of JAKEEH010000249.1, from coordinate 2,738 downwards.
TCCAGTATCATCGAGGGTACGAGCGCAGTGGAATCGCCATAGTGCCCGTGAAGAAAGAAGGATCGTTCATACGAATGGCTATGCCCTGTGAGGACAAGATCGACCCCATGCCGCTCCAGAATCGGCAGTATGTTCTGGCGCATTTCAATCAGCTCAAGCTCGATGTCCGAATCATGCGACCCCTTGCTATAGGGCGGATGGTGCCAGTACGCGATCAGCCATTCGTTTGAATTGTGCGCCAGGTCCGATTCGAGCCACGCGGCCATCATTCCGTTGCTGGAACGATCCGAACTCATCGAGTCGAGGCAAACAAAATGGATGTTTCCGTAGTCGTATGAATAATACTTTTCGGTTCCGGACGGCATGCCGCCTGCCTCTGCATTCACTGGAAACGTGAAAATGCGGAAATACGCGAGGTCGTCGGGCGGATTCGGATCGAAAGCCGTGTCATGGTTTCCGATAGTGGGCCACAACACTGACTGCCGAAGCATCTCCGGGTAAATGTTGAAGACAGCGTTTTGATACTGTTCATCCGTGCCAACGACGTAGGCATTGTCCCCAAGCATGAGCCATAAATCCGGCGGCCGTTCCGCCGAGAATTCATAATATGAATCCCGGACCGCGCGCGCATCATTATTCGCCGTCCCGGAATCGCCCAGGACCCAGATCCGAGTTGGTCTGCCTGCCATTGGCGACGTGACGAACGAGTGATCCTGGCCGGCCGCCAGCGTGGTCGCACCCGCATCGATCCTGTAGCAGTACCGCGTCTGGGGCATGAGTCCGGTCAACTCCACTTCGTGCTCCGTGGTCTCGCCCGGTTCGTTGATGCTCTGCGTCAGAATGGCGGCGTTCGTGCCAAACATGAAGGTGGCGCGGCACGGCAGGTCGGTGCGCCAACGCACCCGCATGGCGTTGGTGGCGCCGAGCTGCAGGTACGGTCCGCGCGTGATCACCGGCTCGATCGCCGACGTGTCGCTCGCGCTGGGCACAAGTTGAACGGCATTCACGACTGCCTCAAAGGTTTCGTCGGAATACGGGACCGAGACTTCGAGCGTCGAGATCGGATTGGTCAACCCGTTGAATCTGACGTAATTCCCGGCTGAGGTTTGGTCGCCGAGATTGGCGCGTCCGGTGCCTTCCACGAAAACTCCGCAGAAATCCGCGCCGCGCGCATCGCGCAAGTAGCGGCGCTGCTCGCCCACGCGAACTTCACAGACATGATCATGGAAGAAATTATCGCGGTCGGAATACAGGAGCAGGTCGTATCGGGCATACACGATGTTCGAAAGGATGATGGTGCTCTTCGTCGATGTGCCGTCGAAGCCCACCGCGTGCTGGAGATATGACTTCATCAGCCGATGGTTGGCGGACGCCTCTGCATTGATGACCGCTGCTTCAAAGGGCTGCGAAAAAGTGGAAAATGCATCGATGCCTGTCGGCTTGCCCTCACCGTCTTTAAGATTGAGCGCCTGCCCCTTGCCGGTCGGCAGGGTCACATTGTTCCAGTTTGACTGGGCAACTACACCGGCAAGGCTGGATGGCGCCAGCTCGAATATCCGATTAGAACTGTACCCCTGCGCGAAATTAATTCCCACCGGCGCAGCCGCCGGCAACACGGTGAAACTGCGAGGCAGCGATGCAGAGCGGCCGCGACCGCTGTCGTAGGCCACAGCGGTCAACGTATACGTTCCAGGTGGCACGTTGGTCCAAACGGCGGTGGAGGCAAGGTTTGTGACACTGCCCAGAAGCGTCCGGCCGCTCCAGTACTCCACCCGGTCGGGGATACGATTGGTGTCCAACACACCTGTGGTCATCTCAACCCTCGCCGGGCTTGGAAAGACCGATCCTTCGATCGGACTCGTGATCGTTACCAATCCTTGCGGCAGTTCCAGACTCCAACTGAGAATTTCCTGTACAGCCCAGGCAGCGGCGCTCGTGGCGCCGGTGAAGCCGACCCAGGCTTGCCCATGGTCGAGCGACAAACGGTCAACGAGATCGATCTTTACCGCGACTACGGGCGTCACGGAATCGTCCAGCCACACCTGAAGGAGTTCGTTACTATACGAAATCCAGGCAGTATGCACATTGCCATCAACTAATTGAGGAAGAAATGCCGATTGCGCAATGGAGCGCGTCTCGCTGGTAGTATTTGGAAATCGTCCCCGCGTGTGGACGGCAATGTGCGGACCAGCCGGGTCGTTGAGATGAGCGTTGCCCACCAGATCGAATTCCACGGCCAAACTGCCAGGAATGCCTTCGTAACCGAGATACTCAAAAGAAAACCCCCAGACCGGCGTTGGGTTATTCTGAATGACGAACGCAAAACCTTCTCCGAAATTCTGATTCGTTGTGTTGCCGATCTGGAACTGGAACCAAGTCATGAAACCGGCTTCGAGGAACACTTTCTGCCCGAACCATGCGCAGCCGGCGGCGGACGGCCCGCCGGTCATGCGCACTCGGTCATTTGTCACGCCCGCGGTCAGATTCAGCAGCAACTCGCCTGAGTTCGTGAACGCTGGGAAGGCAAAGCGCGACTGAGCGTCGGAGCAAAGCGCGAACGCCGCAACGATCATGAGCCAGCGGTGAAGCATGCCGGTAAATTAGCACGTGTCGTAATGAAGGACAGTTCGGCGTGCGGACAGGGTGCACGAGATAAAAGTGGGTTTTGGGAATTTGTCTTGGTTTTCGGCAGTGTATTGTAGTATAATAACTACAATATGCCAGCCGCTCCCAAAACT
>JAKEEH010000248.1 GCA_022616725.1 Limisphaerales bacterium | reverse complement strand
GGCGCCGTTAAAATCTTGACCGGACAGTGTTAGCTGTCGCGCTTCTCAACGATCAAAAAGTCGCTGCATTGCGCGGTTCAAAACATCCATCGAAGTGGCAGCCAAGGCCCGGTTTGCGAAGACCCGGCCAGAGGCGAAGATCTCCGCCAGAAAAGCTGAGAACGGTGACATCCGGTCCGGCGAGAAGCGGCTATATTCGGCAAGAACGTCGCGAAAGCCCGTGCGTTCGGTGGAGACCTCCAGGAGTTCCAGGTCTTCCGCTGTCAGGACGATGGGGGCGACGATCGTGAGGTGCCCGCAGGTAAACTCCCCCAGCCGCGACGGAACGTGGCGTGCCAGCGCCCTGCGAAACTCATCCAGAACGAAAGCACCGAACCCGGGAGAGCCGTAGAGCCTGTCGTGCACGACCATAACCGAGAAGATCTTTTGTACGCCCGCGAATTCGTTCTTCGGCCCCAACCACCGACGCCCGGCAATCGCTGTGATGACGCGGGCCAGCTGGCCCACGCCTTTGACCGCGTCTTCGCTCACGCTGAAACGCCGGCGAAGAAGATCCAGAAGCGCATCGGATCTTTCAGGAGAGAGGTCCGATTCACGACCCCACACGGCCTTAACCTCAAAGGAGCACCAGATCATTGACATAATTGAGGGCCGCGTCGATTTCAAACTGCTCGCCCCCAGCGCCGCGGCCTTCGATGGTGCGCGCCAAAGGGCTGACCAGACCGGGCGTACCCGAGAATGCTCGTTCGAGAACCTCCCCAGCGTATTGTTCAAAGGCCTTTCCGAAAATCTCAAACAGACGGTTCGCGTCGGCCAGAGGCAGAACATGAAACAGCGGTCCGATCGCGCATTTGTCAGCGGCGAATACCGGATCGACGAGAATCATCCGACCGTCCGCGCTCTTGAGGATGGGCCGTTCGCGCAAGGGGCGGTAGTCATAATGAGGCGTCGCGCCTGCCAAAGCCTCGTCGCGCGTGATGGCCGGCCACAGTGCTGATCGCAGGTCTAGGGGCGACTGCGACTCCAGCGCCAGGAAAAGTGCGAATATCTCGGGATAGGCCGTTTTCGGCGCGCTGGTGTTCTCGCTGAATATAGTCGCCTCCGCAGTGGGCTTGGCATAGTTCGTAATCAGCCCGCTCCAGCAGACGAAGTGGTCTTCGGTCGAGAGACCGGTTGCGGACTGGAACAGCGCCTCGAATCCGGTGTCGAAGCGCGGCATGTGCTCACAAAAAAGCCGCCAGCCGCGGCCGAGATCCTGCGAAAGTTCGCTGGACGTCAAACTGCCTTCAGCGCCCTTGCGAAACGGCCCTAACGTCCGCTGTCGCGCGGCGTCGACGCCGCCTTCGAGACTAAGCGCGTCGCCATATGTCCGTCGCGCCCAGACATCACTGGCGATGAGGCACACTTGCGCAAAAATTCGCCGTTTTTCAGGGTCCTCGAAAGTAGTTCCGTCATCCGGATGATCGTCGCAGAACAGCGCCGCCCAGCGGACCAGATCGAAAAGCTGGCCGCGGAAAAAGATCGTGACGCACCCGGGCGGGCGGCGCTCCGCCGCACAAAAGCGGTCCAGCCGCTCGATCTCGACAGGCGAGAAGAATTGCCGGAGGCCAAACGCCTGCTTTTGCTCATGAGTTAAGTTCGAGCACGAGGTTACCACGTGGTTGAGCCGCGCGCACCAGAACAGCACGTCCGTGAGGCTGAGCTTGCGCAGGAGCGACGTGAAGGCGGGCAGCACGGGCTGGACATCAGGGAAGATTTCCGACACCGGCACATAGATTCCGACCTGCACCTGCAACGACCTCGCTGTTCAGATCATCGCATTGGCAAGAGTTACCGCGCTCAAGTTTGGAGCATCTTCTAGTGGTCCAGCACCTGGCGGTGTATCGCGGCCGGTTTGGCACCGGGATGGGCAGCCCTTGCCCTCGCCGGGAACGATTTGCCACCGTCATGGCCCTGATATAGACGATAACGAATGTTCAAGTCTGGGGAATCGCGCGAGGGAAAGCTTACGTGCGAGCATGGAATTTGTATCAGCCGACATCGCGCAATCACTATAATCCCTGCTTCTGGGTCGCGCTCTGGAACAAGTCCTACTTCCAGGCGTGGCAGTCCGGTTCGGCGGGTGCGGCGGGGTGTGCACGCGCGCAGGCGGTCTGGGTCCTGAACCTCCGCTCGGACCGGATCTATGAAAGCAACGTCGAGGGTGTTCATTATCAGAAGGGATTCGGCGTCGCCGAAATCACGGCCGACTCGATGGTTGATTGGTGCAGGCGCTGGCATCCCGCGAAAGCGCAAGGCCTAGCCGATTACGTGCAGCAGAATCCCGACCCGCTTCATCTTGATTTCGAGCCAACCCTGCACGGCCTGGAGCAGCTGCATGGCTATGACGCTATCATGGACGCCGTCCGGCACGAGCGCATCCTATCGGCTGCCCATAAAGGCTTCCTTGCCTGCGGGGTGATGACGCATGCGATGCGAAGCTACGAATTCTCGACGAGCATGCTTGAGCGGCAGCGGCAGAAGCAGGGCAAGTGGGAATATCTGTGGCTCCTGAAAACCGCGATGGCGAATGAACTGGTGCTGGCGCGTGCCACGCTGCCGCTGGCCATGGGTGAATGGACATTGTGGCGTACGCCTGATCTTACGTTTCCACTGTGCGATTCGCCAGTCATCATCCACCGGGACGGTATTGTTGCGGTGTTGTCCCCACGGCTTTTGCTGCAAATCGACCTGACGGTTGCACGACCGGAAGATCACTGGATTCGGCGCGACGGTATTCCACGGGAGATGCTCGACGGTTTGCGAGGGGCAGTGCTGGGAAATAGTTTCAAGGAACTCGTCGCCTGGGATCGTGCCACCCTCGGGGAATGGCGAGGAGATCCACGCTGCCGGATGCGCCTGGAGGCGCTTGCCAGCCGGGAGGGAAGGGAGGCCACATTGGCGGCCGCGGCAGAGCGCGTGATCTGGGGAATCATGGGCTTTGGCAGAGTTCCGGATGATTTCGAAACCTGGGCACCGGCTGTGCGCGACCGGGCGCTGGCAAGCGAGAAGGGCCAAGCTGTCCTTTCCGAACTGCGAGCCTGCGCCGCACGGGATCGCGAACGCGAGGGAATTGACAACAACGCCGGGGGAACGCCGGGAATGGGCAAGCGAAAATGAAGCAGCACATCGTTTCGAAATGCTACCTGAAACCGTGGTGCGATCCCTCCACGCCCAAGGGGCAGGAGCCCTTTGTATGGCTTATCTCGCGCGATGGAGCGAGTAAGGTAAAGCGAGCGCCGCACAAGAGCCTGACCAAGACGGATGCGTACACGATAACCTTTAACGACGGGAAGAACGACCTGCGCGTGGAAACGACGCTCTCGCAGCTCGAAGGCAAATTCGTCCGCGTCCAGCAAAAGATCGTAGAACACAAGAGTTTGGATCCCTACGATCGAGCCTATCTTGCCGCTTTCATGGCCACCATGCATTCCCGGACGGACCCGATGGCCGAAGGCATGAAGGAATCCATGTCTCAGCTTGATTCCCTCGTCAAGAAGATGGAGGAGGTTATTCGCGGGGGCGATGCGGCAAAACTGCCCCCGACGATCATGCCTGGCAAAGGTGCACCCATCTCCTCAGCCGATACGGAGTACCTGGTAAGGAACGCACGACCGCTTGTCGTTGAAGGCGCGCTCGACGCGGCCGCACCCATCATGTGGCGAATGCCGCTCGCCTTCTTAGAAGCGCCGGAAGGATCTTTTTTCGTCACATCCGACAACCCTTGCGTGTGGTTCGATCCGGAAGCCTACAAGCGGCATACTTTTTATAGGAATCCCGGCCTGGCGATGAAGGACGTCGAGATAACAATGCCGATCGCGCCGGGCGTGCTGGCGCTGCAAACTCATAATCCGAGCGTGCAGGGTTATAAGCGCCTGACCGCCGCGCAAGTGGACGAATTGAACCGGCGCACCGTCGGGTTCTGCGATAAGCTGTTCGTCTCTATCAGCCCGGAGACGCACCCAATTTGGTTTGATTCCGGCAGGCCGCCGGCGGATGCCTGGGAGAATCGTGTCAAAGAGGAGGAGCCGCGCCGAAGTCCGTTCGATCCAAGCCCGTGAACATTGCGCCTTTGAGTGAACGTTCGAGGCGGCGAGAGGGCGTTTGCGGCCGAGGGTGCCTAGCGGGGCGAGGCGACGCGAAAGTCCGGCGGAATCGCGTTCGAGCAGCGATTGCAGTTGTCGAAGCCGCCAAAAACAATTCGGCGATGGCGGGCACCAATGATCAACAGACATCTCGGACATCTCGGACGCTTTCGGCGCATGCTGACCCGGCAGGCGGGGCGGCTGCGGCGATTGATCCGCCAGCTGCGGCGTCTCGGTCGAAGCCAGATGGAGGTCAAGGCATTCCGTTCGAGGCAAGTGGTGGTGACAATTAACGCGGACCGGCATCGGCACAAAATCTTTCAAATCCTTTTCGGGAAAGACGGCAGCCTGTATGTGACCTTCCCCTATTTCGCCCACGCAAACGGCATTCTCGCGGAAGTGACTGTGACGGGGCCGCCCGGCTCATCGTCGAATGTCGATCTTGCGGACAAGGGGAGGGTCGCGTCGCACCTCGCCAAGTATTCCCACCACCCCGACGGCGAAGCGCATTTCTCGCAGGACGGTAGAATCAGGACTGAGATTAGGCGCCAATCTGTGGATCTCCATGATCAGCAGGGTCACATTTTCACGATGCTGATCCAGGGACTCCGGGCGTTCACGCCGGTAACCTCGACGAAAGAGAAGAAAACCTCCGCCAGGCGCACGACCGTGACCTTCGACGTGCTGGACCGTTTTCCCAAGGCGTTTCGGATCGTGGGACGGTGGTACTGGCTGGAAGACCTCCACGTCGAGCCGCGACCGGCGGTGGCCGGACCGGTCATTCGGGTTGTGGACCCGGACGGGGATGCGCGCAATGCGTTCATCGTCGCGAGTCGGGATGAAGGCACCAAGCATGTACTGGTGCTGACCTGCACGCCACAAGACGCGATCAGCGCACAGCAAAATGTCCTGATGTTCTACGGCGGCTTCGATCCGCCGGCGCGGACATTGGATTCCAGCAAGCCGACGCGTTTTCTGGCGTTCCTGTATCCGGCCGACGATTTTGAAGAGCTAAAGCGCCGGCTTGGGTCAATTGATTTCACGCCACCGGCGCCGGTGATCCAAGGCCCGGCGCGGCCGTGATCCTGACGTGTCCGTGATCCTTTGTCCCGATCCTTGATTCCGGGATAGGCACGAATGGAGGCGCTTGCCCTACGAGCAGCGTGAAGCGGCTCGGTCGCGAGTCTGCAAAAGCGCAGCGGGTGTTGCGGTCGCGGGTATGGAAGGCCGTGGCGCTAAACGGAGCAGTGGGTCATGTTTGCAAGTGACGCGCCGGCGGATTCAGGGCGACCGGACGTTCCAATATGACCCACGCTCATCAGACCGGACGGCGCCTCGGCACTTTGCGCCGCGCTATGGAAGCTTTCGCCTTCTGGAAACTGCCCTTGGATGGGGTTATATCCAGACGGCGGAATATCCGCAGCCCAAATCCGGCCGGGCCGGTCAAAGGCGTGTCAGAGTTCCACAAATCTTTTGGCAATTGCGACTTGACCGCATCGAGGCCGATTGCGTGCGCTTCCAGATGCTGCCAGATCCTGCGATAGAGCTCCTTGATCCGCGCCGTATACGGATCCGTATAGACGAGCCGTATCCGTGAGTGCAGCCTTTCGCGCCGTTCCATCAATTCACGCCTGGCGATTTTATCGACAGCTTTGTAGATCTTGCGGTACTCCCTGATCCCTCCCAACGTCACAACCACGCCGCCGGCGCGCATGGATCGGAAAAGGCCCTCCAACTCACGACTCAACTTCGTGACCATCGCTTCCTGGGTGAGGACATAGCTGAAGATACCGAGATTGAATCGCCACTCGTTCTTGTAGTCGGGAAGGGCTGAAAGCGTCTCCAGGGGATCGTCTGAATCCAACGCAGACATAAACAATTCGTCGCGTCTACGCTCGCGCAGAACTTCGAAGTCAACGCCGT
>JAKEEH010000247.1 GCA_022616725.1 Limisphaerales bacterium | reverse complement strand
GCCAACCCACCCACGTTTTGGAAAGCGATCAGCAGGCCGAGCACATCCCGGGCTGCAACATGGCCTTTCATCGCGATGAGCTCGCGCAAATCAACGGCTTCGACCCCCAATTCCGCAAGGCGGGCGACGATGTGGACGTTTGCTGGCGACTTCAGCAAGCCGGCCAGTGGATCACGTTCGCGCCTGGCGCGGTCGTTTGGCACCACCGCCGTCAGGGTCCGCGTGCCTACCTCAGGCAGCAAGCTGGCTACGGAGAGGCCGAGGCTCTGCTCCTCTTTAAGCATCCTGAGCGGTTCAATCGTCGAGGCGAGAGCAAATGGCGTGGGGTGCTCTACGGCATGGGACTGAGCGGAGTGCGACTCGGACGTTCGCTCATCTATCGCGGAACGTTTGGGTCCGGATTATTTCAATGTCTGTACCAGCCAGCATCGGCGCACTGGGCGACGGTGCCAACGACATTGGAATGGCATCTGGCCGCCGGCGCTGCGGCGCTGGCGGCGCTGATATGGCCGGTGTTATGGACCGCCGTTCTCATCATGCTGATCTTGTCGGTGACAATCTCGGGCCTACTGGCTTATCAAGCCAGGATGGAAAAACAACATGACAGTATCGTGTCGCGGTTGGTGGTCTTCGCGTTTTCGTATGCGCAACCGCTGGTGCGCTCGTTTCATCGCTACCGCACACGATTGTTCTACTTTCACCCGGCGGCAAGCGCATCGTGGCTGTCCGGAACAACCTCGATCCGATTTCCTCTGACCGGACAACAGACGACGCTTTACTGGAGTGAAACCGGGCGCGACCGGATGGAAATCCTCGAGCGGGCTGTGGAATTCCTGTCACAGTATCGCTGGGGACGGATTGTCGATTCGGGATGGACCGCGTGGGACTTGCGCATCTACTGCGATCCGCTGATCTATCTACAGATTCGCACGACGCAGGAAAACCATGGTGGAAACAAACGACTGATTCGCATCCATCAGCGAATGCGGCTGCGCGACTTCACGTGGTTCGTCATGGCCACCGTATTAGCCGCGTTGGTCGCCCTGACGCCGCGTGGTACAAAAATGATGCGAATCGCAGGTTGTTGACACGAATGGACATCATGAAGGAAACGAGCCAACGTGATTGCCACCAACTCGGGAGCGAATGGCCCAGTTGTTGGGCTGATTGACGATCGAAAACTGGCCGTGATACGGCCACGGCGCGGATCAATCCCGCCGGCAGTTCATTGACAACCGAACCACATCCGCGATACAGCGGTCAGGCCGCCGCGCGATAGTAGTGCTTGAGCAGTCCGCCCAACCGTTGTTCGCACTTGACCTCAGCGAGGTTGAGCGGCGGCGGCGTGCAATCGTCGCGACCGGCTGCGTCGACGAGTTCACCGTGTGGCCTTGGTAGTAGCACGTTGCCAAGGCCTTGATTTGGCCGCAGGTCGTGGTAATAGGCCACGTACTCCGACACGATGTAGTCGAAGTGCTCCTTGCCGAGCACGACGAAGTGGTCGAGTGCTTCCTGCTGCAGGCTCTGAATCCATCGCTCGATGAAGGCATTCAAGTTCGGGGCCTGAGGTCCGACCCGCTTAACGTGAACGGATCGGTCCTTGAAGACTTGGTCGAAGGCCTTCGAGAACTTGTCGTCGTAGTCGCACGTGACGATCGAGCAAGGAAGCTGTTCTTCGGCAGCGTGATCGAGAAAAGCACGGGCATGCGTCTCCATCCAGACGGCGTCCGGCTTGAAGGTGCCTGGTGTGACGAAAACTCGACGGGTGGCCAGGTGGATGAAGGCCATCGCGAAGATCTGCTGAGGACCTTTCGGAGTCCAAATGCGCTTGCTGAAGAAGTCGCATTGCCAGAGCGTTTCGGCATGGATTCGCAGGAAGTCGCTCCACGTTCCCCTGCCGCGCCGCGGTCCAGGATCAAGGCCGTGCTCGATGAGGATGTTCTTCACTGACTGCCGGCAGATTGGGCCGACGCGGAGCTTTTTCAATTCGCCGAGAATGCGAGTGTACCCCCAACCCGTCTCTTTCGCGATCATCACGACCAGTTCCCGCACGATGGTGGCGAGACGTGGCCGGCCTTTACGAGTGGGGCCTTTGCCTTCCTCTTTACGAACCCAGCGACGGAAGGTGGAGTAGCTGACAATGGTGATCAACTGCCGAATACCAGGCCCGAGTTCCTTCCCCAGCTTCAGCAGCTTCGCGCGTTCTACCGGCTCGAGGAAGATGTGCTTCTTCGGCACTCGCTTGCGGAGCATCTCGTTTTCAGCTTTGAGGAACTCGACCTGCTTCTGCAGCTCATCGGTGGTGGAACGGCCCAGAAGAAATAGTAAGGGGTGAAAGATGCGTACCATCCTGGTAAAATGCTCCTCAAATTCGTCACGAACAGCGATGTGGCAACCTTTTTGTACACCGGGAATTCAAGCTGTAAAGCACCTGCGGCCAGGATTCCGTATATATTGTCACGCCGGATGCCGGCGCTCTCTCCGCGCTCTCTGTTTTGGCGCGAGAGCGCGGGCCTGTTAACCGGCGCGCTAAGAAGTTCGTAAACGGATCCATTCGGTAAGCACCCACCGAACAGCACTCGAACTCGCTAATCGCTTTGCTCTCAACGATTTACGATTTCGCGCTCTCGCGCTAATGTTCGTAAATGGGTTCTGTACGGGGAGTTCCTTTTCTACCTTCGAAATAGCGCGACCGCGTGGTTTACTGAGACGCCGGGCAACTTTGGCCCGGCGTTTTCGTTGGTATTGTGGAATCCCGCGTTACTCTATGCAGTTCGCTCTCCGCCGGAGACTAGCAAGAGGCCGGTGCCCAGTCTGTCACGTACAAAAGTCGCGCGGCGGTGTTAAAAAACTCTCAGCCTCTCCCTTTCGGCTTTGCCCATTAGGTTAACTGGACGCCGATGCCTCGTTTAACGATCGATTTTTGAGAACCCCAATAAACGCATGAGTTAGTGAGACTTCTGTTCGTCCGACTCGACTCGCTACGGCGTCGGCTCTGGAACGTCCTCGAAGGCGTTCGCCGCGGGCACACTGCCACCGACGGCACGATACAGTTCCGCGAGGCGACGATGGTAATCAACCAAAGCTTCTTCGCGCTTTTCGCGCACGTCGATCAATTCGCGTTGGGCCAGGGCCAGGTCCAAGAAACTGTCCTTGCCAACGTCGTAGTTGGCCTGGGCCGCATCAACATTCTGCCCCGCAAATGGGAGCAGCCTTTCTGAGTACAAATCCAGCGACTTTCGGCTTTCTTCAAGCTGGGCGTAGGCTGTCTGCACTTCGTATCGCACGTCCAGCACTTTCTGGTCGTATTCAGCGCGGCGCTGGCTCAGCCGAAACATAGCCTCGCGCACTGCGGCATTCAAACGCCCTTTGTAGATCGGCACGTTGAGCCGGACGCCAACCTGACCACGCAGATCACTCTGAGTCTCAGCAGGCTGCCAGAAGGAATCATAGCGACCGAAGAATTCACCATCGGGATAGTATTCTTTGCAAGCGACTGTGACGGCGGCTTGCTCAGCGCGCACGCGGGCTGCCAGCGCCGCGATATCCGGCCGCCGTTGGACTGCGACCTCTTGAAGCACGTCCAAATCGAGGGACGCAGGCGAAATTGAAAGTTGGCCGGGCGGTGGCGGGAGCGAAGCCTGCGCCGGTCGGCGCAGAAGCGTATTGATGCGCGCCGCGGCAACCACATTCATTCTTTCAAGCTCTATTTGACGGCGGTCGAGCTGGGTAAATTCCACGTCGGATAG
>JAKEEH010000246.1 GCA_022616725.1 Limisphaerales bacterium | reverse complement strand
GATACCAGGAAGTCGTTGACCATTTCAAGGGGCGCATTCAGTTCGTTCAAGTGGGCGGCGCGAGTGATTACCATCCGAAGTTGAATGGCACAATCGATCTGCGCGGAAGAACCGCCGCGCGCGAGTTGCTGCAACTGATCTATCACTGCCAGGGTATTGTGTGCGCCGTCACCGGGCCGATGCACCTGGCGGCTGCGGTGGAGGTAAAGGACAAATCGGCGGGGCTGCGGCCGTGCGTGGTTGTCGCCGGCGGGCGGGAACCGGTCCACTGGGAGGCGTATCCGGGCCACCAGTTTATACACACGATAGGCGCTCTGCCGTGCTGCGCCCGAGGGGGGTGCTGGCGGACGCGGACTGTGGCGTTGGGAGACGGGAGTCCCAAAGACAGGCCTGAGGAACTCTGCGTTGACGTGAGGGGCGGCCTGCCGCACTGCATGGATCTCATTCGTTCGGCCGAGGTGATTCGCCGGATTGAGAGCTATTTCGAGGGTGGGGTCCTGAAGCCGCTCACGCCTGCGCAAGCCAGGGCCGGGGCCAGAGCCGCGCGGCGCATGTCGAACAATCCTGTCGATCATGCCCCTCTAACCCTGCCCAATGCACGCTATGCCGCGGACCGATTGCTCAAGAACATCGCCCCGTATCCCGCCGACACTTACAAGGGCCGCGGCATCGTGATGTGCGCGGAGAGCATTTCGGATCTGGCTCAGGCATGGATCGGCATCAATATGCTGCGGCAACTGGGGTGTAGGCTGCCGATTCAGCTCTGGCACGCGGGCGCGCAGGGAATGGATGCATCCATGAAATCGCTATTGCGCGCGTTGCGAGTGGAATGCGTGAACGCGCTCGATTTCAAAGAGGCGTTTCGCGGGAAGGTGGCCAAAGGCCCGCCGCTGAAGCCCTACGCCGTACTCCGTTCGCCGTTCCAGCATGTGCTGTTGCTCGACCCGGCAATGTTCGCCGTGGCCGACCCGTCGTACCTTTTCGAGACGCGGGAGTTTCAAAAGCACGGAGCAATGCTGTGGCCCGGCGGCGCATCGGGGGCGATTCCGCCGCAAACGTGGCTGCTTTGCGGCCTCGAGCCATCCAGTGAACCGCCTGTTGCAATATCGCCAATGCTCGTGGACAAAGAGAAGGCTTGGGCCGGCTTGTCGCTGTGGTGGTGGTATCACGAAAACGGAGAGCTATTTTACGGGCACACCGATGGCGGGAAGCACACGATGCACCTGGCAGTTAGAAGAGCGAGCGTGGCCTTCGCGGTCGCGCCGCGGGTCGAGCGTAACGGGTTCTCCAGATACGACTGCTCTGGCAAGCTCGTTTTTCGACGGCGAGAGGAACCGTGGAACTTGATATTCGGCAACGGCGAGGCGCCGCGCAGCCGTTGGGAAAGGGAGGCGCACAAATGGCTTGACGAACTGCGCCGGCGCTGGAAGTCGCATGCCGTGCCGGCACGTCATTTTCAGCCGGCTGAAGCGCCGGAGGAATCATTGGTCAGATCCCCGGCGCGGCGATCCTTCGGCACCCGGGATGACTCCCGCTCACGTGAACCGTTTAGCGTCGTGACGCTGCACGATGAACCGATGGCGAAGGTCGGCCGGATCACGGCACGTTCGCTGTGCGAGTACGCCCGCTGCCAGAATTATCGCTTTGTTTACCATGATCGGCTGATCGACCCGGCGCGGCATCCGTCGTGGAACAAGGTCCTGGCGGTGCGCAATGCGCTCGTTGCACAAAGGGCAGGATGGGCGATGTGGGTGGACGCCGACGCGATGGTGATGAACCATCGGATTCGGGCCGAAAGCCTGATCCCGAAGGGGTGCGACCTTGTGTTTGCGAGTGATTTCAATGGACTGGTGGCGGGGATATTCATGATCCGCTACTGCGAATGGAGCATTAAGTTTCTTGACACAGTGTTTTTCCTCGGCGATCTCAACCATGACCCGGACGGTTGCGGACCGAAGTGGGAACAGAACACGATCAAATACATTCTCAAGAACTTCGCTGGATTCGCAGAGCGTGTGGCGGTGCTGCCGAAGCGCCACATGAATTCGGATCTGGCGACGTATCAGCCGGGGGATTTCATGCTGCACCTGGGGGTGACGGCGAACGGAAATCGCGAGCGGACATTTCGGGAGGCCGAAGCCTGGATTGTCAGGTAGTCTGCAATGGATTCGCCATCGAATGGAAGAGCCAGCAATGGGTGACGAGGAAACGATCCGGCTGGCCAGCGCCGCGGTGACTCAAGGGGAGCGCATCGATATCCCCGCGCACCATTTGCTGCGACCGATCGGAAAAGGGGGCTACGGCACGATTTGGCTGGCGGTCAACGCCATGGGCACCTACCGAGCGGTCAAAGTAGTCTATCGGAGCAACTTCAGAGAGGATCGGCCGTACGAACGGGAGTACGCGGGGATCAAGCATTTTGAGCCGCTCTCGCGAGCGCACGAAGGTTTCGCGGACATTCTGCAAGTCGAGCGGAACGATCGCGCCGGATACTTTTATTATGTCATGGAATTGGCGGACGATTCCGTCAACGGCCAGCAGATTATCCCCGAAAACTACTCCGGTCTGACGCTGGGTGGTCTGCTCCAACAGCGCGGCCGCCTGCCGTTGGAGGAATGCCTGCTCCTGGGGACTTCGTTGAGCGCGGCGCTGGATTACCTTCACAAAAACAAGCTCGTCCACCGCGACATCAAGGCATCCAACATCATCCTGGTAAATGGCACGCCCAAACTGGTGGACATCGGTTTGGTCACCGAGATCAGCGAAGACTCCACTTTCATCGGCACGCCAGGGTTCATCCCGCCGGAGGGCCCGGGCACTCCGGCGGCGGATATCTATAGCCTGGGAAAAGTCCTCTATGAGGCGAGCACCGGATTGGATCGGTATCAGTTCCCGGCATTTCCCGAGGATTCGCTGCAGACCGACCAGAGCCGCGCTCAGTCGGAATGGAAGGCAATCCTGCTCAAGGCGTGCGAGGACAACGTCAAACTCCGCTATCAATCGGCGACCGAACTGCAAGCGCATCTCGCATTGCTTCGGGCCGGAAAATCGGTCACGCGCCTGTTGCAATTCGAGCACCTTATCGCCATGGGCCGGCGGTTTGGGCCGATCGCGGCGGCGCTCGTGCTGCTGATACCGCTGCTCCTTTTTCAAATCGTTCGCGAAAAGAGACGCGCCGCTGAAGACAGGCAGCGTCAGGCCGGCTCGTATGTTGGCCTGGGCTCCCGCGCCCTGGCCGACGGAGAATACTTAAGCGCCTTGCCGTGGTTCGTGCGCGCCCTGGAATTGGACGAGGATGAATCGGGCAAGGCGCTCACTCACCGCGTTCGGATCGCCTCCGCACTCCAGCACTCGCCTAAACTTATCCAGATGCGCTTTCACAAACACGAGTGGGGCTATGGCGAGTTTGGGGAGACTGACGACCAGATCCTGAGCCCGTTCGCAGAGCGCCGCTCGGCCGTATGGGACGTTCGCAGCGGGGTGCAACTCTCTCCGCAGTTTGGCAGTGGCAAACATGGCCAGGAGAAAAGCTCCTTCAGCCGCGACCGCCGCAAGATCGTGACCTGCAATGCGGACAGGGTTGCCCGGGTGTGGGATGTCGGCACTGGCAAGTTGATTGGCTCTTATGAACACGTTGGGTGGGTCTTGAACGCGAGATTGAGCCCGGATGGAAATCGAATCGTCACGACCGAGAATGGCGTCTGGGAGGCGCGCGTGTGGAACGTATCCTCTGGCGAGCAGGAGCTTCTGTTGCGCGGACATAGCGAAACGGTTTGGTTCGCCAATTTCAGCCCGGATGGCCGCCGTATCGTGACCACCACGCAGGGAGGCCAAGCCAAAGTCTGGGACGCGAGCACGGGCGCCCTCCTGGCGAGCTTGACCGGGCACACTTATTGGGTCCGCTATGCCGCATTCAGTCCGGACAGTCGGTGGGTCGCGACTGCCTCTGGAGACCACTCGGCGCGAATCTGGGAGGCCGAGACAGGGCGCGAAGTCGTGCCGCCGCTGCGGCACCCCGATCACGTCGGCAGCGCTGAATTCAGTCCCGATGGCAAGTGGTTGGTGACGGCCTGCCTGGATGGCTCGGCGCACATTTGGGATACCAAAACCGGCATGCGCGCCCTCCCAACCCTGCACCACAGCGCCCGAATCGAGCACGCGGCTTTCAGCCCCAGCGGCGCGCGCGTGCTAACGGTGTTCATCGACGGCACCGTTTGCGTCTGGGAATTGCGGTCCCCACAGCCCACGCCGCTCACCGTTCCGGTCGCCTTCAGTGGAGATGGCTTTCGTTGTGCCCTTATAACGAACGAGATGGTCGCGATTTGTGAGACCCTCGATAGCGCACCGTCACAAACAATTCGCGTTCCAAATCGGCCCGTCACAGGGTTAACTCTCGATTCCGAGGGAACAACTCTGCTCACGACAGTCACATCATCAAGCCAATCCGGAGCCGCTGACCAGGTGGCGCAACTCTGGGACGTTGCCAGCGGCGAACCACGCGGGCAGCCCATCCCCTGCGACCGCTCGCTGAGCCAGTGGCTGCTGAGTTCCGCGGCAAATCGGATCGCCGCGTGGGGCGGGGCAAATCTCATAATATGGAATGCAGAAACGGGGCAGCGGCAACTCACGGTTTCGCGGCCTTCCGGGGCGCGATCCGCCACCCGTCTGGCATTCGACGGCCGGGGGAATCGTGTGGCAATCGGCCATGATAGACGAGTGGAACTGTGGACCTTGCGCGGGGCCGAGTTTCACCTGCTGTGCTCGTTAAGCAACAAATTGGAGGTGAGTCATATCGCGTACTCGCCCGACGATACACAGGTTTTGACGTCATGGTCGGACACGAAACTGAATCCAGGGTCCGCGCAATTGTGGAAGGCGGAAACTGGCCAACCCCTGGGGCCGCCGCTGGCTCATCGGGATGGTGTTCTCTATGCGGCGTTCAGTCCGCAAGGAGATCGCATCATTACGTGCAGCGAGGATTTTACTGCGGTGCTTTGGGATGCGAAAAACGGCCGACGAGTCCCAGTGCCGCCGCTCAAGCACGATGACCAGGTTCAATACGCGGCGTTCAGCCAAAACGACCGTTGGGTATTGACTGTTGAAAAAGGCGGCGCTGTTCGAATTTGGGATGCCTTCAGCGGCGAGTTAGTCGCGCCGCCTATTCGCCATAGCGATCCGCTAAAGTCGGCGCGGTTCATCACAGGCGACCGGCGCATTCTTGCGCAAAGCATCGACGGCCCGGCG
The DNA here is from genome assembly GCA_022616725.1 of Limisphaerales bacterium. GTDB lineage: Bacteria > Verrucomicrobiota > Verrucomicrobiia > Limisphaerales > JAKEEH01 > JAKEEH01. Next base: position 54,049 of record JAKEEH010000246.1, on the reverse strand, counting down.
CTCGTTTGGGAGTTGCCCCGGGACGACCGACCGATCCCGGATCTGTCTCTGGTGGCCCAGCTTTTGTCCGGTCAGCGCTCCGGCCAGTTTACAACCGACGAATTGCAAAAGACCTGGCAATTCCTCCAGAGTCGATATCCGAAAGACTTCTTACCTGAGCGCTGAGTTTGATATCGAGTTCTCGGTCACAGTTCCACTCCATTTCACGAATGTCTCGTCCCTGCGCTATCCCTCTCTTGTTTCGTAGCCTCTTCAATGGCACGCTTCAGCGGATGAAACTTGGGAACCGTAATACTCAGAATGCGGAGGTGATTGCCTGGGTCGGGAAAGTGGCCGAGCTCTGCCAGCCGCGAGAAATATTTTGGTGCGATGGTTCCACTGTCGAAAAGGAAGCGCTCACCGCCGAGGCTGTCCGGTCCGGCGTGCTGCTGGAGTTGAATCCCGAAAGGCTTCCAGGATGTTATTATCACCGCTCTCATCCGAATGACGTGGCGCGGGTGGAGCAATGCACTTACGTTTGCACTGAAAGCGAGGAGGAAGCCGGGCCGACGAATAACTGGGCGCCGCCTGCGGAAATGTATCGGAAGCTCTACGGCCTGTGCGCGGGCGCGATGCGCGACCGCGTGATGTACGTGGTGCCCTACCTGTTGGGGCCGCCCAAGTCGCCGATGGCCAAAGTGGGCATCGAACTCACGGACTCGATTTACGTCGTCCTTAGCATGCGCATCATGACGCGCATGGGCAAAGTCGCCTACGACGAACTGGGCGAGGGCACGGACTTCAATCGCGGCCTGCACACGATGCTGGACCTTGATCCCGAGCGCCGTCACATCGCTCATTTTCCGCAAGACAACACGATTATCTCCGTCGGCTCCAACTACGGCGGCAACGTTTTGCTGGGAAAGAAATGCCTGGCGTTGCGCATTGGGTCGTGGCTGGGGCGCAAGGAGGGATGGCTCGCCGAACATATGCTGATCCTGGGCGTCGAAGCCCCGTCCGGAGAGAAGACGTTTGTCGCGGCGGCATTTCCCAGCGCTTGCGGCAAGACAAATTTCGCCATGATGCAGCCGCCGCGTCACTTCCGCGGCTGGAAGATCTGGACGGTCGGAGATGACATTGCCTGGATGAAACCCGGGGCCGACGGTTGCCTTTACGCGATCAATCCCGAGTTTGGCTATTTCGGCGTTGCGCCGGGCACAAATGTCCATTCGAACCCGAATGCGACGGAGATCATCAAGCGCGACACGATCTATACCAATGTCGCTCTGACGCCGGACCGGGACGTCTGGTGGGAAGGCAAAGGGGAAGACCCGCCGGCAGGGACGGTCGATTGGCAAGGACGCCCCTGGAAATCCGGCGAACACGCAGCCCAACCGAACAGCCGTTTCACGGCGCCGATGACCAACAACCCGATGCTGGCGCCGGAAGCCATGGACCCGAAAGGCGTGCCCATCAGCGCGATCATTTTTGGCGGGCGCCGTTCCACGACGCTGCCGCTGGTTTATGAAGCGTTCAACTGGGTGCATGGGGTTTACATGGGCGCGACCATGGGATCGGAGACGACAGCGGCCGCGGCTGGCGCGGTGGGCCACGTGCGGTGCGATCCAATGGCGATGCTGCCGTTCACCGGTTACAATATGGGGTTTTACTTCCGGCACTGGCTGAATATGCGCAAACGCATCACTCACCTGCCGCGGATTTTTTCCGTTAACTGGTTCCGCAAGGACGACCAGGGCAATTTCCTGTGGCCCGGCTATGGGGAGAACATGCGCGTTCTGGAGTGGATAGTCGATCGTTGCCATGGCCGGGTTGGCGCCCGCGAAACACCCCTGGGCTGGGTGCCGAACGCGCGGGACTTTGACCTGGACGACCTGCCGGGCTTCACGCGCGAGCACTTCGAGCGTGTCCAGCAGATTAATATCGAGGAATGGCGCCGCGAAATCCTCTCTCAGGACGAACTCTTTATGAAGATCTACGCCTTTATTCCGAAAGAAATGATCTTCCAGCGCGAACTCCTCGTTGCCCGCCTCTAGCAGCCGGCACCCTTATCCAGGGGGCGGGACGCCACGCCGGCTGAGAGCGCGAGCCGGTCGCGCTCCCTCAATGGCATCGCACCAGTTTTAGGGGGTTTGTTGTGAACAGGGCCGGTCTGCCGAGCGTCTAAACGGGACCTTGGAATTAACCGCTTTCGGTTTTTTGTTCCGGGCAGTACAGTTTTCCTGATGTATTTGAGGCAGTTGAGCCGGCACGCAGCGTCCATATCCCGGTGGGCGCCCGCTATTGTCGTGCTCGCGCTGTTGTCCGCGCTGGCGGGCTGCAAGAAGGAGGAAATCCGGGTTTACGTCGCCCCAAAGGAAAAGCCTGCACCGACCAGGACAGCCGCCCATGACAGCGGGCCACGGCCGCACGCACATTACACCGTGCCGGGGGGCTGGACCGAGGTAGAGCCCGGCGCGATGCGCTCGGCTCGTTTCAGCGTTCCCGGATCGGTCGGCAATTTGGATGTTTCAATCCTGCCTCTGCCTGGCGTCACGGCTGGCCAGCTTGATATCGTGAACCTATGGCGGGAACAGGTCCGGCTTGAGGCGGTGAGCGAATCTGACCTGGGCGGTCTCGCGGAGAAGGTCCGAATCGGCGAAAAGGAAGGCGAGTTGTTCGACATGGTGAGCAATGACCCGATGATCGAGGACAAGCACAAGGCGCGCATTCTCGTCGCGATGGTCAAGGACGGCGATACGAGCTGGTTCATCAAGATGACCGGCGAAGACGAGTCCGTCCGGCAACAGAAACCGGTTTTCACCGATTTTCTGAGATCGATTTCATTTGATTACTCAGCACACGGAACCGAGGTGGCCAAAACGGCTGCTCCCGGCGCGGAAGTCAAACCAGCGTGGGCTGTCCCAAAGAATTGGAAGGAAGTCGAGCCAACACAGATGGTCCTGGCGAAATTCATCGCCAGCGGCCAGGGAGACGCGAAAGCGGAGATTACCGTTTCAGTGTTTCCCGGGGACGTTGGGGGCGTGCATGCGAACGTGAATCGCTGGCGAGGGCAGATCGGCCTGCCCGCGGCAAGTGACAGTGAAATGAAGTCAATCATCCAACCGCTTGACGCTCCCGGAGGCGGCGCGATCTTAGTGGATATGAGTGGCGAAAATCTGGGTACGAAGGCCAGGACGCGTCTCATTGGGGCGATTGTTCCCGATGGGGGGCGAACCTGGTTTTATAAGATGATGGGGGCCGATGCGGTGGCCGAAGCCGAAAAACCCGCGCTGATCCGCTTCATTCAGTCGGCGAAGCATTCGAATAATGGTTAAGAGCATAGTCAAAGTCTTCACATCGCTGCGGTTGACGGTCGTCTGCCTGTCGCTGGGCATTCTTCTTGTGTTTTTTGGCACGCTGGCCCAGGTCAACGAAGGGCTTTACAACGCGCAGGACCGGTGGTTTCGCAGTTTCTTCGTTTACTGGTCGCCGCCGGGCTCGAACTTCAGGATTCCGATGTTCCCCGGGGGGTACCTCATCGGCACGGTCCTGCTTATCAACCTGATCGCGGCGCACATCGCGAGGTTTCAGCTCACGTGGAAAAAGCTCGGAATCCATATTACGCATGCAGGGATCATCCTGCTCCTGGCGGGACAGCTCGCCACGGATATCCTCTCCAAAGAGACGCAGATGAGCTTCGCCGAGGGCGAAACAAAGAACTTTTCCGTTGATCCGCAATCGACCGAATTGGTGCTTATCACCGATTCGGCGACGCCGGATCAGGAGAAGGTCGTGGCCATCCCCGAGGGAATGCTCGTCCGCGGCGGGGAGATTCGGCATCCGGAACTGCCGTTCACGGTGAACATGAAGGCGTGGCACATCAATGCCGACGTCCGGCAGCGCGCGCCGATGGTGGACACGAATCCGCCGCCCACGACAGCGGGACATGGCAGGAACATTACGTTGATTCCGCTGACGGAAGCCAAAAAGATGAACGAGTATAATGTTCCGGCAGCGATCTTTGAGTTGACGGGCGCGGATGGGTCGCTGGGAACATGGCTCGCCCATGGCAAGCTCCGCGATCAGGAGATCATCGCGGGCGGCAAGACATGGCGGATGACGATGCGCTTCGAGCGCGTTTATCATCCGTTCTCGGTGGAGTTGCTCAAGACAACGCACGAGGTCTATCGCGGGACGGACAGCGCTTCCAACCCTGGAGGCATCCCGAAGAATTTCCAAAGCCGCGTCAAGATCGAGAACCCGCGAAGGCGCGAGTCGCGCGAGGTGGATATTTACATGAACAACCCGCTGCGCTACGAAGGCTTGACGTTCTTTCAGCATCAAATGGGGCGCGACGAGCTGGACCAGGCGCGCGGGACCAGCACGCTGCAGGTGGTGCGCAACCCGAGTTGGGTGGCGCCCTACGCGGGCTGCGCCGTCGTCGGAGGCGGCATGGTGATTCAGTTTATGATGCATTTGGTTGGATTCATTGGAAAGCGAAGGGCCTCATGAACAAGTGGCTGCCATGGGTAATTGCGGGCGTTTTTGGCGCGTGGGTTCTCGGCACGCTGCGCATGCCGCGCGACAAAGATCGGGCGGTGACGGAATTCGGACGCCTGCCGATCGTCTCCAACGGGCGCTTCCAGCCGATCGATTCGCTGGCGCGCAATTCGTTGCTGCAGATTCGCGAGAAACAGACCGTGCGACTGGCGGATGAGAAGCGCAGTCTGACGGCGACGGAGTGGCTGATGGAACTGATGATGAATCAGCCCAAGGCTGACACGCGCAAGGTCTTTCGCATCGACCATCCCGACGTCAAGAGCATGCTGAGGCTGCCGGGCAAGGATCGCGCCACGGGGGAGGACGGTAAACACTACTCCTGGAACCAGATCAAACCGTCGCTGGAGGAGATCGAAAAGCAGGCCAAACGCATCGCGCAAGTTGAACCGGCGCACCGCAACCAGTTCGAGCAGGCGGTCATGAAACTGCAAAACAGTCTGTTCACTTACATGCGGCTACGGAACACGATCCATCCCGAGGATTCGCAGAACTTCGAGGCGGACCTGCAGCGTTATCTGGCCGGGGTGGAGTCAGGCGTTAAGGCTTTTCGGGCTAAGGAGGCCGGCCGGGATCACGATGAAACGGTGCTAAAGGAGTTCGGCGATTTCGCCAATCGCTTCAGCATTATGGTGCGCATGGACACGCCCTTGCTCGTGCCCGCGCCGCATCCCGAGCGCTCGCGGGATGAATGGTCCAGGATCGGCGAGGCGCTGCTGGACGTTATTCGCGGGCAGCCGTTGCCCTTTGCCGTCCCAGCTTACGCAAAAATGGCAACCGCCTATCGTCAGGGCCGAGTCGCCGATTTCAACAAAGCGGTCAGTGAATATCGGGCCGCACTGGCGCCGAAATTTGCGCCGGAATTGAAGAAGGCGAACCGCGAATATTTCTTCAATCATTTGCAAGCATTCTACAAAGCGTTACTCATTTATATTGTGGCGTTCATCCTGGCTTGCGCCTCCTGGTTCAACATGTCGGACGTGTTGCGGCGCTCGGCGGCATGGCTGGTTGTTGTGGCTTTCGTCGTCCACACCGCGGGGTTGCTCTTCAGGATGTTCCTGGAAGGCCGTCCACCGGTCACGAATCTGTATTCGTCCGCGATATTCATCGGCTGGGGGGCAGTGGTGCTCGGGATGGTGCTCGAACGGTTTTATCGCGACGGCATCGGGACGGTGGTGGCCTCGTCGGTCGGATTTCTGACTCTGATTATCGCGCATCACCTCGCGCTTTCGGGCGACACGATGCAGATGATGCAAGCCGTCCTCGACACGAACTTTTGGCTGGCGACGCATGTGGTCGTGGTGACACTCGGCTACGCCTCGACGTTTGTGGCGGGCTTCCTGGCCATTATCTATTTGATTCGCGGCGTGTTCACCAAGACGCTTTCGCCGGCGACGAGCCGGGCGCTCACTCGCATGGTCTATGGCATCATTTGTTTTGCGACGTTATTTAGCTTCGTCGGCACCGTCCTCGGCGGCATCTGGGCTGATCAATCCTGGGGCCGCTTCTGGGGCTGGGATCCGAAGGAGAACGGTGCATTAATCATTGTGCTTTGGAACGCGTTGATCCTGCACGCGCGCTGGGGTGGAATGGTGAAAGAGCGTGGGCTCATGAACCTGGCCATCGTGGGCAACATCGTGACGTGCTGGTCGTGGTTTGGGGTGAATATGCTCAACATCGGGCTGCACTCCTACGGATTTATGGGCGCCGCCTTCTGGTGGCTGGTCGCGTTTGTTGCCAGCCAGATCGTATTGATCGGCCTCGGGCTGATTCCACTGCGCTACTGGGCCAGCTTTCGCGCCCTGCAGGGTGCTGGAACCAAATCGGGTGACGAAGGTCTTCCGGACGCCCGCCCTGCGCCAACCAGCGCGTAATCACAGGGGGCGCGGCCAAAGAAAGTTCGAGCTTCGGACTTTGGATTCGGGTCGTCCGTTCAAGCGCCGCTCTGGGTGCGTGGGTCCAGGAGGCGATCAAGGGTTTTGTGATCCAGACCCGACAATTCGGTCGCGACTTCGCGCACAGTGCGATTCGTTTCGTAAGCAACCTTGGCGATCCGCGCGGCTTTGTCGTAACCGATCACGGGCGCAAGGGCCGTGCACATTGCGAGGCTGCGTTCGACATTGGCTTCGCAGCGAACGTGATCCGCCGCCAAACCCTCGATGGCGCGGCGGGCAAAGATGCTGGAGGCGTTGGTCAGCAAATCAATTGACTGAAGCAAATTCCACGCGATCACGGGCATCATCGTGTTGAGCTCGAAGTTGCCGAACGCGCCAGCGAAGGTGATGGCGAAGTCGTTGCCGATCACTTGCGCGCCGACCTGAAGCGCCATTTCGCACATCACAGGATTGACCTTGCCGGGCATAATCGACGAGCCGGGCTGGGTTGCGGGAAGTTTCAGTTCGCCGAGTCCAAGGCGAGGACCCGAAGCGAGCCAGCGAATGTCGTTCGCAATTTTGAAGAGACTTACCGCAACGACCTTTAGCGCGCCGCTGGCTTCAACGCAGGCATCGCGGCTGGCGTGGGCCTCAAAGTGGTTTCCGGCCTCGCGCAATTCCAGCCCCGTGTCGCGGGCGAGGGCGTCAATGGTGCGCCGCGCGAACTCGGGGTGCGTGTTCAGGCCGGTACCGACGGCGGTCCCGCCGAGGGCGAGTTCGGCGAGATGTGGACGCACGTTGTTGAGGCGAGCGATGCCATGCTCGATCTGGCTGGCGTAGCCGGAGAATTCCTGGCCGAGCCGCATCGGCGTGGCATCCTGGAGATGCGTGCGCCCGATCTTCAGAATGTTGTCGAACTCGGCCGTCTTTTTCTGCAAAGCAGCCTTCAACTCATCGAGGGCCGGGATCAATCGATGAACGATTCCGTCGAGAGCAGCGATGTGGATCGCGCTCGGAATGACGTCGTTGCTGGATTGTCCCATATTGACGTGGTCGTTGGGGTGGACTGATCTGTCGCCGATTTTGCCGCCGAGCAATTCCGCCGCGCGATTGGCAATCACTTCGTTGGCGTTCATGTTTGTGGACGTGCCCGATCCGGTTTGGAACACGTCCACGACGAACTGAGGATAGAGTCGCCCGTCGATCACCTCGTCTGCGGCTCGCTGAATTGCGTCGGCGATTTTGGAATCGAGGAGGCCTAGGGCGGCATTCGTGGCGGCTGCATGTTTTTTGATCCGACCGAGCGCGGCGATAAATGCCTGCGAAAAGCGAAAACCGCTAATCGGGAAATTCTCCACCGCGCGCGCGGCTTGCGCGCCGTAATACGCGTCACTCGGAACGCGCATTTCCCCCATCGAGTCAGATTCGAGCCGAAAGCTCATTTCAGGAAAGCAAATTAACAACAAAGACTCGAAGACGCAAAGCAGCGAAACAATCGACTTCGGACGGCGCGCAAGGCGGGCCTGTAACCCCGACGTAAGGAGGGCGCTGCTTCCAGGAACGAACTCTGTGCGTCTGGAAACTGTCTGAGTCAGCCCCGAGTCAGCCCCCTCCTTACGTCGAGGGTTACAAAATCAAGGGGTGAGCACGCGATAGTAGCGCTGCGCGCTGCCGCCGGCTCCGGAATCGTTGATGGTGCGCAGGACATTCGTGGGCGACGCAGGGACGCTGTTGAGCAGGACCCACGATCCCGTCGATAACGACGTTCGGTATTGTACAGTATAGGTCTTGTTCGATGCCGCGTTGAATTGCAGAGTGACGTTGGCGCCCGAGGACGTGATAGATTCTACGCGCAATCGGCTGCCGGCCTGCCGGGGATGCGTCCCAGCCATGTATTCCTCCAGGTTTGTCATCCCGTCGTTGTCGGGATCATCGTCGGCATCATTGGGGTTGTTTGGATTGAACATGTACAGGTTTTCCCAGGAATTCGGCATGCCGTCGCCGTCGGAATCGAGGACGCCGGAGGGGCCGGGGGTTGGCGCGGCCGCCAGCCAATTGGTGGGATCGTTGCCGTAACCAAGGACATGGACGCGCTGCAGCGACATTCCAAAACCATCCGCGTTAGTGGGCCATGGAGCGCGATCAGAATAGGAGACGAAATCGACCAGGATGTAAGGGGCCCGCCCGTCGGGTTGCGGCGCGTCGGGCTTGAGGAGTTTGATCCCCTCGCCGCCGTTGTCGAGTTTGCCGCTGTAAGGGCCGAGCACGACCGAATTGCTGCCGTACTTGGCCCGGAAAGCGGCCAGCGCGGGGGCGTTATTCTGAGGATCGAAACTCACCACGAGAAGATAGCCTCCCGGCGCGAGGTTGATGCCGCCGGGAAAATCGAAATCAACGCCATCGCGCAAGCGCCAGCGGTTGGTGGGATTGGCGGGATCGTAAAGATTCACGGTGACATTGGTCACGTTGTGCAACTCGACGAACTCTTCCACGACATTGTCGTTCGTCAGCATGATGTCGGGCGGGTGATACATGATTTCGCTGATGACGATTGGGCCGACTTTGGGATAGGCATTGCTGAGGCCGGTGCCAGTGCGGAACATCTCAACATTGGGCGGGTTATCCTGGCCAAAAGTTCGCCGGCTCAGGGCCGTGAAGTCGTATCCCTGGGAAGCGCGATAGCGGCCAAACGGGACTCCGTTTTCCGCGGCGGGGAACTCGGCCTGGGCGCGAACGCCCGTCAAGGCGTTGTTCGTCGCCGCAGAAAGGTAAACTTCATCGCCACCGGCGGAGCTGAGCGCGAAGGGAATTGGCGCGACGTCCCGGTCGTTGAACTGGTATTCGTAAAACACTTTGAACCCTCCTGACGGAATCGGCGGGGTAATCGGAATCTGGTATTTGCGGGGTGAGCCGCGCGAATCGCTAAGCCACCATCCGGAGACGTTGACCGGCGAAGGGCCGACATTCTGGATTTCGATGGCGTCTTCGAACGGCAAATCGGTGTGGGTCAGCACTTCGCTGATCACGACGTTGTTCATGAGGATATAATTGGGATCGCCGGGGGAAGGCGTTCCCGGAAAGCTGACGATCGTGGCTTCGCCGTCCAGCAAGCGCCCTTGTGAGACGCCGGAAGTCTGCTGGCCAAAATTCGGGATGCTGTCGATGGGTGCGCCGTTGGTGGCCGACAGACCGATCTCCTCGCCTTCGGCCCGAAGACCGAAATTGACATGGTCCGCGCCCGCGCCTATATTGCTGTCGGCGACAAACCTCTGCCAGGCGTTCGTGCCCGCGCCGATGAAAGACAGGGGCGCAATGAGATGTTTGGTGCGATTGCCTAAATTGTCGGTCAGATAGCAGCCTCCCACCGCAACGGGCTGAGCGTTGGGATTGTAAATCTCAATGTAATCGTCCTCTCCGGGCTCGGGGTCGGCCATCCACTCGTTGATGCGCAGCAGCATGACATTGCCGAAGGTAGTCCCGATATTCGCAGAGCCAATCGTAGGCAGGCACAAAGTCCAGTTGCCACCAATCCGGCCAATGGAGAAATCGGCCGCTTGAATTCCGAACGCAACGTTCGTCAAAACCGTATTATTTGGGTTAAAGAGGTAAACCGAGTCGCCCGAAGCCTTGAGGCCGAAGCCGGTGTTCGTCGGAGAGGCCGGGCGATCGGCATCGCACCGGATCGAGAAATAACCTTGCGCAGGGACGATTGAGCCAGCCGAAAAAACGAAACGATCCGGGTTGAGTGTGCTGTCGCTGAGGCTGAAACCTGCGAGGTCAACGGCTGTATCGGAAGGGTTATAGAACTCAACCCAATCGGGCGTTGAACCGTCGGCTTCGGCGAAGGTGCCGTTGTTGGCGAAAACTTCATTGATGACGACGCCAGCGCCGCCCGGAGTGTTGGTAATGATCAATGCGTCGAGTTTGAGACCGAAAACTATGTCGGGACTGTTGGCAGCGGCCTGATGGACTTCGACAGCGAAGAAATTTGTGCCCGGTTGTAAATTCGGAGGAACGAATTCAAATGAATTATACGAGGTGGACAACCCGACCGTGCCATTGGCCGGAGTGAGATAGTCAACCGGTCCGTTTGGCATATTGAATCGCGGCCCAACTTCCTGGCCATTCAGATAGAAGATCGCGCCGTCGTCGATCAGATGTGTGACTGAGAGTTGGGAGACTTGAAGACCGGGGGGCAGGACAAACCTGGTGCGAAAATAAAACGCCAGCTTGCCGGAAATAGGTGAGAAGAACGGCGTCCGGATTGGTTCGGGCTGGGGATCGTTATCCAGACCCAGGAGCCCCGGCCCGGACGGCCACCATCCGTCGTTGTAATTCGTGGCCATCCATGTGCTTCCGATGTTGGTGCCACCGTCCATGTAGCGCCATACGTTGGTGTAATCGAACAGTGCGACGACGTTTGGCGTCACGGTTGAAGGACACGCGTTTGGCGAACCGGGGGTCGGCAACACCAGGTGGGTGATGTTCAGCGCGCCATCCGGACAGCGTCCCATCGAGATGCCTGGCCGCTGCGGACCATAACTGACGCAGTCGATGACTACACGTCCGGGCGCAACGAGCGCGATTTCGCCCAGATCGGAGCTCAACTGGAAATTCACGTGCTCGGGGTCGTTGTTGCCGTCGGCAGTGAAGACGAAAAATCCGCCTGCGGGAATAAATGTCAGGTCAGGGATTCGATGACGGTTGGGCGCGCCAATGGGGGTATCCGTAAGGAACAGGCCGCCGATATCCACCGGCGCGGCGGTGGGATTATATAATTCGATGAAGTCGTCGCCGAATGGGCTTTGCGGCGCGGTGAGCCATTCGTTTATGCGCACTGAATACGGCGCCACGGTCGGAATGGCTGTGTTGACCGCTCCCTCGGTCGGCTGACACAGCGCCCATGATCCGATGCCGTTGCCGGTACGGCCGATCGAGCGATCCGGCAACTGAACCCCAAACTGAACCGAGTCCAACAATGCTCCGCCATTGGCAATGCGATGGTAAAGATAAACTCCCTCGCCTGTGGCATCGAGCGAAAAGCCGATCTCGTTCGCATACAAAGCGAGGTATTGGCCCGCTCCAAGGCTGGTTCCCTGTGGGAAAGTATATTTATTCGGCTCGGCCGGATCGTCCGTCAACCGCATCCCGGAAAGGTCCACCGCACCCGATCCTTCATTATAAAGCTCGATTACGTCGGGAAACGACCCATTGTGATTGATTGCCGAAACATTGTCCGCGAGCACCTCGTTTATGCGCACGCCCGGCCATGCCGTGTTGACCACCCATGTTTTGGACGGCGTCGGGTTGGCAGTGCTTTGCCAGCCGCCCGCAGACGTTTTGCCGATCACATAGACCGTGTTCGTGGTTCCGTTGCCGAGGCTGGGGAAAACAATTTGCTGGCTGACTGGCCGTTCCGCTCCATACGAGCCGTTATTCAACCGGAAGCGATAGCTGACGACGTCGTTGCCGCCAATGGTCAGTGTGGCGGTCTGCAATGGGGTCGGCGAACGGGGCTCGCCGCTGATCGTTGCCACGCCGGGTATCGGGGAATTAGCGCCGAGTAATCCCTGCACATGCGCGCGACGTCCGCTCATCCAGCTCTTGAGGCTGTTCCGAGTGGCTGGCGGAACGTAGCCGCCCAGGGTCTGATCAACCGCCGCGTCAAATTGCGCCGCGGAAAACGTCGTGTTCAGCAGGTGTTGAAGCGTTTGCAAATACTGCGCCCGGAAAACATAGTTTGTGCTCAAGAAACGCTGCATCATCAACCCGACCCCACCAATGTCCTGGGACCCGCGAGGCGGCGAATTCATCATCCCGAATAATCCGTCCGTCGTAGGGCGCGAATTGACCCCCAGGATCTGATCAAGATCATGGTGCATGAGGACGAAACGACGATCAATGGCCCCGCTATACATGTAATAGTCGTCGTTGTGTCCGTCGTTGAGGCCCGACTCGGCGTTGCCCATCAGACACATCACGGCGAGGTGGGTGAGCCATTCTTCCACATTGATGACTTGCCGCACCGACGCTTCGGTAAAGTCATCGGTGCCATTGCGGCCCATCACGCGCACCATGCCGATCAAATCGGTCCAGTCGTCCTCGCTGACATTGGTCTCTTTGTAAAAAGTGTTCGTGTAGGTCCGGCTGTCTTCAGGACCAAAGTTTACGAAATTATTCGCGGCTGGAGAGGGAGGCCGGGGATAAAATGCGCTCGGATACGCTGCCTCCGTGCGGTAATCAAACTCCGGCGGGCCCAAATCCCTGACGGCCTTGTAAACGTTGCCGCCACCGTCGTTCGGATAATGGCGCTCCGCCCATTCATTGTTATAGACTTCGTTGGCGGCGTAGGAGCCAAACATGGGGGCGCCGCTTGACGCCCGGTTCTGATTGTTAACGCGCACTTGCGCCGCGCGCGAATAGCTGCCGGCCGAACCCGATTTGATTGCCTGGACACTCCCAAAATGCTGGATGTGGACCTCGCGGCTGTTGAAATTGATGGCGGTAACGCCCTGCCAGCGGTCATCCGACCGGAAATTCACTCGGTAATTGGGTGGATTGGCCGTTCGGCTCGCATGGCCGCGGTTGCGCACGCCCACGAGGTAATGCAGAGACGGGCCGCTCGAATCGAGGCTGACAAACGTGCCGTTCATCTGCGAATTAGGCCCTTGATTGTTGCTCTGGCCGGGAATACTTGCCAACTCGACTCGTTCCGCTTCCGTAAATATCATTTTATAAACCGGCTGTTGCGAAGGCACGCCTCCGAAGACGTTCAGCGGATTGTCATCGACCTGATAAAGCGCGTTGGCGCGCTGCCCGCCAGGCTCAGGGTCGCCATCCGTTGCAGGGATCGTCGGGGCCGGCCAGGTCCGAGTGTTGCTTTGGGCGTCGGAAGCTTCGATATAGAACTCGACTACGGTGTTGTTCGGTTGTGCCGAAAGAATCGCGGCCCAGATGCCGTCTGCCGCCGCGCCGTCCCCGTGAGCGCCGTCATCAAACATCGTTGCGGACGAAAAGGAAGAGGCGCCGTCCACCCGCCAGCGCAAGATGGCCGAAAGGCCGACGGTGGATTCATCGAGCAATCGCGCGCTGATCGTAACAGCATCCGCGGGTGTCGGAACCACAGGAAAGTGCCCGGCTTGCAGGATCATCGGGGCGATGTTCGAGTCGAGCACTGAATTCGCTGCGCCTGGCGTGCCGTTAACAGGCGTGCTGGCAGCCCAGTTTTGCCCGTGTTCGTTGGGCAGCGCCGGATTAATCAGTTCCAGCGATTTGCCGAGGCCATCATGTTCCTTGTACCAGACCCAGCCTCGGAAGCCGCGGTCGAGCGGGCCGCGCTGCCGGATCGCCCAATCGCCTTCGTCGGCGTATTCGACGCTGTCGATGCGGTTGCCGCCCGCGTCGTCGAGGTCGATGTCGTTGCGCGTGTTGCTCAGGATGCCGACCCAGTTGCCGACCACATTGAGCACGCCGGGGTACTTGTTCGTAAATGTCTGGCGATGCGCGGCGACGACCAGGTAACCATTGGCCGGAAGGATGGTATTCGGCGCAAAGGTGAACTCGACGCCGTTGCTGAATCGCCAGCCGCCCAGGTTGACATTCGTGCCGGCGCGATTGTGCAACTCGATGTATTCCTCCAATACATTCTCGGAGGAGGGGTGATACATGATTTCGTTGATGATCACCTGGCCGCGACCGGCGACCACGACACACAGGAGCGCCATGGTGACGGCTGCTCGCACGATGCAATTCATCATAAGGCTCGATTGTGGACTCTGAATAAGCGTTAAACGGACCTATGCTCCGGATTCTTTCAAAAACTACTCGGCCAGCCGCGCCCGATACAGACGCAGACCGTTGGTGCTCACCGCCGGGTCTCGGATCATCCTGGGCTCATTAGTATGAGTTATCAGCGTAAAGATGTCCCATTTTTGCGCGTTTGTCGATATTTCGATGGCGTAATTTCGATTCGTGTAGCCCGAAAACATGAACTGAAACCCCTCTCCCGCGAGCAATTCCGGCGGGCTTAGGGCTGGCGATGGGACTTGGAACGTGAAACACCCAATGTCAATTCGGCTGCCGTCAGCGTCCAGCGGAGAGGCGGGGTCGCCTGCATCAATGCACGGTGAACCAACCTGCAAATGATAGTCATGATTCGCCGCATCGACAAAGCGCGGATTCGCCACGACGTTCCCATCCCCGTCCCAGGGCTCGTCAGCAAGGCAGAACCCAATCGTAAAATTTGTCGTCCCAAAATCCGATTTGATCGGGTCTGGGCCGACCATAATCGAGTTCGTGATCCGAAAGTCCACGAACGGCCCAACCGCGTTGGCCTTGTAATTGGCGGCCACCGTATTCGACACCCCCGCCAGCGTGCTTTCGTGGATGAACACCGTGGCCGGCGACCCGCTGCTCCACTTGGCGGAAATTGCCACCCAGCAATCCACGATCAGGCTTCGTCGCACCGTCACCGTTCGATTGAAGGCGCTGATCCCTTTGGCGTCTTCGGCCGGATTCAGCCAATCGCGGATAATGCAGCGCTCGACATCCACCAGCGATGATAGAGTGTCGATACCGTCGTCGTCGCCGTCGGCAATCACCGAATCGACCAGATTTGCCACCCGGCCGCCCGCGTCATGAATGTAAATGCCGTCGGCATCGTCCGGGCCGTGCATTTCCAGAATGTAGCTGTTGGTGAGCAGGAGGGATGTGCCCGCGATTTCCGGCCCCATGCGTGCCCGCGCCAGGACCGTGTCATCGAACACCAGGTCCGATCCGCTGGCCTGCATAATCTTTCCCGGCATCCCGGAAGGCCGCTCCGCGTGATCGGAAATCGTGCAGTGCTCGAATACAATCCGCGAGTTCGTGGGCCGTATGACGGGCGCCTGGCCGGTGTGACCCTCCCCGGACGCTCGGCCCGCGCGGGTGATCGTCGTGTAACGATAGAGCGATGGCTGCGCGTTGTTATGACGGATTTGGCCCCAGCGCAAACCAGGACTGGCGCATGTGATCGTAATTGGGTGCGCTTCGGCGCCCAGACATTGTATGGAGCCGCTGACCAGAAGATCCGGCGCGATCGTGCCGCTGGCGACGCCGCTCACAAGCACCAAAGTGTTTGACTCGATGGACAGCGTATGACCTGTCGGAACAGTAGTGTCGTTCGTGATGAGAATCACTCCCGCCCAGGTCGTTTCCGTACCCGCAAGCGTTCCCGACACTCGTGTCACAGGCTCGCTGGAGCGATCCTGGATCAGGCGCTCCGCTTGCAATCCTCCCAGCTCGGCCCGCAGCGTGAAATCGCCGGAGCCGCTCGGCGTGACCAGCGCCGTTCCCAACCCGTTGCGCAGCAAGACCCGGTTCGTCGAGAGCGTCACCGTGTCACTCTCTTCGGAGAGCGTCGCCTGCGCGTTCCAGACGTTGCGGTCGGGCTGTCCCTTGTCGTCACGCAGTTCGACACGCACCAGCACAGGCAGACCCGGCAAATACCCCGCTTGGACGATGAGTCTCAACGAGTGCCCGGGAAGCGCGGAAGCTTCTCCCCACGCCAACAGCGCTAACCCGGCCAATAAATGGCCAAGGGAGATGGAACACCGGCATGTTTGGGACATGGTTGGCGCCAATATGCGGCACTTCGCGCCGAAAAACAAGGCCGACCTGTTGGAAGCGCAGGCGGCCAAGGCCGCGCAGAGCGACGGCGCCCGGCAGGCGAACGCCAAGCGATACGCCAAGCGACCGCTAAGCGACACACAGTCACAGTCACAGTCACAGTCACAGTCACAGTCAGAGACACAGTCAGAAACCATAATCAGAGACAAAGCAGTTAGTACTGAAGTACGAACTGCCTGTGAAGTCCCCGATGAGGAAGAACTACTGCGGCGAACACGGGATCTCGTCGGGGAAAAGGACATGGAGGGCAAACAGTACTTTTACTGGCGCACGCTCATCCTGTTTCACGATTTCGGCTTTCGGCCTTTCAGGATTTTAGGATTTGGCCCGCCGACGGCGTGCCTGCGTATGGCGGTGGAGGACAGTGCGCGGTTTAGTGGTCGGAGTTCCGCATTTTACATTTACATTTACGCGGCACGTGCGCCCTACGCCATGATTTCCTTCACGACGCGGCCGTGAACGTCGGTGAGACGGAAGTCGCGGCCGGCGTAGCGGTAGGTGAGGCGTTCGTGGTCGAGGCCGAGCAGATGGAGGATCGTTGCGTGAAAATCGTGGACGTGAACCGGGTTTTCGACGGCATTCATTCCGAGGTCATCCGAGGCGCCATAGACGGTGCCGCCCTTCACGCCGCCACCGGCCAGCAGCATTGAAAACGCGGTGTGATGATGGTCGCGCCCGACCTTTTGCTTCTCCCGGTTCTCGGCGTAGGGGGTGCGGCCAAATTCGCCGCCCCAGATCACGAGGGTATCATCCAACAAACCGCGCTCTTTCAAGTCGGTGATGAGCGCCGCGGTTGCCTTGTCGCTGTCAACGCACAATTTGCGATGGCCCTCGTTGTGGTCCGAGTGCGTGTCCCACGGCTGGTTGTTCGATGAACCCACGTAATAGACGGTCACAAACCGCACGCCGTCTTCGACGAGCCGCCGCGCGAGCAGGCACGAACGCGCAAACGGCGTATCGCCATATTTCGCCCGGACATGTTCGGGCTCGCGCGTGATGTCGAAGGTCTGTATCGCCTGCTTCTGCATGTGGAATGCCGTCTCCAACGACTTGATCTGGCCTTCCAGTTCAGAATCGTGCTCCCGGCCGGCGGCGTGGCGTCGATTCAACGCCTGGACGAGATCCAACTGCTCCCGCTGCCGTTCCGGCGTCAGTTTGGGATTCCTGACGTTGGCGATGAGTTCCTCCACCTTCGTGTTCGCGGTGATGACGCTCGTGGCCTGAAACTCAGCCGGAAGGAAGCTATTGCTCCACAAGGCTGGTCCGACCACGATCTTCGGGCTGGGCCGCAAGACCACGTAACCTGGGAGGTTCTCATTCTCCGAGCCAAGTCCATAAAGCAACCACGATCCAATGGCGGGCCGAATGGGCTGGACGTTGCCGGTGTGCATCTGGAGCAACGCGGGCTCGTGATTGGGCACATCCGTTTTCATCGAGCGGATAATGCAACAGTCGTCGATCACGCCGCCGATATTCAGCAAAGTCTCGCTGACCTCGATGCCGCTGCGGCCATGCTTTGTAAATTTGAGCGGCGACGGCATGAACCCAGTCCCTTTGCTCTTTTTGTATAATTCGCCACTCGGCTGCTCGCCCTCGACTTCGCGCAACTTCGGCTTCGGGTCGAATGTATCGACGTGCGACGGTCCGCCATTCATGAACAGGAAAATGACCCGCTTCGCGCGCGGTTTGAAATGCGGGGCGCGGGTGGTGGCTGCGGCGAGCAGACTCTGCGGCCCTAACAAGCCTGCCAGACCCACCATGCCGAAGCCGGCGCACATGCGGCGCAACATCTCGCGGCGCGAGAGCGAGCCTGTCTGCGAGCGGGCGCGCGGTTCAGTCCACATAGAACATTTCATTTGACATTAACAAGGCCTGGGCATACTCCGGCCAGCGCTCCGCCCCCGATCCGCGGCGGAGGAATCCGATTCCGAGCTTAACTTCCTCCTTATCAGGTTCGCGGCCAAAGGCCAGTTGGTACGCCAGCCGGATTTGTCCCTCGGCAACCCTGCTCTCGGCGGTAACGCGCCCGGCGAATGCGTTTGCGCACTCGATGATGAACGGGCTGTTGAGCGCGAACAGCTTTTGCATGGCGGTGGTCGTGGAGGAGCGCTTTTCGGCGTGAACATTGGCGTCGGGATAATCGAAATGCATGAGCAATGCGTTCAACTGCAGCCTGCTGATACGAGCGTAAACCGTCCGCTTCCGATTCTCGGGATCGTCCAGTTCGATGGACTTGCCGCCGGTGGGTTCCAGTTGGCCCGAGACCGAGAGCAAGGCGTCGCGCCATTGCTCAACCGACAGCCTGCGCCGATTCATTTTCCAGAGCGACTCATTGGCGGCATCGATCGATTCGTTCTTTGGGTTTCCGGCGGACGCCTGCTGGTAGGTCGCCGAAAGAACCATGTCGCGAACAAGCGCTTTCATGGACCATCCCTCGCGCATGAAGCGGACCGCGAGGAAGTCCAACAGTTCGCGATTGCTTGGAGGCTCACCGGATCGCCCGAAATTACTGGATGTTGGCACGATGGGTCGCCCGAAGAAGGCGCCCCACAGCCGGTTCACCATGACGCGGGCGGTGACGGGATTCTCCGCGTCGGCAATCGCCTCGGCCAGTTCCATGCGCCCGCTGCCTTCGTGGAACTTCGCCGGTTCCTCGCGGCAAAGAATGCGGACGAACTGTCGTGGCGCGATCGGGCCTTTACGATCGACGTTCCCGCGGATGAATACATTCAAGTCCTGCGGCTTGTCGTCCTCCACCATGTGCAAGGTTCCAGCCGACATCTTTTCGGCGCTCTCAGCCTTTTCCGCGGGGCCGTCCGGCGCCCGATTGATCATCCTCGTGCTGGCAAACACACCCGCCAGCCCGTAGTAGTCCTCGCGCGTGATCGGCTCGAGTTTGTGGTCGTGACAACGCGCGCATGCCACGGTCAGCCCCAAAAATGTCCGCGTGACAGTATCGACCCGGTCCTCCCACTCATCGGCCATCACTTCAAGCCGGTTGCGATTGTAGTACTTCGGGCCAAGCCCGATAAACCCGAGCGCGGCTAAATGGTTCGTCCCTGCAGCGCCCATCTTGTCCGCAGCGATCTGGAAGCGGATGAACTGATCGTAAGGCAAATCGCCATTGAAGGCGTCGATAACCCATTCCCGGTATTTGTAGGCGTTGGGATAGAAGAATTTCGTGTCTTTGCCGACCTGGTGCGCCTGATCTTCCGCGTAGCGGGCCAGCGGCAACCATAGGCTCGCCATTCGTTCGCCAAACGCGGGGGACGCCATCAGCCGATCCACCAACCGTGCGTAGGCATCACCGCGGCGATCTTTCAGAAACGCTTCCACTTCGGCGGGCGTGGGCGGCAGTCCGGTAAGATCAAATGTAACGCGGCGTATGAGTGCCCGCTTCTCAGCAGGGCTCGAGGGGGTTAGTCCCTGCTTCTCCAACCGACCGAGGACAAAATAGTCCAGCTCCTGGCGGGGCCAGCGCTGATTGGTCACCCGCGGGCGCGCCGGAGCGGTTGGCGCGCGAAAGGCCCAAAACTCCTGCTCCTTCCTCCAGTCGATCTCTTCGGCGTCACTGGCGCAAACGAAGCTGGGGAACACCGCCGTCAAACCGAGGGCAACGTACGGAAATGCCCTGAGCACGAACCGTTGAAGGACGGATTTCTGACCCACCGACACCATAAAGAATTCCGACGTAAAATTACATAAAACCATTCGACCGGACAAGAACGCATTGTTGTCCGATATTTGACGGAGAGGAGCCGTTTGGCAGGCTCTCAATGGTTCGCGATCAAGGCGTTTCCAGGACGAAGAAGCGTTGCGGGGTCCCCAGGTTGATGGGCGTACTCACGCTGAAGTCGCCGTTTCCGTCAAATGTATTGGTCGCGATCCGGGTCCAAGTCCCCAGTGGCAAGGCTATGTTTGTGGCCGAGAGCACGTAATAAGTTCCGTTCGGAGTCCCGCCCGTGCCGCTAAACACCAAATTACCTCCTGCCAGGGCTGGGGGACCGATTTGCGGCTGCCCGCCCATGGCAATGCGCAGCGTCCCGTCCGATGCGAGCGTGGTGGTATTCCATGCCAATCCGGGACCGGGCGTCGCCGGGACGATGCTGGTGAACGAACCACTATAGGACGGGGCGTCGAACAGTTTGAAGCTGTCGCCGGCAGCCAGCGTCCCCGATACGACCGCCAACTGCAACGTGCCGCCAAACGTCATAAACACGCCGGCACGAAGCACGTCATTCGTGTCGAGTGCCGCGTCCAGTTCCATAACCGTTGTGCCTTGGACAGTGACGTCCTCGCTCGCGCTGAGGGCGCCGACAGACGCGCCCGGCGAAACGGTCGAGCCCGCTGCGGCAATAAGCGTTCCCGTGATTGCTCCGTTGCCCTTAAGCGTCTGACCGGCCGCCAGCGTCAACGCGCCGCTAAAAGTCCCGCTCGCATCGAGAGTGGCATCCGTGTGAATCGTGATGTTCGGACTGGCCAATGAACCTTCCTGGACAAGCGCCAGCGTGCCAGCGTTCACCACTGTGTCACCTGTGTAGGTATAGGTGCCGCCGAGCACAAGCGTATCGAGCGCTATCTTCGTCAGGCCGCCGGCGCCCTCAACTGAACCATTCAACGTCAGCGAAACGGGCGTGCCTCGATCCGCCGGTGCGCCGCCGATGACGCAATTGCCATTCAGGGTCACAGGACCGGCGATGGTGTTGGCGCCCATCCAATTGAATAGACTGGGCGTGGCCCCGTTGCCGAACAGAACGATCTTCTTGTCCCAGGCAGTGGTGGTGTCAAAAAACGAAACCGTTGCCCCCGCCCTGACGGTTAATGTCGCGGTGGGATCGCCCATGGAGGTGGTGGCGCCTTCAAATTGGAGCATGCCTTCCTGGACGTCGATATCGCCCAGAGCCGCATCAACCAGGGTTCCGGCGAGAGTCACCTGGTTCGAGCCGACCTTCGTCAAAGTGAAAGGCTGGGCTCCACTGGCCAACGTTCCATTCCGAATATCCCATCGCCCGCGATTCGACACCGGGTCGGTGTTCCATGGCCCCGAACCGCCGAAGCTCGCATTTCCCATCAATGCGACAGTTGTCAGCGCGTTGAGTTGCGGTGCCGCTGTGTTGATGATCGCGCCGCGGTTGTCCGGGCCGGCGCCGGCGACAGTCACCGGCACGGTGCCAAGGTTCTGGCCGTTCACGTTCAGCGCTCCGCCAGTTGCAATCGCCACACCCGTGATCCCCACTGCACTGGGCCCGCCTGCTCGAACGGTGCCGCCGTTGATTTGGATGACGCTGCTCAAAGCGCTGTTGTCGCTGGCCAATGTCAGCGTGCCGGTGCCCGCCTTCACGAGCGTGCCGCCGCCTGACAGGACGTTCATCATCGTTGAGTCCACCGCCTGATCGATCGTCAGCGTGCCGTCGAGGTCCGTCAGGCCGCTGCCGAGATCGTTAGGATGTGCGTTGGCCACGGTGAGCATCGCGCCCGCGCCGACCGACAGCGCGCCGCCCGTGACGTTGTTGGTATTGTTGCCCGAAAGTGTCAGGCTGCCGCCGTTGACCTCCAGGCCGTTGGCGAAAGTGTTGAGGCCGACATTCGAGAACGTCACTGCTCCGTCGATAATGGTCACCACGCCACCGAAGCTATTGTCACCCGTGTTGTTAAAGGTCAGCGACCCGGCGCCGTCCTTCGTCAATGGCGCGCCATGCACGCCGCCGGCGCCGCTGAACGAATAATCCTTTGTCGGGTTGCTGACGGTGATCGCACTTGGGCTTAGCGCTCCGACGAGGTTGACCGCCGGCGAAGCCGAACCGAAATCGTTGAATGTCACGGAGTCCAAAGTGAAAAACTGCGCGGCGGTGGGTCCTCCAAGGGTCCAGTTCGCCGCTCCCTTCAGGTCCCAGGCGTTGGCCGTGCCATCGCCGACCCAGGTGAGGTTGGCGGGTCCGCTGCTCACGAGCAGGGCGACCGAGTTCGGCACAAAGCTGGTGTCAAAAGTAAAGTCGTATCGGCTTTCCGCCAGTGGGCCGGCGACGCGGAAGTAAGTCTCGTTTCCGATCAACCCGGCCGAACTGATCAGCGTGTAGGGATTCGATATGTCAAGCGTCCCGCCGAGCGCCGTGATGTTGACATCATTTGTGCCGTTTAAGTTGAGGAATGCGCCGACCGCAATCTGATCATTGCCGCCGACACCGCTGTTGGAGAGATCAAAACGAAGAGTGCCTCCCTCCAGGGTCAGGTCTCCACCCGTGGTCATTTGCTGAATCGAGAGAGTTCCGGCGGAGCCGTTTCCACCCGGGCTGATCGTTGCGCCCCGCGCCTGCACCAGGTTTCCTATATAGGTCCCGCTTCCGTGGAAAGCATTGCTCACGGTCAATGTGTCGCCCGGCGCGCCACGGACATCCCAGGTCGCCAAACCACTATCCCCCATGTCGAACACCGGGTTGCCTATGATCGCGCCGTTGTTAGTGAGGACGAACAAATTCGTGATTTTGATCAGTGCAGCATTGCTGATTGTCCCACCGTCCAAAACAGCAGTGCTCGCGAGAACGGGCGAATTCGAAAGCAGCCGGAGAAGACCGTTCGTGATGTTGATGGTCGCGGTGCCCTCGGTCAGCAGTTTGTCCGCCACAGTTACTGTGCCTCCTTCATTGATGTTCAGCGTGGCGTTCCGCGCCGCAGGCGACCCCGCGGAACGACCCAGGCGGAGCAAATCGTTCACGAGAACGGTCGTGCCGTTGAAGGTGACCGTCCCGTCCACGCGATTGTTGGCAGTTTCGGAAGTCTGAAACGCTATCTCCAGTGTGTTCACGTCGAGATTTCCCTCGCCAAGGGTCAGGAATCCAATCGCTTCGCGCCCGGTCTGCTGCTGACCCTTTCCGACGAGGATCGTGTCGGCAAGGATGTCCACGGTTCCGCTATTAAGGTCGATCCGTCCGGTGGTCGGATTTCCGCTGTTGGCCTGATCGGATTCATCGCCGATCCGCAGCGCTACCACACGGCTCACGCCATCGCTTCCCCGCATGATGAGCGACGGGGATATTAATCCGGCTTGAAACGAAATGTTGCCTTGCTGCTTTCGTGCGCCGACAAGGACATGATCCACGTTGAGTCTGTTCTCCTGTCCGAGATAAAGATACGAGATGCTTCCGTTGCCATTGTTGTTGACATCGTTGTTGCCGATCACAAGTTGCACATCATCCGCCAACGAGGGTCCGGAGAGAGTGATGATGTTGGTTTTCGCAAGCCAGAGCTGTCCTTCGGCCCGCCGGATTGGATTGGCCTCGCCGTCACCAACTCGAATTCGGCTGAGATTGGCGGTGAACGTTCCAAGGCCGGACATATTCAATATAGCGCGATGATCTCCCCCACCCAATGTGCCGCCAACAGCCTGGCGGATATTGATTTCATTGTTCGTATTATTCAGCATCAGGATACCGCCTTCGCCCGAGATAGTTGCTGTCACTTTTGTGGCAACCTCGCCGTCAACCTTTGTGCCGACGTAGAGTGTCGATTGCACGTTCGGATCGGGCATATCCGCGCCCGGCACGGTTCCAAGACGGCCAAAGCCGTTATCGTTTGTTCCCTGAACCGTCAGTGTCACGCCCGGTTCGATCAGCAGGTTATGGAAACCGTTCGTCTGACCGAACCAGAGCGAACGAATCGTCGTATTGGCGGAAACGGTGCTGTTGATGGTGGTGTCGAGGACCGCCCCAGGATCAAAAAACCGAACGTCGTCCGTCATGCCCGGAAGACCGATGGGCGACCAGTTCTCAGGCGTGGACCAAAACACACCCGCGCCGCTGGCCCCGGTCCAATCGCGCGGAGCAGCGAAAGAAGTGCCAGGCGCGCCGACAACTCCTGAAAAAGCGGCGAGAATCCGTAATGAAGTCAAGGTCAGTTTCATAGAGGCAAACCCTATTTTCGTAGCGATGCCGGAACGATCAATCAACCGACACCCGGCGTCATGTCAGACGTTTGGTGGACAAATGGTCGAAATGAATGCCATTGTGTCTCCAAAACGGGGAGGAGAAGGCAAAATCTCGGACGTGCATAAAGCTCTCATGAAGATACCCGATGCACGCGGGAGGGTCGGCGCGCCGCGGCAAAGCCATTCGATAGTTCTTGGCGAGCGCCAGATGATTGGGTACGAGTGGTGCGACTCAAGGTTCTATGATCTCGCGAAATCTCATTGAGCCGAATATCAATCGGCGGACATTCTTACAAACCACCACCGCGGCGATTCTTGGTGCCACAGTAGCGGTGGCCGCAGATTCACCGCCACCACGACGGCGCATCAAACTCGGCCTCGACAACTTTTCCGTTCGGGCCATGGGCTGGAAAGCCCCTGCGTTGATTGATTATGCGGCCTCACTGCAAACCGACTCGCTATTCATTTCGGACCTCAACGCCTTCGACAGTTTCGACGACAAGCATCTTGCGGAAGTGAAGTCGCGCGCCGCAGACAAAGGGTTGCAGATTCATTTAGGCACCTGGAGCGTTTGCCCAAGTTCAAAAACTTTCAATCCCAAGTGGGGGACTGCCGAAGAGCATCTCGCACTCGGGATCCGCGTCGCGAAAGCCCTTGGCTCGCCAGTCCTGCGCGTGATCCTCGGCAACGGCGAGGATCGCAAATCACCAGGCGGCATCGAAGCGCGAATTGCCGATACGGTCAAGGTTCTCAAAACCGCCCGATCGAAGGCCCTTGATGCCGGGGTAAAGATTGCGATGGAAAATCACGCTGGCGACATGCAGGCGACAGAGGTCGCGCAACTGATCGAAGCGGCGGGCAAAGATTATGTTGGCGCAAATATGGATTCCGGCAACGCCGTGTGGACGATGGAGGATCCGCTCGCCAGCCTGGAAGTCCTCGGACCCTATGTCGTTACGACGAGCCTCCGCGATTCGGCGATCTGGGAGTCGGCCAATGGCGCGACCGTGCAATGGACCGCGATGGGCGACGGGATTATTGACCTGAAAAGATATTTCGATCGCTTTGCGGAGCTGTGTCCGGGCGTTCCGGTCCACATTGAGACCATTTCCGGGTTTAATCGGGAAATTCCATACTTGAACCCTGATTTCTGGAAAGCCTGGCCGAACGTGAAGGCGCAAGACTTCGCCCGGTTTGTCGCGCTGGCCAGAAAGGGAAAGCCGCGCGGTCCTTTTAAGGCGCCCGAAGGCAAGGACCGAAAGCTCGCCGAACAGGAATATCAGAAAGCCGAAATCGACAAGAGCATCCGCTTCTGCAAGGAAACGCTGGGCCTGGGAGAATGACGAATGCCGGGTGATTGATGATCGGTGAGTAGTGATTAGTGAAGATAAGTGACTAATCACTGATCACTAATCACCAATCACGAATCTCACGGCCCGGCCGCGATTCTCTTGACAGTATTCTGAACCTCCTCGAGCCGGGCCGTTTCGCGGTCTGCATCCGTTTCGCCGGGGACGAACTCCTTCACCGTGTTGGCAAAAAGCGTCGCCAGCAACAGCAACGCATAGAAATAGGCATGCTTTCGCGCCACCGAAAACCCAAGTATCTCAAACCTCGCGTCCATATATTGTCTTGTTGCATACACCATACAGAATCCTGAAGCTTTTGTACATCGAGGGGACTACGTAGTGTGACATTGCCGGGATTGCCACTGCGTTGACCGGGGAATCACGGACCGCCTTGGGAGAATGACTAATTCCGAATATTCCGAATGACCATATCCTAAGGGAATGACGAAACCCGAAGGGAATGCCCGTCGTCATTAGGCATTCGTGCTTCGTCATTCGTCATTCGTCATTCTCCCGGGACAGACGCCCTGCTTTAGGGCATGCCCCGCGTCTTTAATTGAAAGAGATTTTCCAGCACCACGTTTGAAGGATCCGTCGCCCGCGTGAAGCGCTGGCAAAAAACTTTACCGCTTTAGGAATTATTTTTTCCAGGCGTATGCGGGTGTGTCACTCCGTGATCCCGAATCTGGCTGTCAAAGTCCCGTTTCAGTACGAGCGCCGCGGCAAGACGCTCATGGCAGTTCAACATTGTACGTTTCTCAGGCAAATTGCGAAAGTTCCGTAAACAAGGCTTTGGAAAAAATCTTTCCAACGTCTCTTCCACTTCTAAAGGAACTGGGGCAACGGATTAAAGTTTCCTTTCACACCGGCACGAAATGGCATAGCCGGTGCTAAATCCCCCCACGAGCACACAAATCGGCGCATGCCACGGGGCATGTTGTCGTGTGTCGTAAAAAACCCATCAGTCGTAGTGTGACTGATAATGCGAAGAAAGAGAAAAGCGAAATGAACAATACCGTTAGCAAAGTCATCAGGGGTTCATTAGGGGGTGCTTTAATCGCGGTGCTAGCAACTACATCGGCCCTGGCGCAAAGCCAGCCGTCATCCAAAGCGACGGCCAAGGTCGGAAATATCAACGTGTTGCGCGAAGTCTCCTCGCCCGCCGCCGAAACGATCGGGCCGTGGCAGACCATCCTCAGCAACACGCTGAAGACGCCGAATCAAAAGGATTTGTTCATTGGCGTTTCGCTGGAAGTCGGGCTACTCACACGGACGGAAGTGAAGAGCAAGAACGGAGTGGCTGACACTGCCCTGGCCGCCGCAGGCGTGCAGGTGCAAGTGCTGGTCGATGGCGAGCCGGCCTTGCCTGGAACGGTGGTCTTTGGCCGCAGGACGCAGACGCTCACCGCTGTGTTCCAGGGGTTGATCGATGGGTGCCTGACCAACGATCCCGTAACCGGCGGCATTATCATTGACCCCGATTGCGTGGAACCTGAAGTACTGGAACTGATTCTCGAGACGATGAACGCCAACGCGTTTAACTTCATCGTGCAGGATCTGACGCCCGGAGTTCACTTGATTGAAGTGCAGGCACGCATCAATCTCGGTGCGACGGCGCAAGCCGGCTCTGCTACGGCACGCGGCCTCGTTGGAAAAGGCTCGATGACGGTCGAGGAAGTTCGGTTAATAAAAACGCCAGACATAGAACTTCCGTAGGTCTCAGCCCAGCAGTAATTAGCACGGGCGACTGCGCGTCGCCTGTGCTTTTGTCCGCCGCGAAACGGGTGGCGATGCTTCTCTTCGTACCGGTGCGCTACGATTTCTCAACGAAGGTTCGGGTTTCTGATCGTCCCATTTGGGGCGGATCATTCTTCCTCTGTGCGGCGCTGGTGGGTGGGAATATCGAAACGCGGGCGCAACCTGCGAATGATCAATGTGGCGGAGCCACTGCGTTGCAGGCCGGAGAGCCTGTCATCACCAGCACGACGAACGCAACGGACACGGGCGATGCCGCGCCGGCATGCGGCCTGGCATTTGGCCGCGGGGTCTGGTTCAGCTTCACGCCGCCGAGCAACGGAGTGGTGCGAGTGAGCACGTGCGGAAGCGACTTTGATACCGTGCTGCAGGTTTACACGAGTGATTGCGGCGCGCTCACGCCGGTGGTCGGCGGCTGCAACGACGACGGCGGTCCAGCGTGCCCGGAGTTTCAAGCCAGCGCGCAATTTCTCGGGATGGCTGGCGTGACCTATCGGATTCTGGCCGGTGGCTCCACGGCGGAGGCGGGAACTCTCCACATCGTGGCGAGCATGACGGCGGAGTTGAGCAACGATCGGTGCCATGGCGCGATCGCACTCGAACCCGGCACGGAGTTTACGATGAGCACAGCCAATGCGACACAAACGGACGATCCCATTCCGCCGTGCGCAAGCACATTTGGCGGCGTATGGTTCAAGGTTACGCCTTCGAGCAACGGGGTTGTGAGGTTAAGCACGTGCGGCAGTGATTTTGACACGGCGTTGGCGGTTTACAGCGGCAGTTGTGACGCGCTGAGTGCGGTTTCCGAAGCTTGCAATGACGACGACGGACCGTCTTGCGCTGGTTTGGCCGCGAGTGTGCAGTTCCTCGGCTCCAGCGGGGTGACCTATTGGGTGCTCGCCGGCGGCGCCAATGAGACACGGGGAACTCTGAGAATTACTACTACGCAGATTCCAGCGATACCGAACGATCAATGTAGCGGCGCGGTGGCGCTACAGGCGGATGTGCCCTTCATGATGAGCACGACGAACGCCACTGGCACGGGAGATCCCGGACCGGTCTGTGCGAGTGTTTTTGGCGGCGGAGTCTGGTTTAGGTTTACGCCGGGCGGCAATGGCGTTGTTACTGTGAACACTTGCGGCAGCGATTTCGACACAGTTCTGCAAGTGTACGGCGGCGATTGCGACAGTCTTACGCCGCTGACCGGCGCCTGCAATGATCTTGGCGGTCCAGCGTGTGGCGGAGTGCAGGCGAGCCTGAGGTTTGCCGCTACGAGTGGATTGACGTATTGGATTCTTGCCGGGGGCTATGCCGACGCAAGGGGCATGCTCAATATCCTTGTCACGCTGACGCCGGCGCTTCCGAACGATCAATGTGCCGGCGCGATTACACTGCAGCCGGACATGCCATTCGAAATGAACACGGCTTATGCCACGGAAACCGGTGATCCGACACCAACGTGTGCAACGGAGCCAGGTGGCGGTGTTTGGTTCACGTTCACGCCTGCCATGAATGGCGTCGTAAAGATCAGCACATGCGGCAGCGACTTTGACACGATCGTGCAGGCTTACGCCGGTGACTGCGGCGGGTTGATGCCCGTCGGCGGTGGTTGCAACGATAATAACGGGCCGCTCTGCGCGGGTTTCCAGGCCAGCGTGCAGTTTACGGGCGCGTCAAACGCGACTTACTGGATCTTCGCCGCAGGCGCCCACGGCAGCCGCGGCCGATTGAACATCCTTGCGCAGATGACGCCCGTTCTCGCCAACGATCAATGCGTGGGGGCCATCGCGTTGCAACAAGGCGTCCCACTTGCGATGAGCACCATCGACGCAACTGCCACCGGCGACCCGCCACCCACGTGTAGCGCTTCGATTGGGGGCGGGGTCTGGTTCACGTTCACGCCACAGAGCGATGGCGTGGTGCGCGTGAGCACGTGCGGCAGCGACTTTGACACGATCGTTCAGGTGTTCGCTGGACCTTGCCCCGCCGATTCAACCCTCGCGGCCCCCGTCGGCAGTTCGGTCGATGGCGGAATCGGCGGGGCGCTCACTCCCGTGCCCGGTGGCTGTAACGATGATAGCGGCCCCGGGTGTGTGGGATTCCAGGCCAGCACGCAATCCGTCGGCGCGCGCGACGTAACTTACTGGATTCTGGCGGGCCATTTCGGCGGCGCGGGAGGAAACCTGAACCTCATGGCTGAAGTGCTTGGACCGGCCCTGCCCAATGACGAATGCAGCGGCGCAATCCCTTTGTCCCCCGGCCTGCCCATTAGCATGAGCACGAGGAATGCGACAGACAGCGGCGATCTCCGGCCCACCTGCCAGACGAATTTCGGCGGCGGCGTCTGGTTCAGCTTCACGCCAATGAGCGACGGCCCGGTCACGATCAGCACGTGCGGAAGCGACTTCGATACCGTGTTGCAGGTTTATGCCGGCTCGTGCGATGCGCTCACGCCCGTGGCCGGGGGCTGCAACGATTCGAGCGGGCCGCCGACCCTACCTCTCAACTCTCAACTCTGCACTCAACTGGCCGGCGTGCAGTTCCCTGGCATTGGAGGGACAACGTATTGGATTCTCGCCGGAGGCTCATTCGGCGCGCGTGGGACACTGAAAATCGTGGCAGACCCTATGCCGCCGGCGAATGACGGCTGTGTCGGCGCCGTGATACTGCAACCCAGGTTTCCCGTAACCCTGGACACGTTCTTTGCCGAACGGGGCGGCGACGTCCCGCCGGCATGCCGGACGAATTTTGGGGGCGGCGTCTGGTTCGTTCTAACTCCGGCAGCCGACGGGATGATAAGCGTGGATACGTGCGAGAGCAGCTTTGACACGGTTCTGCAGGTTTTCAGCGGCACTTGCAACGCCCTGACGCCAGTTCCCGGCGGCTGCAACGACGACTTCGGCCCGATCTGCTCCAGTAACCGCGCCAGCATCCAGTTCCCCGGCGTCGGCGGGCAAACGTACTGGATCTTGTCGGGCGGTTACGCCGCCGCCAGAGGCGCCCTAACCATTGTCGCAGACTACCCGGCGCCGCCCCCGCCTCGACTGGCCATCTCCCCATTCGGAACTGGCAACTGGCAATTGGCAATTCTCAACGGCCCGCCCATGTTTTCCTACACACTGCAAGCCTCCGCCAACCTCCTGGACTGGACTGACCTGGCCAGCATCACCATTGGGGCCACCGGCTCAGCCCTCTTCACCGATACCAGCGCCACCAACCACGCCACCCGCCTTTACCGGCTGACCGCGCCCTGATCGAATTGCCAATTGCCAATTTTCAATTTCCGATTTCCAACCCCCTCTCAATTGCCAATCGTCAGTCGTCAATTGTCAATTGTGCCGCAACCAATCCCTTTCCTCACGAATGCAGCCGCGTTCTGGACAGAAATTCAGAATGCCGCGCTGTTTTTTATCGCTATTGCCTCGCCGTTCGTGTGAAATGCTCGCGCCCGTACCCGTCCGGCGCGAGCTTTGCAGAGCCGCCGCGAGCAGGGGTGGGATTGTCGAAAGCCATTGATGAATACTACTACTGTCGCAGGGCCGCAAAAGCCCCGCCCCGCCGCCGACCATGACCTCCAGGCCGTGCAGCAGCTCAAGGCCGCTTGCGCCCGGATCAAAGCCGAGCTGGGCAAAGTGATCGTCGGCCAGGAAGAAGTCGTGGACCAGGTGCTCATCGCCATCCTCACCCGCAGCCACGCGTTGCTGGTGGGCGTGCCCGGCCTGGCCAAGACCCTCCTGGTCTCGACCCTCGCCCAGACCCTGGCCCTTTCCTTCAAGCGCATCCAGTTCACCCCCGACCTCATGCCCAGCGACATCACCGGCACCGAGGTCATTTACCAGGACCCGGCCACCAACCAGCGCCAGTTCCGTTTCCTCAAGGGGCCGATCTTCGCCCACATGATCCTGGCCGATGAAATCAACCGCACGCCCCCCAAAACCCAGGCCGCGATGCTCGAAGCGATGCAGGAACGCAAGGTCACCGCCGGCGGCGCCAGCCATCCCTTGCCCGAGCCCTTCTTCGTCCTGGCCACCCAGAACCCCATCGAACAGGAGGGCACCTACCCCCTGCCCGAGGCCCAGCTCGACCGGTTCATGTTCATGATCGCCGTCGATTACCCCAGCGACGCCGAGGAGCTGCAGATCATGAAAATGGCCACCGGCCTGCCCCCGGCCGCGCCCGAAGCGGTCCTGACCCAGGAACAAATCCTCGCCCTGCAACAGCTCGTGCGCCGCATGCCCGTCGCCGATCACGTCTATGCCTACGCCCAACGCCTGGTGCGCGTCACCCGGCCCAAATCCGCCGAGGCGCTGGAGTTCTGCCAAAAATGGCTCACGTGGGGCGCGGGCCCACGCGCCGGGCTGAACCTGATCCTCGCGGCCAAGGCCCGGGCGATGTTGCGCGGCGAATATTACGTCAGTTGCGGGGACGTTGCTGCGGTCGCCCTGCCCATTTTCCGCCATCGCATTATCCCCAACTTCGCCGCCCAGAGCGAAGCGGTGACCCCCGACGACATCACCCGCCGCATCCTCGACTCCGTCCCCAGGGATGAGAAGTTGAAATGACGCAGGACGAAGGACGAATGACGAAATCAATTCCGAAGCCCGAATTCCGAACTCCGAAGGAAGCCCCAATCCCGAAGCCCGAAAGTCGTCATTCGAGCTTCGGATTTCTTTCGTGCTTCGGCATTCGGGCTTCGGATTTCTTATTTCCCTTAGGATTTCGTCATTCGACATTAGTCATTCTCCCAGGGCATGAACGTTGTGAGCCGTCCGCCCCCTGAAACGCTGCTGGACCCCGAGGCGATCTCCAAAGCCGAGGCGCTGGGGCTGCACGCCCGCTATGTCGTGGAGGGTTACATGGCCGGGGAACATAAGTCGCCTTACCGGGGTTTTGCCGTCGAGTTTGCCCAGCATCGGGAATATACGCACGGGGACGATACGCGGCATCTGGACTGGAAGGTCCTCGGGCGCACGGACCGTTATTACATCAAGCAATACGAGCAGGAGACCAATTATGTTGCGCACCTCCTGCTGGACGGCAGCGAGTCGATGAAATACGGCTCGGGCCGGCTGAGCAAGCTGCACTACGGGAAGATGATGGCGGCGTGCCTGGCCTACCTGATCCTGCATCAGCGGGACGCGGCGGCGCTGGGGCTGTTCGACACGGCGCTGCGCGATTATGCGCCGCGCACAGACAATAAGGCGATGATCCATAACCTGGTCGCGCGCCTGGCGGCGTTCGAGCCCAGGGCACAAACCAACATCGGCGCGGTGTTGCACGATATGGCCCGCCAGACGCGGCGCAAAGGGATCGTGATCATCATCAGCGATTTCTTTGACGACGAGCAGGCCGTGCTCGATGGCATTCAACACCTGCGCTTCGGCGGCAACGAGGTGATTGTCTTCCACACGCTGGACCCGCATGAGCTGGAATTCCCGTTCCTGGGCCTGGTGGAGTTCGAGGGGCTGGAAAACGTCCCGAAAATCCTGACACGCCCGAGTGAGATTCGCAAAAGTTACTTGCGGGAAGTGGAGGGGTTTTGCGCCCGCCTGCGCGATGGCTGCGAGCGCAACCATTGCCACTACGTGCGGGTCAACACCAGCCACCCGCTGCACGAAGTGCTCAGCGCCTATCTGGGTTTCCGGCTGCGCACGACGACGCAATGAATTTACGATTGAGGATTTACGATTTGGGATTGCTTGTTGCCAAGTTTGCCAATCGTCAATCGTCAATCGTCAATTGATTCCCCGTGTCCTTCCTCAACCCCATCATGCTCTTCGGTCTGGCTGCGGTCTCGGTGCCGATCATCATTCACCTGCTCAACCGCCGCCGGTTTCAAAAGGTCGTTTGGGCGGCGATGCGATTCCTGCGCATCAGCGTCGAGCAGAATCAACGGCGCATGAAGATCGAGGACATGATCCTGCTGGCGTTGCGTTGCCTGCTGCTGATCCTGCTCGCGCTGGCGCTGGCGCGCCCCGCGCTGCTCTCCAGCGCTTCGGACGCGTTCGGCCAGTCCAGGGTGACCGCGGTCGTCATCCTCGACAATTCCGCCAGCATGGCCGTCACTGACGGCGCTCAGGCCCGCTTCGAGAAGGCGCGCCGCGCCGCCGAACAAGCCATTGAATCCATGCCCGCAGGGTCCGCCACCGCCGTGCTCTTCGCCTCAGACATTGTGCGCGGGGCCATCGCCGAGCCCACCTTTGACCTCAATCTCGCCCGCAGAACCGTGCGCGAGGCCCCGCGGAGCGACCGCGCCACGGATTTGTTTCCGGCCATCAACAAAGCGATTGACATCCTTCAGGACCGCCTCGCCTTGCGCAAGGAGATTTACCTGGTCACCGACGGCCAGGCCGCCGGCTGGGCGCAGTTGGTGGACGCGCAGCAGGCGCTCGAACGCGTCAAAAGCGAAATCAAAACGCATATTGTGCTGGTCAGCGAGCACGAAGAACGAAATATCGCTCTCAGCGGGCTGCGGCTCGCCAGCGGCCTTTCCCCGGCCGCTCAGCCCCTGCGCTTTGAAGTGCAGGTCAGCAACTTCGGCCGCGAGGAGGTCCGCAATGTGCGCGTCGGCCTGGCCGTCGATGCCGATCCGCCGAGCGACGAGTTTACCATTGACTCGCTCCCGCCCGGCAGCGCGCGCAGCATCTCCCTTTTCGCCAAATTGCGCTCCGAAGGATTTCATTATGTCACCGCGCGCGTGCCGGACGACCGCCAGCCGGCGGATGACCGGCGCACGATTGCTGTGCGCGCGATCAAAGAAGTGCGCGTGCTGCTGGTCGATGGCGAACCCGGCGCGGAGCCGCGCGAAAGCGAAGTGTATTTCCTCCGCAATGCCCTCGTCCCCGTCCCGGCTGAACAGGCGGAAAGCTATTTCATCAAAACCTCGACCGTTACGACGCCGGAACTCGCGTCGGCCCGCCTGGACGATTTTGACGCCGTCATCCTCGCGAACGTGCCGGATTTTTCGGCGGCGGTCGTCTCGCGGCTGCAACAGTACCTTCGCCGCGGCGGGGGCCTGATGATTTTCCCTGGCGGGCGGACGCAAATCGCCTTTCATAACGAACAACTGTTCCAGCGCCATCAGCTTCTTCCCGGCGCCTTCGCCCGCGCTCGCGGCGAAGCCGACCAGGACGAAAAGTTTTCTGTCCTGCAGGAGAAGGATTATCAGCATCCCCTGGTCGCTCTATGGAATGACCCCGCCGCCGGGAACCTGGCTTCGGCCCGCTTTTACCGCGCCCTTCCGCTGGAAATTCCCGCGCCGGAAAAGACGGCAACGCGTTCGGCCCGCAGCCAGGATGCGGGCGAGCCGGAAATCATTCTCAAATACGCCGACGGCGCGGTGGCCGTGGCGCAGCGCAATTGGGGACTGGGCCGCGTCCTGCTCTTCAGCAGCACCGCGGACACCGCCTGGAACGACCTGCCCGTGCGCCTCTCATTTGTGCCGCTGGTCCATCGCGCGCTCGGCTCAATCGTGCAACGCCAGGACGAAGGCCTGAATGTTCGCGTGGGCGCGCCGCTTTTCCGGCGCATGAGCACGGAACTGCTGGAGAAAGAGGCGGCGATTCTGCGGCCCGGCCATACGGAGGCGTTGCGCGAAACCCGCCGCGTTGATCTGGTCAACGGCTTGCCGGTCCTGACCTATGACAAAACTGATTTTGCCGGCGGGTATGACGTCAATTTTGCCGATCCGCCGCACACGCTGAAATTTGCGGCGCAGTCTGATCCCGCCGAATCGAGCATGGACGAACTGACGACCGGCCAGATTGCGAACCTGAAGACGGTGGCCAACGTCCTCACATGGACGCCCGGCTTCACTCTGAAGGGCGTCGTCGAGCGGGGGCGGACCGGCGTTGAGTTCTGGCTGCCGATCATCCTCGGGGCGCTGATGGTTGCGGCCGGTGAAACATTTTTGAGTCAACGATTCAGCCGCTCCAAATGACGGAACTTTTCCTGAAGTTACTCGGCGTCAACGTGGATCAAGCGGTTGATATTGCCCGCGCCTCGCTTGCCTTTCGCGGTGGTGTTTCCACTGGCTGGGTCGTGTTCCTTCTGCTCCTGCTCGGCGGGGGGCTGTATGGGATGTATCGCGCCACTCCGGTGCCCATGTCGGCGCGGCGCAGGAACACGCTGGCGGCGCTGCGCATTCTCTTCGTTGCCCTGATTCTCGGGTTGCTCCTGCGCCCGGTCCTTGCCCTCACCGTCGAGGGCAGCATCCGCCAACTCCTCGTCGTCATGATCGACACCAGCGCCAGCATGCAAATCAGGGACCCGCGCCTGGATCCGGCGGAACAGAAGCGCGCCGCCATCGCTCGCGGGGCGCTCGACCCGCAGAAAGGCCTGGGACAGCAACAGGACAGGAACACGGCGCGTGAATACGAGCAGATTGCCCGCATCGACGTCGCCAGGAGCGCCCTGCAAAACCCACGGCTAAATCTGCTGCCGCGCCTGGATCGCGACTTTGACCTTGCGGCCTTCACTTTTGGGCAAAACCTCCTTGAGATCTCCGCCCGTCGCGAGCAGACCACCAATTCCGAGCCGCGCCAAAAGAAAGTCACTGTGGAGAATTTCCCGTGGGTCAAGCAACTTCAGGCGGAGAGCCCCGCGACAGCCCTCGGAGACAGCCTCCAGGAAGTGTCGAATCGAAAGCGCGGCCAACCAATCGCCGGCATCCTGCTGCTGACCGATGGCGCCAATAACAAAGGTGCTCAGCCCATTGAAAGCGCGGCTGTCCTCCGTCAGGAGCACGTGCCTGTCTATGCTTATGGAGTCGGCATCACCTCGCCACGCGACATTATCGTGAGCCATTTGTTTGCGCCGGAAATCACCTTCGTCAAGGACGAAGTAGCCCTCACGGCGCGCGTCCGTTCCCAGGGCTTGAAGGGCGAATCCGCGGATCTCGTCTTGCGGCTGGGATCAGAAACCGTCGCGACAAAATCGATCACCTTCGCTGACGACGGCGAACAGGTCGTGTCGCTGAAGTTCACGCCGCAAATCCAGGGCGAATTTGATCTGGAAGCCGCGATTTCCCCGCGAGACGACGAAGCCGTCAAGGACAACAACGCCCGGGCGCAGCGCCTGCGAGTCATTGACGCCAAAATCAGGGCACTGATGGTCGAGCAATCCCCCCGCTGGGAATTCCGCTATCTTCAGGCCATGCTTCTCCGCGATCGCCGCATCGACCTAAACTGTTTACTCATTGAAGGCGATCCCGGAATCATCCGCGGCGAAGATTCCCCTTATATTGCGCAGTTCCCATCGCGGAAAGAAGAGTTGTTCCGCTACGACCTCGTCATTCTCGGCGATGTGGACCCGCGCCACCTGAGCGCCACGCATCTGGACAATCTGAACGAGCTGGTTTCGCGCTTCGGCGGCGCACTCGTGGTTGTGGCGGGCAAACGCTTCATGCCCAACGCCTATCGCCGCACGGTTTTGGAGAATCTGCTGCCGGTCGAATTTGACGCGCCATCGATTGAAAGCTCGCTTGAGCCGGTGGCCGACAAACCGATACGCCTGGAACTCACCTCTGCGGGCCGCGCCAGCCCGATGCTGCGCCTCGCGGACAACGAACAGGAAAATGTCGCGCTCTGGAAGGAGCTCCCGCCCATTTACTGGGCTGCGCGTGTCGCTCGCTCCAAGCCCGCCGCCGAAGTGTTGCTGGTCGATCCCGAGCCCGCGCGCGAATCGCGGTTCGGCAAAATGCCAGTCATGGCCGTGCAACAGTATGGCCTCGGCCAGGTGCTTTATGTTGGCAGCGACAATACCTGGCGCTGGCGCAAGAATGTGGGTGATCGTTACTACACCGCAATCTGGGGCCAGATCGCCCAACGCGTTTCCCTCCAGCGCCTGCTGGGCGGCTCCAAACGCACCCAACTCACGACGGACCGTCAGAATTACATGACCGGCGACCGCGTCTCCGTGTACGCGCGACTTTACGGTGCGGGCTTTGAGCCAATTCAGGAGCCCGCTCTTAAAGGCAGCTACGGCCTTAAGGGTGGCCAAGGGCCGCGCTCGGAAGTGAACCTGCGCGCCATCCCCGAACAGCCGGGCCTCTACCGCGGCGAGTTTGTCGTGACCACCCCAGGCCCTCACGAGTTCTCTGTCGAGCCGGACCCCGGTACCGTTCTCGATTTCAACGTGACGGAACCTAAATTCGAGTTCGGCGCGACCGCCATGAATGAAACGACGTTGCGCGAACTTGCGGCCGCCACGGGTGGAGCTTTTTTCCGCGAAGAAGACTTGCACAAACTGCCCGACACGATTCGCGCGAAGACCGAGCGGGTTCAATCGCCTCTCGAAGTCGAGTTGTGGTCTTCGCCGCTTTATTTCCTGATATTGCTCGCGGTCGTCACGACAGAATGGGTGCTGCGGAAGATGTCTTACCTCAAATGAGCTCCGTAGCAAACCGAGAAGCCTCCGGCACAGCAATCGTGCACCCCAGCCCGCTGCTGCAGCATAAAATCGCCGCCTTGCGGCGACGGCATCTCATTGTGGCGGTGCTGATCGGCGTTTCCATGGCGATGGCGGTGAATGTAGAATTACTCGCCCTCGCGCTGTTCTTCGACTGGTGGCTCGATCTGCCCTGGGCGATACGGCTGGCCTCCCTCATCGGCCAACTCGCAATTCTCACGTTCATCGTACTGCGGATGATCGTCCGCCCATTGGTCCGGCAGCCGGACGACGACGACCTGGCGCTGATGGTCGAGCGTGCCCGGCCTGAATTTTGCGGACGTCTCATCGCCTCCGTGCAACTCACCCGGGCTGGCGCCGTTCCGCCAGGCGGTTCTGTGGGAATGATTGACGCGCTGGTGGAACAGACCGAAGCCTTCGCGCAGGCTGTCGATTTCCCGAAAATCGTCCCGCTCGAGCGCCTCCATCGCTTTGGGATGGTCGCGCTTGTCGTGCTCATAGTCGGCCTCGGCGGGTTCATTTACGGCCGGACGATGACGGTTGATCTTCTCAAGCGCGTTTTCCTGTCCAGCGTCCCCGTCCCGCGCAAAACCCGCGTGATCGTTCCAGACGGTGACAAAATAATCGGCCGCGGCGACACGGTCAGGCTGGAAGCCTATGTCCAGGGAATCGTTCCCACCCACGGCCAGGTGGAAGTGAAATACCGCTCGCGCCGCACGCACACTTATCCTCTGCAACAAAACCGCGCCAATAAAATTCATTTCGCGGCCACGATTGAAAACGTTCAGGACTCCTTTACCTATACCGTTTTTCTCAACGATGGGCGCAGCGCCACGCATACGGTCACGACCGTGCCGCGGCCAACCGTCGCCACGATGGAATGCGACCAGGAGTTCCCCGCCTATACGGGGCTGAAACCATTGAAGCGGGCGCTCGGCGATTTGTCGCTCCTCGCCGGCAGCGTCCTGAGGCTGAACATTGTCGCCACAAAAGACCTGCAAAACGGAGCCATCCAATTGTCCGGCGTCGATGCGGAGATTCCACTGAAGCTCGACCCCCAACAGCCGAGGCAGCTCTGGGGAGAGTTCACGGTGCCAGCCAAAGGAATGAACGGCTTCAGCATCTCGATGCTTGACACCGAAAACATGGAATCACGTGACAGTGCAGTTTACCGAGTGGACGTAATTCCCGACAGGCCGCCGGTCGTGAAAATCACATATCCCGAGCGCCGCGAGGAACTGGTTACGCGACACGCGACGATGCTTGTCGGCATCGATGTGACGGATGACTTCGCAGTGTCTAAACTGCGGTTGCGCTACAAAATCCACCCGGGCCCCATTGCTCCGCCATCGGGAGAGGAACCGGCCGAGGGGACTCTCGAACTGGATCTGCAGCAGGAAAACCCGCAGCGCCTTCGCCGCCGTCACGAGTGGCGCCTCGGCGATTTGCGTCCGGCTTTGTCCGAAGGCAACACGATTGAGTATTGGCTCGAGGCTGAGGATAACAACAATGCGACCGGTCCCGGGGTTACCTCGAGCGAGCATCAATTGGCCAGGATCGTCAGCGAAGCCGAGAAACGCGCCGACCTTCTCAACCGCGCCGGCGATTATCTGGGCAGTATCAGCGACGTCGCCGCCGACCAGGAGAAACTCAATCGCAATCTCGGAGCGCTCATTCGGGAGAAGACGGGTCTGTATCGTTAATCCCGACCCCAAATGGGACAGTCTGTCAGATTTCTTGACAGTGTTATTTCTGTTCTTTGCCCGCAGGTTTGGGCTTGCGACCGAGGCTCAGGATGCAACCCGTGACCACGCCCACGGCAAAAAAGGCGAAATACATCAGCGCAGCCGGCTGCTGGATGACATTCTTCAATACCGGCGGCAAATTGAAATCCACCGTCCCCCGGTTGTGCACCCCCATCATTACGAGGAGCAGCAGAACCGCCATAAAAAACAGCGTTTTGATCAGCAGCATCGCGTTCATACTCAGTGCAGTGGCCTGCGTTTCCCTGTCAGCAGGGCGCTTGCCATAATTCAACGGGTCCCGGCGCCAGGATCTATTTAGATTTTCGCCTGTCGTCCACCGGGGTTCTGGCATCGATTTGATTATTGTCAAGTGAGACATTTCCAACGCTTTCCTCGATGCGAATGCCGACGGATTGCTTGCGAGTTTCAGCCGGACGGGTGTCGCGGATGATATTATTTTTAAAGAGGAGGTCTTTCGTCTCGCCGCGAACACGGATTCCTGCGGCGTCCGCTTTCCACCCGTTGTCTTCAATGACGTTGTGCTCGAGTCGATTGCGGTGGCCGGCCATGCCGACGCTTTCATTGCGGAAGAAAACGCCGTCCTGATGGTTGGCGCGGACGGTATTGTGTTGCAACAGGTTGTCGGTGTCTTTGTGGCCAATCGAAATGCCGAAGCGGCCATTGTTCTCGAGGAGATTTTTCTCAAACAGACCATGGCGCACGCGCCAGCAGAGGAACAGGCCGTCCTCGCCGTTGCCGCGGGCGACGCATGCGCGCACTACCGGACGTTGCGAGCCGCTGCCGGGATGGATGCCCAATCCGGCGTTGTCTTCGCTGGTGCAATCTTGCACGAGAACATCGTTGGATTGTTGAAAGCTGATGCCGTCACCGTGATAATTGCGGGTGACGCAATGCTCGATGGCAGTTCCGAAGGCGCGATAGAGAAAAATCCCGGCGCCCCGGCAACCGTTCAGGGAAATGTTTTCTTCTTTGTTGCCGTCGATGATCAGGTGCTCCACGCGCGCGCCTTCCAGATGGTAACCGCTGACGACCGGAAAGACGGTCGCGGCCTGGGCTTTGTTGGCGACCATGCAATCGGCATTCAACGGCTTGTCGATGGAAAAAGTATTGCCGCTCTGTCCGGTGATCCGGGCCACGGTAGTGTGGAAGCCGCCGGATTTGGTGTCCCAGATCGCGACGCCGTCGCCGATCCTAAAACCATCCGCATTGACGAGAGTGATTTGTTCTTCGCCGTAATCGCCGTCGAGGGCGAGAGACGACGTCGCGGCCTTTGCTTTGCGCAGAATTGTTTTGTCGGGGGTGCCGCGCACGGTGACAAAGGAGCGCAGATGGAGGGAGTCGCGCATCAGATATTCGCCCGGGCCAATCTCGACAACACCGCCGCCCAACGCCGCAACGTAATCGACGGCGGCTTGCAGAGCGCGGTTATCCTTGCCAACGATCGCAGCGTCATGCTGACCCACTGTGACGACAGGCCGATGGGCCATTTTCGAATGCATCGCGCGGGGAAGCTGTTGTTCCCCGGGGGGAGGAGAAAATTCGGTCTTCTCCGAAGCGCAGGCAAGGAATGGCGCGGCAGAGAAAGCCATGGCTAAGAGATAGTTCCGCAAACAGCGGCGGATGAGTTTGGTTGCGTTCATAACAGTGACTCCTCAGTCATTTTGAGGCATTCGCAGGCGTATCTGAAGCGGAAATTTCAAGTGTACCGCATAAATCGGGCTACGACATGCAGTCACACGCGGTAGCGGGTGCGCGAGGCGCGTTGGGCGACATCACGGGCGACGGCCAATGCGTCGTCCCACGGGACGTTGTTGATGCGAGGACCACCTCCGGTGTGGGTCTGCCCGGCGGAATCGACCAGCAGTGTGGCCACGCGATGGCGGCGATCAAAAGGCGTTTGCCGGATGACCACTGACTGGATGTTACGGAGGGGGATGACATGCGTGGCGCGGCTCAGCCAGCCGGAACGCGTCCGGAAGAAGCGTTCGCCGGGTAAATAGCCGAGGTGGCGGTAGCTCATGACATTGAGGATGTAAACCCCGGGAATGAAGAGCAGTGGCCATAACCCGTGCCAGCTTTGTTGGATAGCACAAGAAGCCGCAGCGAAGAGGATGCAAACGGCGGCGCCTTTTTTAGTGCCGCGGCGAATGGCGCGCCGCGAGACCTGGCGCCATGCGCCATTGGCGTCGTCGAGATCTGGGAAAAACGTTGGGAGCACCGAATCGATATCCTTCCTGGGGACGACGGGGAGCAGAACATCGCGCCCGCTTTGCTCATCCTTGTTGGGACCAATCTGGGCGCCAGCGGTGTCCGCGCGCAAGGTGGCAAGCTTGAACAGACGACGCAGCCACGTTTCCTCGATTTTCAGCAGTTGGATGCGGCGGCGCGGAAGACTGCTCGAACGGCGGGTAAAGAGGCCGTAGGAGCGATAAATGTCTTCGCCGCTGCGTGACAGGGAAAAGCCATAAAACATGATGATCGATCCGATGATGGAGAACACCATGCCGATGACGATAATAGCGATGATTCCCAGCAGGATGGGAAGCCAGGAGATGCTGTCCTGCCACTCGGCGGCACGGGCGGCAATTCGCTTGACGAACTCCTCGTAAGCATTTCGCGGGAGAATGTCGTCCAGGAATTGCCAGAGCACGGCCAGAACCGCGAGCACCGAGGCAGTGCGGTTGGAGGTAATGCCGGCAAGCACCAGGTCGCGAATTGTGAGTTGGCGAATGACCTGCCGTTCGACCGGCGGTGTCTCGGCAAAGGCCGGGCCTGTCCGGACAGCCGCCTGATCAAACACTGCGGCGCGCAACCGATCTGCTTCGCGGCGCGACAGCACCGAAAGCGCTGCCTCCGGGCCACGACCACCGGCGGTTTCGACGAATACGTCGGCGACCTTGAACATGCGATGGAGCACGCCCTGTTCGATGCGGATATCCTGGACGCGGGTCAGCGGGATGTTTCGCTGCGTGCGGCCAAGCAACCCCTGCCGGGTGATCAGTTCGCCGTGTTCAATGCGGTAAGAAAACGTAAAATAACGAACAATCGACCAAACCACCGGCAAACCGATGAAAAGCCCGGCGATCCAAATATAGGTATCCGGGTCGCGGCGGCGGCCAAAGAAAAGGATGACCACCGCTGGAATGATAAAGTTGCGAATCGCGTTCCATAACGCGAAGAAAAGAGTGAATGGATGCAAGCGGCCTTCCACCCGCGGTCCAGCCGGCGCCTGTGGAGCCCTCAACGGTATCGGCGGGGGAGAGGGCGGCGGCAGAGGCGGCGGTTCAGACGGCATCATCGCCTCCGATTGCGACAAGTTCATCGCGGAGCCGGCCAGCCTCTGCGGCATCCAGCCCGGGAATGATGATGCTGGCGTGTTGCGTGCCCGCAGTGTGCAACAAAAGCGAGGCAAGCCCGAATGAACGCTCGATGGGACCATTGTGCAAATCGACGTGTTGCAGGCGCGACAGCGGCAGCAGTTGCACGATCTTGAACCAGATACCCCGGCGCGTTTCGAGGACCTTCCCGTCCAGACGATAACCCCACGCGCGATAGGCGCGGGCCGGATACCAGACAAACAAAACGAGCCTGAGCACCAGAAGCGCGTGCCAGCCAAGCAGGGGCCAAAGCCAATTACCGGTCGCGAGGCCCGCGGATAAGCCAGCGATCATCGCCAACCCGAGCAGCACGCCGGACGTGATGGCGTGGCGGACGCGCCAAAGTTTGATAACGCGAGGGTCCAGTTGGCGGAATTCTGATGAGGAGGTTGAAGGGTCAAAGCGGCGAAGTGTCGAATCGGCGACAGGTCCGGTTGAAGGAGCTTCAGCTTGGGTCAATGGGGAGGCGTCGCTGCTGAGGCGCTCGACACTTTCACGGAGATATTTTTCGTCAAATACTTTCTTCCAATCCGGCTGAAACAACAGCTTCTTCGCGTCGTCAATGGCTTTCTGCGCCCCGGCGGAGAAGTGCCAGGGCGTCTCGTTGAAGACAATGGCGAGTTCAATCCAGATATGGCCCAGAAGAAAGTCGCGCGCCGCCTCCGCCGGCACGCCGCGGCGACTGGCTTCGTCCATCGCTTCGCGCATGATTGTGATGCACGTGGCAGCGACGGTCTCCGAAAGTGCCGGCTCCAACATCGCCATCTGTTCGACGGTGACACGGTGTGAGCGCAGAATCGGGCCGAAGATTTTGCGCGCGATGGCCTCGCCTCGGACATAGTCGGATTCCGGGCCCTGCATGAGCGCGCTGACGAGCGCTTGTTTGGCGATGCCGCTGCCGAAGAAATCCCGACGCGCTTCCGCGGTTTGTTCATCATTAAAAACCGGCGGGTGCGCCGGGTGGGTGACGAAGTAGGAGACATCAGGACGTTGCGGCAGCCGGCCGGCATGGGGCGCAGCCGGGTCAAGGCAAATCAACATCGCACCGCTCTTTAGGCCGGGGACGACGTCGTGGGCGACGGCGCCAATAAGCGCGTCAGGAACGGCGAGGATGGCGACATCGGCCTGCGGCAGCGCTTCGGATTTATCGACCGGAGCCAAGCCTTGCTCGCGCAATTTCGCCCTGCCTTCTTCGGCTGATTCAATCGGGAGGAGCCGGTATTCAGGATCGCTCTTCAGAGCGTTGCAGATGCGGGTACCCATATTTCCGGCCGCGCCGAACAGGGCGATGGTGGTCGTCATACGTTCCGGCGTAGTTTCGCGTGTATAGCAATTCCGTCTAGCACAAATGCTCCTTCTGACAGAGAGACACTTATGATTTTGCATCGCACCCGAAAGAAATCCGACGCTCGAAGGACGAATTTCGGGCTTCGGAATGGGGGCTTCCTTCG
Source organism: Limisphaerales bacterium (assembly GCA_022616725.1). Lineage (GTDB taxonomy): Bacteria > Verrucomicrobiota > Verrucomicrobiia > Limisphaerales > JAKEEH01 > JAKEEH01. The sequence continues at coordinate 9,947 of JAKEEH010000246.1, read as the reverse complement.
GAGTTCGGAATTCGGGCTTCGAAATTCGTTTTGTGGAGTCGGGCGTTGTGATGTCCGAATCAACAGCATAAGTTGCACGCCATGGCACCGCGAAAGTTGACGCTCGGGCATTCGCCAGATCCGGATGACGCGTTCATGTTTTACGCCCTCGCGCGGGAATTGATCCCGACCCACGGGTTTACCTTCGAACACATTCTCCAGGATATTCAAACGTTGAACGAACGGGCCACCCGCGGCGAACTGGATATTTCAGCGATCAGCATCCATGCCTATGCTTATGTTTCGGACAAATACGCTCTGCTGCCGAGCGGCGCGAGCATGGGCGACGGCTACGGCCCAATGCTGGTCTCCAAAGAGAAATTCACCAGAAACGAGATCGCCGACAAACGGATCGCCGTCCCGGGCACGATGACGAGCGCCTTCCTGGCGCTGCAACTGTGGCTGGAGCGGCCCGGGAGTGAGATCGACTACATAGTGGTTCCGTTCGACAGGGTTTTCGAGGCCGTGCGTTTGGGCAAGGCACAGGTCGGACTGATTATTCACGAAGGCCAGCTTACTTACGACAAGGAGGGCTTGGCGCTTTGTGAAGATTTAGGAGCGTGGTGGGCGCGGGAAAACGAAGGGTTGCCTTTGCCACTGGGCGGCAATGTGATCCATAAGCGGTTCGACACCGCCACCCGTTCGGTGATTTCACAGATCCTTGGCGCGAGCATCCAATACAGTCTCGAGCATCGCGCGGAGGCGGTTCAGCACGCGCTGCAATACGCCCGAGACATGGGCCGGGACCTCGCGGATAAGTTCGTCGGAATGTACGTCAACCATTGGACGCTGGATTACGGAGACAAGGGTCGCGAATCGATCCGACGCTTCCTGGGGAAGGCTCGGGCGAGAGGGTTGATCGCACGAGAGCCGGAGCTGGAGTTTGTCAATTAAAAATTTGCTCAAAGATCGTGCGGCGAAAGATCTCGTCCGTCGCCAGACCATCGCTACCGGAGACGCGCACTACCAGGTCCAGATCATGTTGTCACCCGAGGTGGTGCGACCATCGAAAAACCGCGCTTCTACTCGCTGAAGTTCAAGGCGCAGGATCATCACCTCGGCGGCGGGGGGCATGAAATGGAGGCTCCACGCCGGACGCGTCGGCATGCGAGAGAGCGCGTCGTAAAACACGATCAGGCCTTCCGGCGCCAGGGCGCAATCCAGGGCGTGCCGCGAGCCGCGCAGAACAGCTTCGCGCCAATCCTGCGGCGTGATCACGCTGTAGAGCGGCGTCAGGTTCTTGCCGCTGCCGAGTTGTTTGGCGTATTTCTTGTAATGGCCGAGGTAATGGTGCGCCATGTCGATAGCCACAAGACATCCAGCCATCTGATTAAAGTGGCTGGCCTGCTGGTTCATGGTGTTGAAAGACCAGGCCTTATGATGCGTCGGCTGATAGAGCGCCGCGAGTTCCTCTCCGTTGGCAGTGGCCAGGCTGTTGATTGCCTTCTTCAGAAAGCCGGGATCGACGCGATCAATGGCGTTGGCATGGGCGACGTAATTGAGAACATCTATCGTAGCGGCGGAAATGAACACGGCTTGGTGATTGGTTTTGCCCTCGATCTGCTCGCCTGGCTGAAGGTAAGGAGTGCGGACGTTTTCCAATAGAATCGGCGGCATGACCAATCCATTGCGCTGTTCTTTCTCCAGCGCGCGCAACAGGTCCTGCGACAATCGGGCAATCGTCGGGAACCCGGTTTCGTAGGAAGCCCCAAAGCAGTTGCGGGCGAGGGCGAAATAACAAAGAGCAAACCACAAACACCAAAGCCTTTGGTGCTTGTGGGTTCCCTGTTGTTTGTTATGTGGCATTTGGCGTTTCGATTCGCTGGACGGACACTGCATTTTTCCTGCCGCTAATATGCCACGCACCAGCGACAAACGGCAAACAACAAACCCAGACCAAAGCTTGCAGGGTCTGGCACGGCCGTCTTGTTTTGAGACCAACCGGCTCAAAATGAGACAGAGGGAATGGGTGAAAGGTTGAAGCGCTGAGGGGTTACGATAAGCTTGCGCCATGAGATATCGCCGTTTTGGCCGCACGGAACTGGCGATGCCGGTCATTTCGTGCGGCGGCATGCGATATCAGTACAAATGGCAGGACGTGCCGCCCGGAGAGATCCCTGCGGCCAATCAACAGAACCTCGAAGCGACGATTCGGCGCGCGCTGGAGTTGGGCATCAACCACATCGAGACGGCGCGCGGCTACGGCACGTCGGAAATGCAACTCGGGCAGATCTTGCCGAGCCTGCCGCGGGACAGGATCATCGTCCAGACCAAGGTCGCGCCCATGAAGAACCCGGACGATTTTCTCCGGACATTCAACACCTCGATGAAGTATCTTCGCCTCGACTACGTCGATCTGCTTTCGCTGCACGGTATCAATCACCGCGAGTTTCTCGACTGGGCTTTGCGGAAAAACGGATGCGCCGCGGCGGCGCGCAAATTGCAGAAGGAAGGCCGCGTGCGCTTCGTCGGTTTCTCGACGCACGCGACTACGGATGTCATCCTCGAGGCGGTGAACAGCCAACAATTCGATTACATGAATGTTCACTGGTATTTCGTGAACGACCTGAACTGGCCGGCGATCGTGGCTGCGAACCGGCTTGACATGGGTGTGTTCATTATCAGCCCGAACGACAAAGGCGGCAAACTGTACGATCCACCGCGAAAAATGGTCGAGCTCTGCGCGCCGCTGACGCCGATGCAATTCAACGACCTCTACTGTCTGGCGCGCCCGGAGGTTCACACGCTAAGCTGCGGAGCGGCGCGTCCGAGCGATTTTAATGAGCACGTCCGTGCGCTGGATTACTATGACCGGATGGCAGAGACCATCGCACCCATCGAAACGCGTTTGCGCGAAGAAATGCGGCGCGCCCTGGGAGACGAATGGTGTGCACGCTGGTTCCAGGGATTGCCCGAATACGTGAACGTGCCGGGCCAGGTCAACCTACTCGAAATTCTCCGGCTGTGGACCTACGCCCGCGGACTCGATCTGGTGACGTGGGGCAAGATGCGATACAATTTGCTGGGCCAGGGCGATCATTGGTTTCCCGGCGAAAATGCCGCTCGAATGGCTGAAAATGGCCCCTTTCGGGCGAAGCTGGAACGGGCCGTCGCCGCCAGTCCGTTTGCCGACCGTGTGCCTGCGATCCTGGCGGAGGCGCACCAATTGCTTTTTGAAAAGCCGGTGAAGCGGTTAAGCGAGAGTTGAGAATGGATCGACGTTGCGCTAAAGTGACGCAGCAACCCCGATGACCGGATAGACAGTCAAGTGGTTAAAAGTTAATGAAGGGCGAAGTTTAACGGCGTAATGCGTGAACGACATTTATTGTATCTGTTTTTGGGCCTGAATGTTGCCTTGGCCGGCGCTTTCGCGGTCTATCTCTTTCTTTCCACGTATCACCAGGCGGAGGTCGTAGCAACGAGCTTTGAGCCAACTGTCAAGTCGAATGCACCTTCGCGACCTGCGCCTGCCCCAGCGGCGCCGCGGTCGAACGTTACCGTTGCGGCCAGGCCGGTCACGAACGCAGCATCGCCAGCCATTACGAATTTTGTGGGCGCGGTCGCGAAGCCTGCCTTCACTTCCAGGAAGTTCGCCTGGCAGGATGTCGAGACCGACGCGTATCGTGGATACATCGACAGCCTGCGCGCGGTCGGTTGCCCTGACGAGAAGATCAAAACAATCGTCTTGGCCGACATCAACGAATTGTTCGACAAGAAACGCGTGCGCGAAGCCGTGTCGCACGACATGCAATGGTGGCGGCCCGAGGCGGCGAACATCGGGGTAGTCAATATCTTGCAGGAGCGAGGCCGGGCGCTGGAGCAGGAACGGCAAGCGTTGGTTGAGAAGCTCCTCGGGCCGGAAGCGGCTGAATCCGAAAAAAGCGAGGTGCTCCTCTGGAGCAGCGTGCAGTTGACCGGGCCGGTGCTTGGCGCGTTGCCGCCGAAGGTCCACAACGAAGTGCAGGAGCTATGCCAGCGGTCCCTGGAACGGCAGCAGGCTTACTTTTGGTCGCGAGTCAATGAAGGCCAGCCGATGAACCAGGTGGAAGCGGCCCAATTGCGTGAACAAACCCGGGCGGATTTGCGCAAAGTACTGAACGAGGAACAGGTCGAGGAATTCGTCTTGCGCTACTCGCATAATGCGCATCGCTTGCGCGAGGAACTGCGCGGTTTCGAGCCCACCCCGGAGGAATTTCGGAAGATCTTTCGCGCCATCGACCCGATGGAACACCAGTTGCAGCTTGAGTTTGGCGGGCCGGAGGCGATGAGCGAGGCGCAGCGGCAACGCTTCGAGCGCCAACGCGACGCCGCGATCAAGGAGGCCCTTGCGCCGGAGCGTTATCAGGCTTTCCTTTTGACGAAAGACCCCATCTATCGCCAGGCGCAGATGCTCGCGATGCAATACGGCGCGCCACCTCGGGCGATCATGCCCATTTACCAGATGGCCAAGGTGAACGAATCGAAGCGCCAGCAAATCATCAATGACGCCACGCTGACGCCGCAGCAAAAATCCGAGGCGCTTAACGCGATGAGCCAGGAACAGCAGCGCAGCATTCAGCGCATCGTCAGCGAAGCGGGAGCACGGCGGTAGCGGATGTCGTCGCGTGCTAGCGCTCCGCGTAAGTGCTGCTGGCGGTAGCCGACGAGGCCCATTGGCGGGAACCGTCGCTGCCAATCAGTTCGATCGCGTCAATCTCGTTCCAGCCCGGGACACGCCGAGTGTCCAGATATACTTTAACTGAACTCGCTTGAACATTCGACCTCGGGCGGAACGACGTATCGACTGGCGCTTCCCCCGGCGGCTCAACTCCTTCCCAGACCGGCGCCTCTTGTCCATTCGGCAGCACCGCGACGATCTTCGATATCGCGCCCGGATTGTAGGTTTCGCGAATGCGGATTTCGGAAATATCAACTGGCCGGTCATAATTGACGTGCAGCCATTCTTCGCCGCCATCGGGCGCCATCGAAGCCCACGCGGTCGGTATATCGCCGTTTCTGTCGGTATTTGGCTGACCTACCACCTGCTCGGGGCCCCAGGAGCGACTGAGCAGCTCGCCGGCGGGTGAATGGCTGGAGGCGGGCGGGCGCGGAACGCCGGGGATGAATTCCTGCGCCATGCTGGGCCCGCGAACGCGCGACGTTACGCGTGCGCTCATGAATTGCATCGGTGCCTGTTGGGCCGCCGTACTCAGCGCAGCGATGCTCGCCATCGTATTGGTTAGCCGCTGTTCGGCGATGGTCAAGGCGGCCTGACTATCCTTCAACCTGCTCTCAATACGCGCCAACGCTTCCGGCGAAATCACCGGCCGTTGCGCCAGTTCGTCGGCAAGCCGCTGGTTTTCAGTTTGCACCGCGGCGAGTCTTTGCTGGACCTGCCGTTGATTGAAAGCAAGCCAGCCAATGGCGACTGCAAAGACCGCAGCGGTCAGAATTGTCAGAATCATTTTCATAGGTTCAGCGGTTTGGGGGAAAGTTCCAGTTGGCGTCGGCGTAGCTGATTCAGAGGCGCGATCCCCGGCCAGAGCGTGACTGTCATGACCGTCGCAACGACCTGCCGGCATCCCTTTCTTAGTCTCCGCGTTGTCTCTCATGATCCCCGCACCGCTTTCCTTTGGACGGGCATTCTCCCGCTTGGCATCATTTATGGAGGCCCACCCGCGCCACCGGAAAACCTTCGGAATTTGGGGTACACGCCCCCCTTTCGCGCCCGCGCGATCAGAGCGATGTTGCGCTATCGGATCCGGGCAGCCACGCCAAGGAGGTGGGGTTGAGGTAACCCGCTGAAGGAAACGTCTGCCGCCCGAATCCTTTGCTTCTATTTACCACAGGGTGCGCGGCTTTGCAAATGCCACGGTTGCGTTCTCCTTCATGGATATGCATCGAATCAGCCATTTGGCCTTGTTCTCCCGTTTCTATATCGTTGCAATTTCCATAATCCGCCGATAGACGGCGCACCGCGCCGCAGCCGCGCGTGAATCGCGTTTGACAGGCGCGCTGCACCTGTGGGAGATTCCCATTATGGCACAGACGATTACGATCGCGAAGCATGACAAACGCAAACGGCTGGTTCTTCCCGACGATTTTGTCGCCGAGGCGCCTTACGGCGAATACATCATCCGCGAAGGCAAGGGCCACCTTTCCATCATTGCGATTCCGCCGCCTAAAACCAGACGCAAATACGCCGCCACGCCCGCCCTGGAAAAAAAATTAAGAGAGGCAAAGCGCGCCAGGGAATTGGATTGCCCACCGGATTTTTTCACCGAACCCCTTGAGGTTTGAGGGTTACTCTCACTGAAGTGGCCCGGGAAGATTGGCGAAATATTCGCCGCTACCTGAGGCGCCGATTTGGTCGCCGGATTGAAATGGCCGTTGCCAGTGAAGTCAGGATCGCGCGGATCGCCCTTGGAGAAAACCCCGGCCGAGGCCACCGGATCGAATCGACCGTATTTCCAGATTTGCGCGGTATCGTGGTCAAGAAATCCCTCATTTGCTACCGCCTGCTGCCCACGCACATTCAGATCGTCCGCATCCTGGATGTGCGCCAGGACACCTGGACAATTCTGAAGACGCCCCGCCGCATTGCCGATCCAACCAGCGGATCCAGCTAGGGGCCACTGTTGCCCCGGTCCGCCGTTTCAGCGTTTCCAGTCAAACGCTCCCTTTTTCAGTGCGTAAATATACCCAACAAACAAAATCCCAAGAAAAGAAACCATGGAAAACAGGATCAAATTCCGAGTCGCCGGGCTGCCGAGCATCTCTTTGTAAACCACCGCCCACGGATAGAGAAACACCACTTCAATATCGAAGAGAATAAACAGCATCGCCACCAAATAGAACTTGACCGACAGCCGCGTGTTCCCTTCGCCCACCGGGATCATGCCGCACTCATACGCCGTGTCCTTCGCGCGCGAGCGTTTTCCCCGCACTCCAAAGAGCACCGAGAGAATCAGCGTGCCAAAGGCAAACGCCCCCGCCACGAGTGCCAGCAGCAGCACAGGCACGTACTCCATGATCTGCGAATCCACGGCGGCAAAGTAGAGAAACCCATCGGTTCTGCAAAGAGCAATCGCTGCGGAGATTGATTCTTTGCCCATTCGCCCGCTAAGGGTTCAAATGGTTCAAATTAATCATCGCAGCGCCCGCAACTGGCGGCGCGCCAAAAACGGGTCCAGGCGCGCGAGAACGAAGTAGGCCCAATTCTCCTTGAGCTTGCTCCACAGGGTGCGGGATTTTCGCCACGCGGTGGGATCGATGCGTTTGCAGTGTTTTAAATCCTCCTCAAAAATCTCTCGCGCACGCGCCGCCATCGCGCGGTCGTCGATCCGAACCAGCAGTTCGTAATTGATGCCCATGCTGCGCACATCGAGGTTTGCCGAACCGGCGTAGGTGATTCCATCGATTATAAACAGCTTCGCATGCAGGATTTGCGGCTCATACTCGTAAATTTCCACGCCCGACCGCAAAAAGTTCCGATACAGCTTGCGGCTTGCGAGTTGGGATAGCACCACGTCGGACTTGCCCGCCAGGATCAATTGCACGCGCCCGCCCCGTTTGCAGACGCGGGTGAGCACTTTGCGGAAACTCCACGTCGGAAGAAAATACGCACAGATGATCTTGACGCATTTCGCCTGTTGCAAATCCTCTTTCAAGGTGCGCTTGAGCGCGCCGTGGTAGCGGCCGGGACCGCTCAAGAGCAATGTCCAGTTCGCGCCGCTCACAGTCATGTCCGCTGATTTGCGGAAGCGCTGCAGGCGTTTGTGCTTGTGAGCCGCGCGGGCAAAAAAGCGGTCGAAACTCTCCGCCAGCGCTTGCACCAGCGCCCCGCCGCGAATCTCGAGACCAAGATCGCGCCAGCCTTTCGCCACGCCATCGCCGTCGTATTCGTCCGCTATATTGAACCCACCGATGAACGCGACGCCATCGTCGCAAATGAGCATCTTGCGGTGGTCCCGATAGCTCCAGCGCCCGAGCGGCAAAGGGTTGAACCAGACGCATTCCCCGCCCGCGTTGCGGAGCGACGTCCAGAACGTGTCGGGCAGGCTGAACGAGCCAAGCGCATCCACCATGACTTGCACCTTGACGCCCCGTTGCGCTGCCTGGACAAGGGTTGTTAGGAAACGATCGCCCATTTGCCCCGCGTGATAAATATAGGTTTCAAGCCGGATCGAATGCCGGGCGAGATCGATTTCTTCGATCATCGCTGCCAGAGCCTCGCTGCCGGTGCGCAACCAGCGGAAACGCGATCTCTCAGTTGTAATGGCAGGCCCCGCTGTGAGGGATGTGGCCATCTTTACAACCAATTTACCGCTTTTGGGCTGGAAAGAAAGCCGGACTTGACCTTACCTTGGCGGCAGGTGAAAAGTCCGAAGCCTGTCAAGTCCGAAAAGGCACTTTTTTGTCACTTACTGTCGCATACTGTCGCATACTGGCACGAATAGGCATGTTAAACAGCCCTCACCGCCGAAGTTCGCTAAAAACCCGTGGTATAATAGGCACGTGAAGACAGAGCTATGTCGATTATCTACGCGTAGCGCAGGCGTCCACGCCTGCGAGTTCCAGCGGCGTCCCGCCGCCGGGCACGTGCGCCAATTTGACCCAAAGCGAACAAAACCGAATAAAACCGAATGGATTTCCAGGGGGCACTGTACAAACCGGCGTTTTCGACTCCCGCCCCCTTTGTATGCGGAAAGTTGGACGTTTTGGACTTGGACTCGCTCCGATTCAGGCATTTTACGCACGAATCCATGTACTTTCTTTGGACTAGTCCAATTTTGTTTGCCTCCGTCGGCAACACTCGAACTGACCAAAACTGACCAGAATTGACCGAAAATGCCACGGGCCACTATACAAACCTGCCTTCGCGGACTCGTACCATCGGGAACGGGACCGTCTCGGTCGCGCCAACCGGCGTTCCGCCGGCGGTCATCCGGCGCACTCCAGGACGAGATGACCCACCGATTCACCGATTCAACGATTCAACGATTGATGTGCTGGTTGATCTTGCTTCCAGTATTGCTGCTGCTGACAACGCCGGTGGAGGCCGCGACCACGAAGGTGAAGCTGATCCTGCCGGTCGAGACTGCGGCGCCCGGCCAAACCTTTCTCGCTGGCCTGGAGCTGAAGATGGCTTCCGGGTGGCATACGTACTGGCGCAATCCGGGCGATGCCGGCGCAACTACGGAGATCGATTGGACGCTCCCGCCCGGCGTCACGGCAGGCGAGATTCAGTGGCCGGTGCCTGAGAAAATCAAGTTTGGCGACCTCCTCACCTACGGATACCACGACGAGGTCGTCCTGCTCATTCCTCTCACGATCGCGCCCACGGCGTCACCCGCCTCGGTGGAATTGAAGGGCGAAGCCAGTTGGCTCGAATGCGAAGTTCAATGCGTCAAGGGCGACGACGAAGTCTCCGCCAAACTCACCATCGGTGCCACCACCAAACCGTCCGAGCACGCGCCGCGCATCGAAGCGTGGAAGGCAAAACTTCCCAGATCCGGGTCCGATATTGCCGTGAAAGCCCAGTGGCTCGAGGGTCCGGGCGGCGAGAAACGCGCCGTCCTCATCGAATGGACTCCTCGCAACGCCGCCGATTCAACGATTCAACGATTCAACGATTCAACGACGCAACGAATCGGCGGGGCGGACTTTTATCCCTACGTGGGGAAAGGCTTTGAGGTCAGTACTGTCACCGAGTTCCTGCCGCCGGAAGCCGGCAAGATACGCCTCAAGAAACAGGTCACCAAGTTTGAGGGAGACTGGCCGACTGAACTGGCCGGCCTGCTTATTGAAAAACCGGACGCGAATTCGCAGCAGGCCTTCGAAGTCAGTTGCGCCATTTCGAAGGCCGGGCCCGTCGCAGCCAGCGGCAAAGCTCAGTCCCTTTGGGTGATGCTCGGCTTTGCGTTCCT
>JAKEEH010000245.1 GCA_022616725.1 Limisphaerales bacterium | reverse complement strand
GCCGATGTGAACTGGAAGGTCGAGTTGCCAGGCACCGGACATTCGTCCCCGGTTCTCTGGGGCGACCGGCTCTTCCTGACGAGCACGGGCGATAAGACCGGCGGCCTGACGGTCCTATGTCTTGACGCGAAGAGCGGCCGGTTGCTGTGGCAAAAGGAATTTCCACTCAGCCCGTTTCCGCGCCACAAATTCAATAGCTACGCTTCCTCGACCCCCGCCGTCGATGCCGAGCGGGTCTATGTCGTATGGAATGAGCCGGAGCATTACATGCTGGCGGCCCTGGATCACCAGGGCGCCGAGGTGTGGAAACGCGACTTCGGCCCGTTCGTCAGCCAGCACGGCTGCGGCATCTCGCCGGTCGTTTACCAGGACAAAGTGATCCTCGGCAACGAACAGGACGACGCCAACGCCACCCCGGGAAGCAATCGCAGCGGTGAAAGCTCCGTCCTGGCCGTCGATGCCAAAACCGGCAAGACCCTGTGGCAGATTCCGCGCAAGAGCGCGGTGGTGGCTTACTCAACCCCCTGCGTCTATCAACCCGGCAGCGGAAAACCGGCCTTGATCTTCAACAGCCAGGGACACGGCATCTACGCCGTCGATCCCGACGCCGGCAAAGTGCTTTGGGAGTACGACGAGGCGTTCGACAAGCGGAGCGTCAGCTCCCCGTTTGTCGCCGGGGACATCATCTACGGTTCCTGCGGCAGCGGCGGTGGTGGAAACTTCGTGACCGCCATCCGGGTGGGATCCAAACCGCAACTCGCGTATCAACTGAAAAAATCCGCGCCATACGTTCCGACCGGCATCGCGCTCAACAACCTGGTCTGGCTATGGAGCGATGGCGGCATCTTGACCTGTCTTGATGCGCCCACCGGCAACATCCGGTATCAGGAACGAGTCGGCGGCAATTTCTTCGGTTCACCAGTGTGCATCGACGGCCGACTTTTCTGTGTTTCAACCGCCGGCGAGTTGGTGGTAGCGGAAGCGAGTGACGAATTTAACGTCCTGCATCGGTTCGCCCTCAACGAGACCTGCCACACGACTCCGGCGGTCGCCCTGGGGCGTTTGTTTATCCGGACCGAGAAGCACCTCGCCAGCCTCGGCGGCGCCAATCGCCGTTCCGATTGAGAACCCTGCTTACTGATCAGGAGTTGGCGGGTTTTGGCCCGTATCAGCGCGTCAACTAAGCTCAAGGGGAGTGATCCCGTGATCCCCGCAGATCCGACGACGCGCCGGCCAGGTTGCAGCAACGGGAATGACTATGCAATGCACTCCAGCAGCGGATACTTGTTCGCGAGCACGGCTTCGCTTGGGACTTTGAGCCAGTTTTCCAGAATCGCGGCATAGACACTGCGGAAGTCCACTTGCATCTTCAGGTTGCCGCGGGCGCTGACGCGATGCACGTTTGATGGCGCCGGCCTGCACAATGTAAAGCCGACGGAGGGATCGCGTTCGTGAAACAGGTAGCCTCCCTTGGCAACCGATTTGACCGTAGTTATCTCAGCAACAGCGTTCAGTTCTGGCGTGGACATGCCGGCGAAGAGTTGGCAACTGCGCAGGGCGTTCGTTAGCGCGGCTAATTTCAGTTCGGCCCTCTGGCAACTTTTTGAGTTCTGAACTGTCATAACTCGTCACTACCGGGGACCGGCAGTTTTGCGAAAACCTCGCTGCTGCCGCTTCTCCTGAAGCGCAGCACGTCACAAGTAACCCCGGGAACGGTCGGTTCGCAGTCATGAAAGTCAAGGACCGGTCTAAAATGGCCGTAAAAATATGGTGCGCGCGGCGGGAGTCGAACCCACAACCTGCGGCTCCGGAGGCCGTCACTCTATCCAATTGAGCTACGCGCGCAAAGAATCGCTTGCAGGCAATGGACTGTGCCATCAATGAGCGCCGTTGGCAAGGTTGACGATTGCCACGTGGCCGTTACGTGATACCGAAATTTGGTGAAGGTCGCGCGTGCGTTCCCATCAGGAGGCCCATCTTCAGCTTCAAACGCGTAAAGAAACATTCGCCACCCCGCGAGTGAGATTCACGCGGACTCAAGCTTATCGCTTGGAGCGACTGTCGGCGAAGATTTGGGCTTCGAGTTCCGTGATTTTGCCGTCCTGATTGGTATCGCAGATCACGACCGCGTCGTTAAAGGCGACACTCTGGCCCGGGACGACCCGGCGTTTGTGCTCAAAGACGATAGGGATATCGATTTCCGTCTTCGTTTCAGATTGCCGCCGGGGCGGCGCTTTGCTCAAGGTCTCGTAAAACACGCGCGCGGCCCTGTCGTTTTCAAATTCCACACGGCTGCGCGGGACGTCTTCGTAAACCGTCCGTTCGTAGCTCACGCAACCAGCAACGATAACCAGGGAAGCCCCGGCAAAAAGGCGCATTGCCCACCCGTTCAACTCTTTCATAAGGCTCATCAAGTTCTATCACAGACTCAGACTGCAAGCCACAAGACTTTATTCGCGCAGGCGCGCGCAAAGAGGGCCAGGCTAAGACACCTTTTTCGTTGCCGCAATCGCCGCCCATCCTATGCTGCCAGCGGAAACATGAGACGCGCTGTTTTCCTGGATCGGGACGGAACCTTGATCGAAGACAAGGATTACCTCCATCGACCCGAGGACGTTGTGATTTTTCCGGGCGCGCAAGAGGCGTTGAAGCGCCTCCAGGATGCCGGTTTTCTTTTAATCCTGGTCACGAACCAGTCGGGCATCGGGCGCGGCTACTTCACGCTCGAAGATTGCGAAAACGTGCATCGACATCTCAAGGCGGAGTTTGCGAAGGCGGGTGTACAGTTCGCAAAAATTTACATTGCGCCTGAAGCGCCGGACCGGCCGAGCCGCGGACGCAAGCCTTCGCCGCAATTCCTGTTCGACGCGCGAGACGAGTTCGGTCTCGACCTGGGACAAAGCTACGTGATCGGCGACAAACTAATCGACTTACAATCCGGCTGGAACGCCCAAACGAAACGGAGCATCCTTGTGCGCACCGGGTATGGGGCAAAGATGGAGAAGAGCCATCCGGGCGAAGTCGGCCGCGCGGTGGTGGTGGATAACATTTGCGCGGCGGTTGATTGGATCTTGAAGTAGCCATGAAACTCCTAGGCGTAATTCCCGCGCGTTACGGCTCGACGCGGTTTCCGGGCAAGCCGCTGGTTTCCGTCGCGGGCAAGCCGTTGATCCAGCATGTGATCCAACGGTGCAAACGGGCGCGTTCGCTGCAGGAGGTCATCGTGGCGACCGACGATTCGCGCATCCGGGACGTGGCGCTGGAGTTTTGCAGAGTGGAAATGACGTCCAGCGACCACGTCAGCGGCACGGACCGGATCGCCGAAGTGATTCAACGGACGAAGGCCGATGGGGCCGTGAATATCCAGGGCGACGAGCCGTTGATCGACCCGGCCGTGATCGATGCGGTCGCGAATGCGCTGGCGAACGCCCAAATGTCCACCGCCGCGGCCCTGATCCGTGATGTGGCCGACTACGATAATCCGAACGTGGTAAAAGTGGTTGTCAACGCGACGGATCGCGCCCTATATTTTTCCCGGCGGACGATTCCGTACGTCCGAGATGCCGCCACCGGTTCTGCAGCAGAGCAGTTGGCGGCCTTTCCTTTTTTGAAACACTTGGGGATTTACGGATACCGCCGGGAAGCGTTGCTGCAGTTGGTGAAGTTTCCGCCTTCGCCGCTGGAACGGGCCGAAAAGCTCGAGCAATTGCGCGCGCTCGAGCACGGGATCGAGATCGCGGTGGTACGGGTTAATTATGAAGCGGTGGGCGTGGATGTCCCCGACGACGTGGCGCGCGTGGAGCGGCTTTTGAGCCGGACTGAGAAATAGATGAAATACATTTTTGTGACTGGCGGCGTGGTCAGCTCTTTGGGCAAGGGGCTGACGGCGGCCGCGCTCGGCACGCTGCTCGAGAACCGCGGGCTGAAGGTGACTCTCCAGAAATTTGATCCTTACCTGAACGTGGATCCCGGCACGATGAGCCCGTTTCAGCATGGGGAAGTCTATGTGCTCGATGACGGCGCCGAAACCGACCTGGACCTCGGGCATTACGAACGCTTCACGAGCACGAAGTTGACGCGCTTCAATAATCTCACCAGTGGACAGGTATATCAGACAGTGCTGGACAAGGAACGGCGCGGCGATTACCTGGGCAAGACTGTGCAGGTGATCCCGCACGTCACCGACGAAATTCAGAATCGCATTCACCAGGTCGCGGAGCAGTCGAAAGCGGACGTGATTATTACTGAGATCGGAGGCACCACTGGCGACATTGAGGGCTTGCCGTTTTTGGAGGCGATCCGCGAATTCGCGCTCGATGTCGGCTATAATAACGCGATTTTCGTCCACGTTACCTACGTGCCTTTCATTAAGGCGGCGGGTGAGTTGAAGACGAAACCGACGCAGCAATCGGTCGCAAAACTGCGCGAAATCGGCATTACGCCGCACATCCTGGTCTGCCGGTGCGAAAGGCCCCTCAACAAGGAGCTGCGGCAGAAGATGTCGTTGTTTTGCAACGTGCCTTACGAAGCGGTGATCGAGGAGAAGGATGTTGAGCATTCGATCTATGAAGTCCCCTTGATGTTGCAGCGGGAGCGCCTCGACGACCTCGTCTGCCGGTTGCTGCAACTCGAGGCGCCTGCTGCCGACATGTCGCATTGGCAGGATATCATTCGCAAGCTCATTGCGCCGCAGCATCGCGTGCGCATCGGCGTGGTCGGGAAATATATTGAACTGCACGACGCCTACAAATCGGTCTATGAAGCGATTATTCACGGGGGTATCGCCAACGATTGCGGCGTGGAGATCGAAAAGATTGAAGCCGAGGAGATTGAGAAATTCGGCGCCGAGAAAGTCCTGAAAGGCCTGGGCGGCATTCTAGTCCCGGGCGGATTTGGAGAGCGGGGCACCGAAGGAAAAGTCCTTGCGGCGCAATACGCCCGCGAAAGGAAAGTGCCTTACCTCGGTCTGTGTCTTGGCATGCAAATCGCCACCATCGAATTTGCGCGCAATGTGCTCAAGCTCGAACGCGCGCATTCCACGGAATTCGATCAGCAAACGCCGCACCCGGTCATCGCGCTGTTGGACGAGCAAAAGAAGGTCTCCAGGAAAGGCGGTACGATGCGCCTCGGCTCGCAACCCTGCCAGCTCGCAATGGGCTCGATGGCCGCGCACCTCTACGGCGCATTCCTCGTCAACGAACGTCACCGCCATCGATATGAATTCAATAACGCATACCGCGAGAAGTTCGAGAGCCATGGCTTCGTGTTCAGCGGCTTGTCGCCAGATGGCAGACTCGTCGAAGTGATCGAACTGAAGGACCACCCATTCTTTATCGCGAGCCAGTTCCACCCGGAATTCCAGAGCAAACCAAATAGGCCTCACCCGCTCTTCAAGGGCTTTATCGCCGCTTCACACAACTACATTCACCATCGGCCCCTCTGAGCTTTTTTGGTGTAGATTGCGCACCCAGAAAAGGCCGAAACCACGAATGAACACAAATGAACACGAATTGATCTGCAAAGATGAGGTATTTGCGATCGTGGGCTGTGCCTTCGAGGTTCTGAACGTTTTGGGCCATGGTTTGAACGAAAAGAATTATGAAAACGCGCTGACCGTCGAGTTCAACCTCAGAAACGTTCCTTTTCAACAGCAGCCCGTTTACCGGGTTCATTACAAGGAGCACTGCGTTGGCAACTTTATTCCGGATTTGATCGCTTTTGGTACTCTGATTGTGGACGCAAAAGTTATTGATCGCATTACTGACCACGAGCGCGGGCAAATGCTTAATTATTTGCGCGTCACGAAATTGCGAGTCGGTCTGCTCCTGAATTTCAAACATGCAAAACTGGAATGGGAGCGTGTCGTCTTATGAATTCGTGTTCATTCGTGTCCATTCGTGGTTAAGTTGAGTGACATATTCCGAAGCCATTAAATTCCTTTACCGGCTGCAACTCTTTGGCGCGAAGCTCGGCCTAGAAAATACGCGCCGACTGGCCGCTCTGACCGGCAACCCGCACGAACAGCTCCAGTTCATTCACGTCGCCGGCACCAATGGCAAAGGCTCCACCTGCGCCATGCTCGAAAGCATTTATCGCCATGCTGGACGGCGCGTCGGCTTGTTCACGTCACCGCATCTGATCTCTTTTCGCGAGCGAATTCAGATCAACCGCGAGTTGATCAGTGAAGTCGAGGTCGAGGCGCAGGTTGAGGCCATGCAGGAACTGTTCAAAAAGCTTCCCCAAGGCGCACATCCGACCTTCTTCGAAGTTGTGACGATCATGGCCCTGCGCTACTTCGCCGCGCAACGCTGCAATCTCGTCATTTGGGAGACCGGGCTGGGCGGGCGACTGGACGCGACGAATATTGTTACCCCGCTGGCCAGCGTGATCACAAACGTCGATCTCGACCACCAGAAATGGCTCGGGCAAACCGTCGAGCAGATCGCCGCCGAAAAAGCAGGCATTATCAAGCCGCAGATTCCAGTTGTGACATCCGCGCGCGAACCGGCCCTGACTGTCATTCGCCGTGCCGCCACGGAGCATAATAGCGAGGTTCACGTCGTCGTCACCGAGCCAATCAAAGAGCCTCCGCCAGGCCTACCCGGCAGCCATCAGGGATTGAATGCGGCGCTGGCTGAGGCAACGGTCCGCGTTCTTCAGCCCCGCATTCCGGTGAGCGCCGTCGCGATGCGCGACGGCCTGAAATTAGTTTCCTGGCCCGGCCGCCTGCAAATGATCAGGCGCGAAGGGCAAACATTTCTGCTTGACGGTGCCCATAATCCAGCCGCAGCACTGGCTTTGCGGGAAGCGATTGAGGAATTGCGCCCAGAGCATCCGCGCGCGCTCGTTTTGGCCATCATGCGGGACAAGGATTGC
>JAKEEH010000244.1 GCA_022616725.1 Limisphaerales bacterium | reverse complement strand
GCGCTGATGCACACGCTGACGAACCCCGCGCCGGCGCATTACGATCAATTTGGCCGTTCCGTGGCAATTTCCGGCTCGCGAATTATCGTCGGTGCAATCTACGACGACACGGGCTCGCCGGGTGGCGGGAGCGCTTACGTATTTGACCTGGCCAGTGGCACACCGACCGTGCCGACGGTGATACTGACGAATCCGAGGCCGATGAGCACGTTCTTTGGGCACGCGGTGGCGATCTCCGGCTCGCGCGTGGTGGTCAGCGCACAGGATGAAGTCGGAGGTAGCGTTTACC
Source organism: Limisphaerales bacterium (assembly GCA_022616725.1). Lineage (GTDB taxonomy): Bacteria > Verrucomicrobiota > Verrucomicrobiia > Limisphaerales > JAKEEH01 > JAKEEH01. Next base: position 5,612 of record JAKEEH010000244.1, on the reverse strand, counting down.
TTTATGATCTGGCAGGAAGCACGCCGAACGCGCCGTTTTTGACTCTAACCAATCCCAGCCCAACGACGACGCTCGACTTCTTCGGGCAATCGGTGGGCATCTTTGGGACAAAAGTCGTCGTTGGAGAGCCCTTTGGCCGCGGCACCAGTGTGTATGGGGAAGGGCGCGTGTTTGTGTTCGATATTGCTGGCGCTAATCCAACTCTGCCAGTGATCAGGCTGACCAATCCCACTCCGGCGGGGTTCGAGTATTTCGGCATGTCCGTGGCGATTGACGGGACGCGCGTAACGGCTGGAGCCCCGCAGGATAGTACGGGAGCATTGCATGCAGGGAGTGCGTACGTTTTTGACCTATCCAGGCCGAATCCAAATCTTCCTGTGGCGACGCTGAACAATCCAAGTCCCGGGTTGCAGGACAATTTTGGGTTTACCACCGCGATCTCGGGCACTCGCGTCGCGGTCGGAGCGTATTGGGATGATACTGGCGCGAACGAGACGGGCAGCGCTTACGTATATGATCTGAGCATGCCCGCGCCCACGACGCCAATTGCAACACTGAATAATCCAACGCCCGCAATAGAGGACCGGTTCGGCTGGTCGGTGGCCATTTCAGGCGCGGCGGTCGTGGTCGGGGCAATTTGGGACGATACTGTCGCAGATGGAGCTGGAAGTGCGTATCTATACCATGTCAGCGGCGCGACTCCTTCAGAGCCGGTCGCCGTACTGAATCAGGCGAGTCCGACGGCGACGCACCTGTTCGGCGCAACGGTCGGATTGTCCGGGAGCCGAATTGTGGTCGGAGCGCCTTACGACAACTCCGGAGCGGATTTTTCAGGGGTTGCATACGTGTTTGACCTCAGGGACGCCACACCCGCAGCGCCGATCGCGACGCTCACCAATCCCGCTCCGGCAGTGTTTGATGAGTTTGGGTCTGCCGTGGCCATCGCGGACAATTTGGTCGCAGTCGGGGCGGCTAAGGATGATTCGCCAGGGTACAGTTCGGGGAGCGTTTTTGTTTATGACCTTGCCGGCGCTACTCCGACAGTGCCGAAGATTACCTTGGCAGGCGCGCCCGGCACCGGCCTGGGAATCTCCCTGGCGATAGCCGGCACACGTCTTCTGGCGGGGGCATTCCACTCGGGGGCCGCAGGGTCGGACCCAGGCAGGGCCTACGTGTTTGACCTCGCTGGCGCCAGTCCGACGATTCCTGTTCTGACACTGACCAATCCTTATCCGTCAATCAGTGAGGGTTTCGGGAAGGCTGTGGCACTCTCGGGCACGCGAGCCGTGATTGGAGCGCCGTTTGACGGCAAGGGCGGCAGCGCTTACGTGTATGATTTTGCTGGCATGACGCCAACCGTGCCAGTTACTGAATTAGTAAACCCGACTCCCGGGGGCGACGGTGACAATTTCGGGGCAGCGGTCGCCACAAGTGGCTCGACGGTGGTCGTGGGTGCACATAGAGATGACACTGGGGGGACGGATACCGGAATTGCTTACGTGTATAATCTGGGCAGTGCCACTCCGACCGTTCCGAGCTTGACGATAACCAATCCAGGCCCAGCGGCGGGAAGGAACTTCGGCATGGCGGTGGGGATTTTCGGGACCCGCGTTGCAGTGGGCGCCCATGAAGACAATGCGGGAGCGCCAAACGCAGGAAGCGTTTACGTGTACGAACTTGACGGGGCGACGCCGGCCATGCCCGTTGCCAGATTGATACTGAGTGCTCCCGTCGGCGGGGAAGGCCTGGGGTATTCGCTGGCGATGGACGCCACAGCGGTCGTCGCCGGGGCGCCATTCCATCTTGCGCCGGCGGCCCCGAGGCGAAGCGCGGCTCATGTGTTCGGCCTGGGACCGACGCTTCACATCGCTCCCGGCACAATCTCATGGGATGCAGGGCCTGGTTACGTACTGCAATACGCGAATGGACTGGCGCCGACAGCCTGGATTGATATCCCGTCGGCGGTGAGTCCGATGAGCCAATCGTTCACCAACGCGTCGCGGTTCTATCGCCTGATAAAGCGCTGACGAGTCATCAAAGCTTCACAGCAAAGGTGCAAAATGATTTAGGTTGATCCAGGCGTGCAGGCACTTAGCCATCTCGATCAACTCGTCCAGGTTGCCCGGTTTCACCAGATAGGCATTGGCGCCGAGATCAAAGGCGCGTTCAACATCTTCCAGCCGGCTCGACGCGGTAAGGATGAAAATAGGCAGTCGTTTGAGCACAGGTTGTTGACGCACCCAGGACAGTGTTTCAAACCATCTTTCTTTGGCATCTTCAGGTCCAGCAGCATGATGGTCGGAAGCGGATATTCCTGGCGGTCTGTGTAGCGGTCTTGGCCTTCAAGTTAAGCAATGGCCTGCTCACCATTGGCCGCTATCTGAACAGAGTTCAAGCGCGCACCCTCGCTGAGAGCCATGCGCATCAACAGCACGTCATTTTCGCTGTCATCCACGAGCAGGATTACCGGTGGCTTTGCGGGTGTCATTGGATTCTGTTCGCCAGCCGGCCGAAAATGTTTGAGCACGTCAGGCTTTCGCCAGTTCTATCCAAAACCTGCTGCCTTGGCCGGGCGTTGATTCCACTCCCACGCGACCTTTCATGCGTTCAACGCCTTTGTGGACGATGGCCAAGCCGATGCCTGTCCCTGGATAAGTGGTGGTATGCAGACGCTGGAAGACTTGAAAGATTCGTTCCTGCTGTTCCACAGGAATGCCAATGCCGTTATCCTCGACCGAGATGCGAACAATCGCCGCGCGTTCTTCGGCGCGGATCCGAATATGGGGCTGGAGACCGGGATCGACAAATTTCAAAGCGTTGCTGATCAAATTGGCCAGCACTTGCCCCAGGGTGGGCTCGTGCGCCAGCACGGTGGCCAGGGGTGAGAAGACTTCCACATGCGCGTTCTTTTCTTGAATTTCATTTTCGTGCCGCGACAAGGCGCTATTCACGGCTGTTTCCAGATTGACCGGGCCGAGGTCGATAGCTTGCTGGCTGATGCGGCTGAAGTCCAGGAGGTCCACGATCAGCCGGTCCATAAATTGAGCCGAGTCGCTAATGCGTTCGGCATATTCCCGGCCTATTTCATTCATGACAGGACCGTAGCGCTGCACCAGCATTTGAGAAAATCCCTGCATCGCGCGCAGGGGCCCGCGCAGATCGTGCGCAATCGAATAAACGAACGTTTCCAACTGTTTGGCGCTGGCTTCCAGTTCCGCAGTGCGCGCGGCGACCTGCTTTTCCAAACCGCCGGCATAGCAGGCCAGCTCGGCTTGAGCTTCGCGCAAAGCCTTCTCTGTCCGCTCGCGCTCGGTGATGTCACGGATGTCGCATTGGATGATCCTATGGCCATTTTCGCGATAGACATTGCTCACAAAATCCACCTCGCGGTGCTGGCCCTCTTTGGTCTGGAGCGGCAAATCCTCGTAGCGGATGAAGCCTTGCTCCTGCAGTTCACGCAAGGCTTTCTTGCAGGCTTCCTCATCCTTGAGCAGGCCGATCTGCCACAGTTGCTTGCCGAGCAACTCTTCGCGCGCATAGCCTAGCAACCGCACCATAAAAGGATTGACATCCACAATTCTTTGGGTGTCGGGATCAACGAGAATGATCCCCTCATTGGCTGCTTCAAAGAGCCGCCGGTAGCGTATTTCCGAGCGCTTTAGAGCCGCCGCAGCCCGCCGCCTCGCCTGCGTGCGCAATACCACACTTCGGGTGCGTTTGGACTTGATACCCCTTTTATGCGCATAACGTCTTTGTGCCGTCCGTGCCTTCATTTTCCCGCTCTTTCCAAAAGCAAATTACCCCACAAGGAAAGATTCCGCTACCCCGACTGCATCGCATCAGCGTGTGCCTGGCCGCCAGGCCAGTCCAAGCCGCGCAAGGCCCACTTCAAGAATTCAATGTGCCCGGATTAACGTTGGTGGTGGTCTGATTTGATATCTGCGTAAGACAGGATCGAGTCTGATATACTCCCAAGGGCTCGCAAATATTCGCGGTCCCAAGCCGCAGGGATGCTTTCGCGCGGGGAGTAGGGCCCGGGCCGGTAGGCGCGTGACGCGATGCCTTGCTGGCTCAACTCGCATACGTGCCAATCCTGACGGTTGGTCATATCCCAGAAGGCAATCGCGTCGTCGGGATGAAAGTCGGGACGGCTGAATGCATCCGGATGAAAGAACCAATCGCAGAGGATTGTGACTTGGTCGGGAGCCTCCGGCCACACCTGATGAACCATGACATAGTCCGGGTGCATGCTCAGGAGCATGTTCGGGAAAATCGAATAGTAGAACACGCGGTGGTGATCCTCCGCTTTGATATCGCCAACCGGAAGGGCGCAAGCGTTGCCGCTCATGGTCAGACTTTGGCCCTTGATAATCGGCATAAATCCGCCGAGGAACGGGCCTTCGCAGAGGTCATTTTCCGCCGAATCGTAGGGCGTCAGCTTCGAAAGCGCAGGATGGACCAGCGGGCAATGGTAGCACTCTGAGTAATTCTCGAAGATTAACTTCCAGTTGGCCCGAACGCCATACTCGATTCGGCGAGCGGAGCGCAATTTCGGGAGATTCCAATGGCGGAACTTTCCTGCCAGCCGCGCAAAATCCGTTTCAAGCGGCGCCGGAGCCTCTGCCAGGTTGATGAAAATAAAGCCCTCCCACAAAGCCAGGTTGACGGATTGCAACGAGTATTCAGCTTTGTCAAAGCCAACGACCTTGTCCATGTGCGGCGCGCCGAGCAGCCGGCCATCGAGACCATACGTCCAGGCGTGATACGGGCAGCGAATCGTTTCGCGTACGTGACCGGTCTTCTCCTCGCACAAGCGCGTGCCGCGATGACGACAGACGTTGTAGAACCCGTGTACGCTGCCAGCCTGATCGCGGACGATGATCAGGCTTTCTCCAGCGGCGCTCGCGGTAAAGTATTGGCCCGCGGCCGGGATGTGGTTCTGATGCCCGACGCACAGCCATCGGGCTGAGAAGATGCGCTGTTGTTCCTGCGCGAAAATTTCGGGCGAAACAAAGTACCGCTGCGGCAGCGTTTTGGCACCGGCAGTGAAAGTTTCGGCAGTTTTGCGAAACTCGGACATGGGACCGTATTTTCCGACCGTCGGTGGCATCTGGCGAGCCAGAACTATGGCTGATCTGGAATTCGTTGAAATCGGTAAAGGAACGGTAAAGTTTTGGTAAAGTCGCCGTTGAACCGCTGAACCGTTGAATCGGCAGTGGTGACCCCCCAATTTGTGGCCTAGAAATGTCATAGTTTTGTCCTAGTTTTTGGATCGTGTGTAACAGGGGTTGAAGTGTCGTTTGGTTAGATCGCTGAGGGCGAATGTCGAACGTCGAAGGCGCCGCGACGGAAGCTCAGACTTGTTTCCACTCCAGGAATTGCACCGTTTGGCAGGTTGATTTGCGAAAATGTGCGGTTTCATTGGGGTTTTTGAAGATGCCCGTAAAAAACGGTGCACAAACGGTGCACTTTTGGTTCCCGGTGAACCAGAGGGGCGGTGTTTCGGCGGACTAGTGATCAGTAGGTCAGTGGCATCGGTTAAAAAAGTCAAATCGTTAAAATGGCTGAGTCGTTGAATCGTGCCTTCGGCGCGAGGTGATGAGTTGACGGTT
>JAKEEH010000243.1 GCA_022616725.1 Limisphaerales bacterium | reverse complement strand
CTAGCGAGGCTGAAGTGAAGTTTGGCGAGAGTCCCTGAACCGGACTATGGCGGATATTATTGAGGGCTGGTTGGTAAGTTACGCCTTCGATTCTGTTTTGCTAACAAAAGAAATTTCTCGGGTTCCCGCGCATCAGCCGGCAGTTGCGCGGGAACTTTTAATTTTTGAGGTTTTGAGCGGCGCCGAGGAGACTTTGCTGGGCATGATCAATGGCCATCACTCGCGAGGCTGCCGGCGCTTATACTCTGGAACACCTGCGGATTTGGTGCACCCTCTACATCGAGAAAGCCAACTGCGCCCTTCTGCAACCGGCCTAGGCTGTGATCGACAAGAATATAAGTCCCTGGAACCTCAGTCTTGAATTCCACCATCGTCGCTCCACCCGCCGGAACAAGGGTGGACTGTACATTGCTGAGGGTCTCGGTTGCACCTTCCGGATGGACCTTGTCGAAGATCTCGCCGATGACGTGAAAGCTCGACACTAGGTTCGGCCCCGCATTGCCGAAGAAAATCCGCACCTTCTCGCCTGTCTTGGCTTTGAGCACACGGTTTTTCGCAAGCGATCCTGCGCTCCCATTGAACACCACGAAATCCGGTGTCTCCGCCACCATCTTGCCGACGGCCGCCTCGTGCAAACCGCTTTGGGCTGGATCTCCCTTGAGATAAATATCGCCTTGCATCACATAGAATTCGCGATCGACCTTTTGCCAGCCGCCGGGCGGTTCGACAAGCATGAGACCATACATTCCGTGCGCGAGGTGATAGGGGATCATCGGCGTCGCGCAGTGGTAAATGAAGACGCCAGGCCTCATGGCCTTGAACTGGAAAACACTCTTGGCGCCGGGCGGGGTCTGGGTCACCTTGCCGCCGCCGCCAGGCCCGAGCACACCATGCGAGTCGATGCTATGGCTGACCGGACTTTCGAGAGAATTTTTCAGTGTAAGCTCTACGGTGTCCCCCTGACGGACACGGATCATTGGGCCGGGCACGGTTCCGTTATAGGTCCAGTAGTTATAACCGATTCCTTCGGCAAGGAGACCAGTGACGGGTTTCGCTTCCAGCTCGGCACGAACTAACGCCGGCTTCTTCCGGTTGACCGGCGGCGCAACCAAGGGTGCAGCTACCCGCTCGAGGTTCGCGGGCAGAGCGGAAACCGAAGTCTCACCCGCCGTCAGGGCGGAAGAGGTGTCCCCGGAGGTGTCCGCCTTTTGTCCCTCTTCTGCGTAGCCACGGCCGGAGTACCAGGCCGCGCACAATGCTGCAGAAAGCACTGCTGCCCGCATTAGTGGCATGCGCTGTTTGCCAATCCGCTTGATGTCCTGAAGCATGGCTTCACTCCCTACGTAAAACCGCACTTAAAACCGGCACGTGAATCGTCCCGCCGGTATATTTTTGCCCTGCCACTACTTAAATCGAACAATCCCCAGCGGCCGGTCAGAAGGCGGTGATGGTCAACGTGCCCTTCATGCCCGCCTCGCGGTGACCCGGCAGATCGCAAATGAAGTCATATTGTCCCGGCTTGTCGAAAATGAACGTGTTTCGAGCGATCTCGCCGGCCTTCGCCTGCAAGCGAAACCCGAAGGCTGGCACATAGAGGCCATGTTCCGTCTCAGCCCCGCTGTTGTCGAGAACCAGCGTTGCCGTGCGCCCCACTGCGATTCGGACCTTTGATGGAGCATATTTGAATTCGGTGGAAACGATCCTGATTTCCGAGGGTTTCGTCTCGTTCACGAGCCCCCGCGATGAACTCTCTTCTGCCTGCGCCGGGACTACCGGCAACAGCACAATCGCCGCCACACCGAACGCCATGCTACGGTTGAATGGCACAACGGCTCCGGGCGTATTCCCATTCGCCAATTCTTCCTCCCAAGCTTATCTTGGAGGCGGTATTATCGCTCTTAACGCGCAACGTTACCGCTCTTCCCGAAACGCCAGCCGATGGGGACCGAACCACCGATCCATAAATTACGCTTTCGCGCAGCAGTCTGGCATATTTTGCTACGCCATTGAGCGAACTTAGCCTTCGGTGAACTGGCCTGGAGCCTGAAAGCTGGCCTTTTTCTGGAGTGCCCGGTCCGCCTCCTCCACACTAACGAGAGGCGTAGTCGTCGCCCGGAGGAGGCCGGACCCAGACACGGCAAGCGAGAAGGCCGTTGCGCTGGCGTTGTCGGGCATATCTGCAAGCAGAACCCAATCATGCTCGCCAAAGGCAAGATAAAAGGCTTCCAACTTGCCTCCGACGCCCTCAATGGCTTTGCTCAGCGCCGCTTTCCGCCCCGAAGCCTTGTCCCTTTCCAAACCCTTGATTCCTTCCGCGGCATAGGTTGCCTGAAACAGATACTTCGGCATGACATTCCTCCAACATTTTTTCCGGCAATCCCCCAACGATCAGGGGATCGTCCTCAGGGTCCGATAGAGAAGTCACGCATTCGCCGGCGCATGACTGAGTGCAAGTTTAGTTGGTCCGCAACTTTTCGCTTGGCTAGCTTGGCCCTTTGACTTGACTGTATTGGACTCGCATCTCCTTGACCTGCACATCTTGGGGGCATATAGTGGTGGTCGTCGTACCCGAGTCATGACAGGGCCATGTCCAGGGTCTGGTCAACTTCCGAGGTCCATCCCCGCGATCGGCTCGCTTACTGGGTCGACGCAGTGTGCGATACTTTCCTGCTGGTGGATTTCAACCCGCAGCGAGACCGTCCGTTCTTCGGCGAACTCCGCCGCGATACGTTAGGTGAGGCTCGATTCTCCAAGGTGACCTCGGTGGGGGGAGTGGTCACCAGGTCTTCACGCCATATCGGGCATGCGGGAGCAGATGTTCTCTGCCTCAAGGTCCAACTAACTGGCCATAGTCTCTTCAGCCAGGATGGGCGGGAGGCGGTTCTAAGGCCTGGCGATTTCGCGCTCTTAGACGGTACTCGGCCCTTCAAATTGACCTACGAGGGCAATTTCGCCCAAATCGTGCTGCAAATGCCACGGGCGGCCCTGTTGCACCGCCTAGGTGCGACGGAGAATTTCACCGCCACGAGAATCGACGGTAATGTTGGGGTCGGCGGCGTACTTTCGCCGATGCTGCGGGTACTGCCTTTACATTTGGCCGAGATCCCCGATGCCACGCGAGAGCGGATCGCCGGCAACGTGCTCGACCTTATGGCTACGGCGCTACTGGCCAATGGGGAAGAGGCGCGGGTTCCGGCCCGGATGACGCTGGTTCGCGCCAAGGCGTGGATCGAGATGCATTTGAGTGAGGAGCTGTCGGCCGAGTGTATCGCGGCCCGGTGTAATCTCTCCGTCCGGCATATCAACCGTCTCTTCGCGCGCGAGGGGACGTCTCTCATGTACTATGTCTGGGGGCGCCGGCTGGCGCGCTGCCACCGCGACCTGACCGACCCCGCGATGCGCCACCGTCCGATCGGCGAGATCGCATTCGCCGCGGGCTTCAATGACCTGTCGCACTTTAGCCGGGCCTACCGGGCCCACTATGGAAATGCCCCTGGCGACGCCCGGCGCGCCATGCTGGCCACCTTGCATCATGTGTCTGGTGCGGCCTTAAGCACATGGGGCGCACATCGTCCTTCTGCTTGGATGTTTGCTTAGAGCTCCCGGCGTAAGGTGGATTCCCGCAAATATACGTCTCGCCACCTTCGTTCTCGAAGTCGATTTGCGCCTGATTGAGCGGCGTGTGAAACAGGTCCTCCGCGTGATGCTTCACGCCGGTTCCGGTCGGCGGGCAGATGCTGAGCCAGTCCAGCCGCAAGGCATTGCCGCAGGTGATCCAGTTCTCGGCGTCGAGCGGCAGAAAGTCCCGTAGAGCCTCTTTCTGACCGCGATAGAGTACATCGCACTGGTATTCGGCGATGATGAGGGCCAGGCGCGCGATCTCGGCCGGAAAGTCGCGCAACTCGATCCCTCGGAAGTTGGTCAGCGGGATGTCGCTACGCTTCTCCGGCTCGCCACGTCGCTTGTTGATCTCGGCCTCGATCGCCCGCATCTCCTTGTAGGCGATAACGAGGAAGTTGCCGGAGCCGCAGGCCGGGTCGAAGACCCTGATCCTCGACATGCGCTTGCGCAGGTTCAGCAACATGCGGGGATTGTCCCCCGCCTCCTCCAGCCGCGCGCGCAGGTCGTCGAGGAAGAGCGGATTGAGCACCCTCAGGATGTTCGGCACGCTGGTGTAGTGCATGCCGAGCGCGCCGCGCTCCTCGTCCTCCGCGACGGCTTGGATCATCGAGCCGAAAATGTCCGGGTTGATCCTCGTCCAGTCGAGATTGCCGATGTGAAGGAGATAAGAGCGCGCAATCTTGCTGAAGCGCGGCACGTCCATGTTGCCGGAGAACAGCCCGCCGTTCACATAAGGGAAGACCTCGGCCCAACGGGGTAGTTTCGCGGCCGCGCGATCCTCCCTCTTCAAGTTCATGGCGCGGAAGAGCGTACCGATCACCTCATGGGTGTTGGACGAGTCCCGCGCGCTCATCTGGTCGATCGTGGCCGTGAACAGCCCGGTGCCGTTGAAGATGTCGGTGTCCTCGGCGAAAAAGCAGAGGATCAGACGCGCCATGAAGTGATTCATGTCGGGCCGGCGCCCGGCCGTGGCCCATTCGGGGTTATCCTTCAGAAGCTCGACATAAAGCCGGTTGAGGCGGCTAGTGGCCCGGATGTCGAAGGAGCTGTCGCGGACCTGTTTGACGGTCGTGATGCCGGCGAGCGGCAGGAAGAAGCCGAAATGGTCGGGGAAGTCGGCATAGGCGCAGGCGATGGTCTCGCCGCTCGCCAGGTCCTCGGCCTCGAACGTGTCTCCATCGGTCGCCAGAACGAATTTCGCCTTGGCTCTGGCCGTCGCCGGGCTGGCCTTCAGTGCGGCGAGGGTCTTCGTGACCGCGCCGGGGGCGGCGACGGCGATATGGATGTTGCTGGTCTGAAGGACACCGCCCAGGTCGGACTTGTTCGATTCGCCCTTGCGCAGGCGCTTGAGGGTCGTCTCCTTGTTCCCGAAGGCTTGCAGGAAGGCGAAGGGAAACTCCCCGGCGTCGAACGGCTGCTCAGCAAGAGCCGAGATAGCCTCCTCGATTTCAACGGCATTCATGAACCGCGCTCGCCCCGGAGCGATGCTTCAAAGAGGTATCTTCACACCATTGCCTAAATAGCGCAATTCTCGGCCGTGCCGACAGAATTTTCGCTGGTGATCACCGGCAGGTGCGGACGGGGCTGTGTCGGCCTTTAGAGCGCTCTTTCGGCGCGAAGCGAATCGCCAGCTTGATCGTCACTGCATAAGCGACCGGATTTTGGCGATCAGGTCACCGTCTCGTTCTGCCGGATTAAGCGAAATCGCCCCGATCACTTCGCCTTGCCGGTGCGGGTCGATGGTGCCGTAGGAGGTCAGAGTCGTGCCAATGTTTTCATGCCCGAGATTCTGGCTCCAGGCTTTCATCTGTTCGGGCGTCCGGCAGACCGTCTGCATCAAATGCCCGAGCGTATGCCGGAAGGAATGGGGCGGGAAATAGGGAATGCCCGCGTCCGCGAAGGCTTGCCGAAAGATCGTCCGCGCGGGCGAGGCATCGCTCCAATGGATCGGCTCGATCCCCGCGACCCTGAATGACAGATCGTCTCCTTGCCTAACCTTCGTACGCGGAAAGTCCGGATCATTGGGTGCGAACAGATGCGCCGTGCGCAGTTCGTCGATCCATCGGACCACGATGTCTTTAAGGTCGTCGCCCAAGGGGACGAAATAGGTAATGATGGTCTTGGAGAATTTCGTCTCGACGCGGTCGGGTTCCTGCCGGACCAGGGGCGGCGATTTGGTCAGGTCGAGGTGCCGGAGCGAAAGCGACACCATCGCCCGATCACGTATGCCTGTCAGGATTGCGAAGGCAACCAACGCGCGATTGCGGCGATCAATTACGGTCTCTGAGGGCATGACCGCGATCACGGCCCGCACCTGTTCCAGGCTCGGAAAGTCCCGCAATTTGGTCGCCTTAGCCTTCGCGCTGCTCTTTATCGACGGACTGAAATAGTCGATATCCGGGACGTGAATCCTTGATTTGTAGCCCGGTTGCCAAGCGAGCCACGTGAAGAACTCCTTCAAGGCGGCAAGCGTGCTGGCCTGTGTCGAATGACTGAGGCTTTCTCCGGTCCTGAGCCCGTTGGTCTCGGCGAGCCGATCCTTGAAGCCGATCGCCTGCTCGCGGCGGAACGTCTTGAAGTCGCGGGCGCCTGTATAGACCTCGAAGCGAGAAAGCGCCTTGCGCGTGGTGTCGAGCGTCGCTTCGCTTTTGCCACGCGCCTCCTTGAGAAAGCGCAGGTAGTCGCGCTTGATGCGCTCATTCTGCGGGTTGAGTTTCGACATGAGCCGGATCCTTTTCGAAGTCACTGTTTGCACTGGTACCCGGGCGATCACTCAATCGTTCCTGTGCCAGTGCCTGAAGGCAGATCAGCTTGACGATCTTCGGCACGTCTGCCCGGCGAATTGATTTGTGCATGGCCGTTTCGCAGACACTGCAAAGGGCGGTGAGATTCGCGATCTTTTCCGTACGCAAGGAAAGATCGGCAGTGTCGCCCCATGGCTTGCGCGGCGTCCGGCAACGGAAGCAGAAGAATTCTCCGACCGCGCACTTCTGCCGCCGGGCTTTCTGCCGTTCTGTTATGAAGGTCTTTAGAACCGTGCCGTGAACAACGATCGGACGGCGATCATCAATCGCTTTGAGCCCGTCTTTGAGCCAATGCCGAACGGTATTGCGGTGAATGCCAAAGAGCTTGGCGATGTCCGCCGAATCATAGCTGCACGTCTGCTTGATCCGGTGCGCGGGATATCGCCGCCGTTTGGATTACAGCGTCTTTGAGATCATTCTAGACCTCAGACCGGCCGCCGCGACGCGATGCGCTCGGCAATCCATGCGTCGATTTCGCTTTCGACCCAAGCGACGCAACGATCTGAAATCGTGACGGGGGAGGGAAACCGGCCATCGCGGATATAAGCGTACAGAGTGCTGCGACTGAGGCCAGTCCGCGCTTTGACCTGGTCAAGACGAATGAAGCTGGTCTTTGCTTCCTTACTTTCCGATTCCATCGAACCCATCCGTGTTTTGTTGGACACGGACAGAAAATGCGGGCAAAGGCGGTGCTAAAATAGATAGGCGGATTGAAAATTACGATCGGCTGGGATGCAGCTGATCCCATACCACCCCATACGCTGTAAGTTCATCGCCGCGCTAAAACGGGATATCATCATCTATTATATCAGCTATCTGAGGGGTGGTTGGCTTTGATCGAAGGGTGGGTGGCTTTGGTCGAGCCTTCCACGTCGTGGCGGTCGCATCCAAGGAGGGCTTCGTGGAAGGGGTGGGTGTTGGACTAGCTCCGCCGCTTGGTTTCCAATTGGCCACCTTGCAGATTTCCTCGATTCCCAATTCGTTCGGATTGCCGTCTTTGTTGGTAAGGCCATATTCATTCGCGTGTTTCCGAAGCCAAATTTCAAGAGCCTTTTTCGGCGTCTTTCCGTTTAACGCGGCCGGGTCGGATGTAACCTCGTTCCAAGCACGTACTACCGCCGCAAGCTTGGGTGCGTAAAATTCACTCAATGCGTCGGAAAGCCGATCGGAGTCCTTGGCGCCACAAGTGAAAAAACCATCATTAAAGTTTCGAGAGTGAAGCCATCCCGTGAAACTATCTATATCAATCAATGAATCGTACCAATTTATTGCATCATTATTAGAGTCATCGTATAATGACACTCGGAATTCAAATCTCTTACTACGAGCTGCATTTTTTATGGCATTCAGATATGGAGATATCTCCATTTTAACTTCCTTTGGCCAGCTGTCGTGACGGTCAACCTCAAATTCAGATGGATCATAGCCCGCAATCAGCAGAGAAATTTGATAGACGTTCAGCTCGTCGGCGAGTTTCCAACGGTTAATGCGATCCACGGGCAACACCTGATTCGGCGACGCAAAATTCTAGTCAATTCATGCATCAGCATCCGAGAAGTTCCAATGTGATGGGATAAAAATCCACTGGATTCATTCATCTGCGTGGCCTGTCCCGAAAGGCGCTCCGAGCCTCTCTTCCGTTCCGTAACCGATCTTGCAAGAAATCCAACGCCCGGTACTCGCGTTCCGAATGACCGCTCTCCATAGCGTCGGCCCTCCATCAATCATAGGCGCCTAGCCTAAAAAACTGTTGGTATATTTGTTGGTATAAATATTTTTTGGCGCCAAAATCACATTGATTCTCAAATAGTTATGGTTGAAATTCGACTCCTGCAACCGCACCAGTAAAATCAAATATATTCAAACAAAATGCGAAGTCAGCATAGGGCCAGGGCGATCGGGTGAAGAAGGAGGTGACAAACGGGTGAAGTGCTGAATCTGTCGTAATCCTCTGATTCGCATAAGGGGAGGATTGGATGGAGGGCGACGGCGCGAATATCGAGGCTTTGGCCGAGACGGCTTTTTTTCTTTCTTATTTCAAAGACCTGCCGGATCGCAGGCAGCAGGACAAGGTGACGTATCCGCTCGATGAAATTCTGCTCTTGTGCCTGCTTGCCGTTCTGGCGGGGGCCGAGGCCTTCACCGGCATCGCGCGGTTCGGCGAAAAAAGCTCGACCTTTTGCGCCGCTTCCGCCCCTTCAAGGACGGAACGCCGGCGCATGATCATCTGGGCGGGATTTTCGCCACGCTCGACGCAAAGGCGTTCCAGCGCTGCTTTGCCGCTTGGGCCGCCTCGCTGACCAAAACACCGGCCGAGGTCATCGCCATTGATGGCAAAACGTCTCGCCGCTCCAATCAGAAGAAGGGCTCGAAGGAGCCGATCCATATGGTCTCGGCCTTCGCCGCCCGCCAGCGCCTCGTGCTTGGGCAGGTCAAGGGGGCGGAAAAATCGAACGAGATCGTTGCCAACCCCGCGTTTCTCAACATGATGGCGATCGAACGCGCTGCCGTCACCATCGACGCGATGGGCGGAGCGGGCCAAAGGTTCCGCCGAGCGCAGCTCGGTGGAATGGCCCGCGGATGGTGCCAGCGCGACATCGCCAAGAAAATCACCGGCAAGAAGGCCGATTACATCCTTGCGCTCAAGGGCAATCAGGGGGCGCCGCAAGAAGACGTCAAGGTTCTCGACGCAGAGCAGAAAGCCAATGGTTTCAAGGATACGGCGATCAGCCGACATGAGACCGCCGATGGGGATCACGGCCGCATCGAAACCAGAACCTGCGCCGTCATCCATGATGTCGCATGGCTGCAAGAACGTCACGGCTGGCCGGGCCTCAACCGCGTCGTCATGGTCGAGAGCAAACGTGATATCGGCGGCAAGATCGAGCGGGAGACCCGATTTTACATCACCTCGCTCGTCCTGTTGGCGCAAGAGACCGGACCCATGATCCGCGCTCACTGGGCGGTGGAGAACAGTCTGCATTGGGTCATGGACATGGTCTTCCGCGACGATGAATGCCGCGCGCGAACCGAAAACGCCCCGGCACACTTCACAACACTAAGACATATGGCCCATAATTTGACGCGCAGGGCGCCGGGAAAAGACTCGCTTCGGCTGAGACGCGAAACCGCCGCCTGGGACGACGACTTCCTCGCAAGCCTCGTCGCAGCTTGATTGCTTCACCCGATTCCCCTGAGCACAGGGCATGGTGACCATAGGGTGACCAAAGACGTGCGATTCCATTTGCCCAAAGGAACCGGCGAACGATACATATAAAGAAATTCATAAATAAGAGAACATTCAAGCGGCGTATTTGAGCGATGGTGTCTGGAAGAAGTAGATGATTTTCCATGGGTGATTTTGCAGTTGGGGCATCGATGATCGAACCTTGCGCTTGAAGTCGTCCCTGCTGGTGACAACCATACGGCCGGCGGTGTCCGCTTTCAGATGCTTCCACACCAACTCGCCGGGCGAAGCGAGCCAGAGGCTCCGCTAGGCGAAGCTTAGTGGAGTGGCGAGCGGAGGGTTGCGATCGGGCGAGTATGGAGGCAGATAAAAGAGCTGCAACTTTCCGTTCAGGGATTCGACAAAAGCTCTAGTTTTCTTCGCGATGTGCGCGGGTCCACGATCGACGATCAAGAAGATCGCGCGCTTCGCCCCGGCGATCAATCGTTTCAGGAATTCGATGAAAACATCGGCGTTGACGCAGGCTTTTTCCTTGATCATGAACCGCATATGGCCGCGCGAGGAGATCGCCGAGATCAAGCTCATTCCATGACGGGCGCCGGTGGCTTCAACAATGGGCGTTTCACCTTTTTTACCCCAGGCGCGCCCGGCATGGTGATCGGAACGCATGTGGGCGGCATCGCCAAAATAGATGTCAGCCCCTTGTTCTTGCGCCATTCTCTTGATTCCCGGGTATTCTTTCTCAAGCCACTGCCGCACCAGGGCTTCGTCCCGTTCCCGCGCCCGATGCAACGGCTTCTGACAGGTGATGCCGAGCTGAGCCAAGAGCCGCCCCACGGACGCCGCGCTCAAAACTACATCGAACTTGTCCTTGATCAATTTTCCAACCATCGCGCGCGTCCACAGCGCAAACTCGAATTTCAATTGCAGCGGGTTCTTCCGCGTCACCGTATCATAAACCCACTTCAATGCCCGGCCACCGAGTTTCGGGGGACGTCCAGGAACCGGCTTGGCTTTCAGGGCGCCCCAGCCACCACGCCGGTATTGCGCCAGCCATCTGTACATCGCAGTCCGCCCCACACCAAAGATCCGGGCAACCACCTCGGGGCTTTCACCATCTTGCACGCGCCTTACCGCGCGTTCACGCATAGCCTCCAGTGTCTTGTGATCGAGTTGCCGCGCATCATCTTTTCTCATGCCCGCATGGAATCATTCGCGACTCATCCGGTCAAGAAAAATGTACTTTTATTTATGAACTGTTTAATACATGCGGCCATCTGAACTCGGGTCTGAAAACAGGCCGCTTCGCCGGGGAGGCGGACTTGCACAAATTGGCGTCGCAAATCCGGCGGGTAAGTAACCGTCTCGATTTGCTATTCCTGGCGGCGGCGTGAAATAATTCTGTCTCAGGATTCAAATCCCCTTGGTCGCGTCACTTACGTACAAATCTGCGAACACCAGTGGCCGTTTGTTCTCTAGCGATGGTTGCCTGCTCGAGGTTCGCCTTCGAGCCATGGATGCGGATGACTTTGCACCTGGCCTAGAACGCGAGCGGGTCTGGCTACCCAAGGATTTTCTTGCAGGCTCGATTACCTGCCGCTCCAGGCACGCAACGAGATACTTTGCCGCGCGAATGCCGCCTGCGAGTGTGCGCCAGGCGCAGCCATTGCCAAGAAGGGCATCCTTGCCCCGCCCCGCCGCCTGGTTTGCCCTGGTGTCAAATCCCGCTTGCGATGGCGGACAGCGATTGCATGACGCCGGCTCCCGGGCAATGAGTTCGCGCCATCCGATGCGATCCGCGTTCACGTGACAAACATTTTGGCCGGAAGACCGCCGGAACCAGGCAAACCAGGCCGTCACATATGGATCGCACGCTTGTCCACCGCTAGCGCGGCCTCGCGCACGGCTTCTGAAAGCGTCGGATGGGCGTGGCAGATGCGGGCGAGATCCTCCGCCGAGCCGCCAAATTCCATGAGCACGCAAGCCTCGGCGAT
>JAKEEH010000242.1 GCA_022616725.1 Limisphaerales bacterium | reverse complement strand
TTCAACGGTTCAACGGTTCAACGGTTCAACGATTCAACGATTCAACCCAATTCCCGTATGAACCCTGACCTCCCTGAAACCAACTCTCTCGCCGATCCAATTCTGACGACCGACTGGGAATCCCGCCAGGACTCCGTCCGCGACCAGGAGTGGGAACTCTACCGCAAGGGCCTCAAAATTGTTGACACATCCCTTCAGCGCCTCCTGGAAAACCCGCCTGCGACCATCACTCTCGCGCAAGTCGCCCGCCTCCTCGAAGTCGTCAACGACCTCGGCCGCGCCGCCAGCGGCTTGGGTTCCGAAACCATTCACCACCGCGTCCCCGAAAACACCGCCTTCCTGCGCAAGGCCCGGGCCATCCTCGACCGCGTCTTCTCAGAGCCCGATCCCGACCCCGACCCAGAGGACGATGATGATTCAGACTTCGACGATTCAACGATTTAACGATTTAACGATTTAACTCCTCATAACTTATGCCCGCACACTTTCTCACTTTCTCACTTTCCCACCTGCGATCTCCGCGTCTCCGTGCCTCCGCGGTTCAGCCCAATGTGCAATCTCAAATCGGATCACGTCTGTTCGCAGCGCATCAAAATGGAAAGGATAGCCGCTTTTCTTTGCGCTTTGATCTTTGTTACCGCAAAAGGCATCATCGACCTCGTGGCCAACGAGCCGTTACTCAAACTCCAGTTGCCCGGCATCCGGCATCTCAAAAGCGGCAAAGTCCGCGAAATTTTTGACCTTGGCGACAGCTTGCTCATGGTCGCGACCGATCGCATTTCGGCGTTCGATTGCGTGATGCCAAATGGCATCCCCAGGAAGGGCGAGGTGCTGACGCAAATCTCGCATTTCTGGTTCCAGCGCTTCGCGGCCATGATTCCAAATCACCTGCTCGCTCGCGCTGACGATCCTTTGCCCGCCATGCTGCAGCCATATCAGGCGCTTTTGGAGCGCCGCAGTATGATCGTTAAGAAAGCTCAGCCGCTTGCCATCGAATGCGTCGTGCGGGGCTACCTGGCTGGCTCCGCCTGGCACGAGTATTTCAACGCTCAAACCGTCTGCGGTATCAAATTGCCCGACGATCTAATGGAAGCCAGCGAATTGCCGGAACCTATCTTCACGCCTGCGACCAAGGCTCAATCCGGCCACGATGAGAACATCTCGTTCAAGCGTGCCGAACAGATTGTGGGAGTGGACCTGGCTCGCCAGGCGCGCGACGCCAGCCTCAAGCTCTATGCAAATGCCCGCCGTTACGCTCGCGACCGCGGGATTATTATTGCCGATACCAAGTTCGAATTTGGAATGTTTGCCGGGCAGATGATTCTAATCGACGAAGTGCTGACACCCGATTCGTCGCGCTTTTGGCCTGCCGATCGGTACGAACCGGGCCAAAGCCAGCCCAGTTTCGACAAGCAATTCGTGCGCGATTACCTTGAAACACTCGCTTGGAACAAAACTCCGCCCGCCCCGCCGTTGCCGCCGGACGTCGTGCAGAAAACACAAGAGAAGTATTTTGAGGCTTACACACGCTTGACCGGTCGCAGCTTGTGAACGAACTGGTCGAAGATTTCCTCCAGCACCTCCGAAACGAGCGCGGGCAATCCGAAAACACACAGCGCACCTACTCGGCCTTGCTGGGTAAATTTGTCTCCTGGGCCGAAGAGCAGTCGCTTGCTAGTTGGAAAGATGTGCGTCTCTCGCATTTGATGAACTTCCTCCAGCGCGAGCGCGAGCGAGATGCCGATACAGGCGACCAGGGCATACGGCGGCGGCTGAGTTCAGAAAGTCTCTACTTGCAGATCGCCGCCTTTCGCGCCTTCTATACGTTCGCTGAAAACGAGAAGCTTTTGCCAGTCAACGTCGCCGAAAACCTCGCCTTGCCGCGTCGCTGGCAGCGTTTGCCGAAATCGCTCACGAACGAAGAAATCGAAAAACTGCTCGCGCCCGAAGTGCCAGAAACTCCCTCGGCCTTGTGCGATCAGGCGATGCTCGAACTCGCCTACGCGAGCGGGTTGCGGCTCGCGGAGTTGCGCAACATTCGTCTGGAACAGCTTCAGCTCGACTCGGGGTTCGTGCTGGTCATTGGCAAAGGCAACAAGGAGCGAGTCGTGCCGTTGGGCCGTAAGGCCATCACGGCCTTACAACGCTATGTGGATGTTGGGCGACCGAAGCTTGTCACGGGCCGCTCTCCCGGAGTTGTGTTTCTAACTCAGCGCGGAACACCCTTCTCGGCAGTGACCATGTGGCTGCGGGTCAAACGACGCGCCAAACGCGCAGGGATCGCCCGCAACGTCACGCCCCACATGTTGCGTCACAGTTTCGCGACGCACCTTCTCGAACACGGCGCTGATCTTCGGGTCATCCAGGAACTCCTCGGCCACGCCAACATCAGCACCACGGAAGTTTATACGCACGTCACCGGCAATCGCCTGCGGGAGATTCATAAGAAATTCCATCCGAGAGGGTAATGCGGAAAACCTGCCGGATTTGGGATGGGCTTTTCGATCTCTCGCGCCAGCGTCGTGGAGTGCGGCAGTCCCCTGCCGCTTGCGTTCATGCGGGAATACCCTGCACTCCGCTAACCCCCGTGATGTGCAACGGGCTGATCATGATTGCGTTCTTCCCGTCCGGCAGCGCGACCACAACCTGTTGTCCGACGATGGCGGCATTCTCTGGGTGCACCACTCGGAAAACCTCACCGCTGCTATAGTGTATTTCGAAGGGTTGAAAAGGCACATTCTTAAGAAATTGCCTTACTTGTTCTAACATCCAAGCATCCTACATTTCAAAATTTGGACGTGCAAGTAGCAGCCCTGCGGTCTGACAGACTCGAACTCACTCAAAATCGTAAACGACCACTCGCGCGCAATTCGGCTTGAAAACTTTCTCGACAAACTCGACATGGAGTGGATGCAGTTGATAGTCGTCCTGCGTTTTCTTGTCGGGGAACGTAATGTTCAGCGCAACCTGATACGTTTGATCGACCACGGGCCGATGACTCTTGGCCATCCGGCCAATATGAAAATGCGATACGCCTGGAATAGGCTTTAGATATTTCTCAGCGCCCGCGATCAGTTCATCGGCCGCGTTGGTCTTTTCGGTATTCGTCCAGAAAATCACCACATGCGAAAACATGCGGCGTATTGAATGGAGGCGCCCGCTTTGAGGCAAGCCCCTTTGCACGTACGCACTTTCATGCATTTATCAGAAACAGATGTGTCAAACATTTCTTCGAGGTAGCGCGATCTGGGGCGCGCGCCCCGGCAACCCTGCCTCCCGTAATTTTGCCTCAGTTCTGTCCACGTCAAAAGGAACCCGCCGCAGTTCGATGGAACCCTGAGAGATATCGTAGATGACGTACGCCGCCAACGGATTACCGTCACGAGGTTCGCCAACGCTGCCTACGTTGACAAAGTACTTGCAGCCCGGTTCGATTTTGAATTTGGAGTAAGTGCACGAGCGAACCACGCTATCCCGCATGAAGACTCGCGGAACATGAGTGTGACCGAAAAAGCACACAGAGGTGGTCTGATAAGTGAAACTGGCCGCGGCGGAAAATTTATCGAGAACATATCCCCAACCCCGGGGCGAATCCAATGTCGCGTGAACAATCGAGAAGCAAGCGACCAGACGCGTGTACCTCAAATCGCGCAACCACTCCTTATCCGCTTCGGTTAACTTTTGCCGCGTCCAGAGAATTGCGGCCTTGGCACGCGGATTAAGGTTCTGCGGCACATCGTTAGCCGAGCTGTATTCATCATGGTTTCCCTTTACGCACGGGATTCCAATCTCCCGAATCGTCTCAAGGCATTCTTTCGGATTTGCGTTATACCCCACGATATCGCCAACACACGCATGGTGAGTGCATCCCGCGGCGCGGGCGTCCTCCAGGACGGCCGTCAGTGCTTCGAGATTCGCATGAATATCTCCCAAAACCGCATATTTGACCGGATTTCTCCCCGCGCTTTGGGGGCAGTCGCGCGAAAGACAAGTTGATGTTAACATGGGAAATAGCACGAGTGCCGATACCTGAACGTTTCACGAAATTTGAAACGCTTGCCGTCAGAAAGCGTGCAATCACTTAATGAGATTACGATTGTGAAGCCGGAGGCAACAGACACGTTGAAGACACGGCCAACCCTCCTGTCGAAAGTTCGCCGGGGCGACGAGGACGGCTGGAATAAATTTTACGAACTCTATCGAGGGTTCATCTACTCTGCTGCCCGGGCGGCGGGCCTTTCCCACGAAGAGTCTCGAGATGTCGTGCAGGACACCATGATTACCGTTCAAAACTATGTTGGTGGCTTCCGTCCGGACGAAAATCGCGCCCGATTTCGGACCTGGCTTCGAAAGGTTGTCCACTCACGCATTGCGGACCAATACCGAAGAAAGAAGCGGAACCCCTTGGAGAACCGTGCTGAGCAACCCTCTCCAGTATCCGAGGAGACCGCAACATCGACTACGGATCGAATTCCGGATCTGAACGAAATAGAACTTGCTCGCATCATTGACGGAAAGCTGGAGGAAACAATCATCACGGAAGCGCGGAGGTTGACGAAAGAAAACGTCCGAATGGAACATTACCAGGCATATGACCTTTTTGCCATTCAGGGGCTGTCCGCTGCAGATGTTGCGATTTCGTTGGGAATTAAGTCAGTAACCGTTCGGGTTTGGGCATTTCGAGTCCGCCGCGTCGTAGATGCGCACATGCGTCGAATTGTTCGGTCAATAGGAAGACCAAAGGGTAATGCTGTGTCTTGACTGGTCTATGGCGAGCGAACGAATCAGTTCGGAAATGCAGAAATTCGAGGCGGAAACCGGTTATCAATATGTTCGGAAGATCGCTAGTGGCGGTTACGGACACGTGTACCTCTTCGCCAGAAAGGGAAAGAATCAACCGGAATACGTTGCAGCCAAATTCGTTTACCGCGAGATCTTTGGACCGCCGGATGATCGAGGCAGCGCTTCGGCATATCAGCGAGCTCTCGAAGGGCTTCAGAATTTTCGCTCTGTTAGTACAGAATCACAATATCTGCTTCGCATTTTTGACGTCCACCAGCGGCACGACGACGGTTACTTCTGCTACATGATGGAGTTAGCCGACGACGTTGTGTCGGGCCGCAGTATCACTCCGGGAGTGTACAGACCCAGAACGCTCCTGCACGAACTTGAACGCAACGGCCGAAGGGAGAGGTTGCCCGCCAATAGATGCGTAGAGGTGGCCATAACACTTGCACGAGGGTTGCAGATACTGCACGAAAGTGGATTCACCCATCGAGATCTCAGGCCGGCGAATATTATCTTCGTCGATGAGATGCCAAAGTTAGCCGACATCGACCTTCTCGCCGGAGACGATGCGGCGCTGCCAAGCTATATACCCACCCATTACGCAGCGCCCGAAGGTTGTCATTCCAGTCGCGCCGATATCTTTAGCTTAGGCAAGACATTGTACGAAATGTGCACCGGATTTCCTGTCCAGTCGTATCCTTGCCTACCCTTCAACCTGCGACATTGGGACGATCACCAGATCATGCTTCAACTCAACCGAATCATAGCAAAGGCCTGCGCCCGCACTTTACGAGAGCGGTACGGCTCAGCAAAATCGATGCTGAACGATCTGGAGCGCATAACCTGGACAGCAGGATAAGGACTGCATCCTCCCATTCAAAGTTGCGCGTCAACAATTCGGAATCGGGAGGCCATCCTTGACACATGTGCTGATTTGCCCCGCAATCGCGCCGTTCTATGAAGCAGTATCGCCAGAACCGGCTATTTAACGCCAGGTCCAACCGCTGTTTTGATGTTGCGGTCGATCATGGTTTCTTCAACGAACGCGGCTTTTTGCAGGGCATCGAGAACCTGGAGAAATGCATCAAGACACTCGTTGCTGCGGCGCCGGATGCGATTCAACTCACGGTCGGGCAGGCGCATTACCTGCAGTCACTTCCGGGCAAGGAGAAACCCGCTCTTGTCCTGCGCACCGATGTCGCCAACGTTTATGGTACCCAACTGCCGCGCGCGCTGTTCAGCCGCATGATCGATCAACCCGTCGAGCAGGCCCTCCGCCTCGATGCCTCCTGCGTCGTGGTCAATTTGTTTCGCATCCCTGAGCAACCCGAGGTTACCGATCAGTGCATTCAAAATATTCTCTGCCTCAAGCCCGAGTGCGATCGCTACGCGATGCCCTTGATGATCGAGCCGCTCGTGTTCCAGCCGAATCAAAAAGCTGGCGGTTACATGGTCGATGGCGACCTCGACAAGATCCTGCCGCTCGTCCGCCAGGCGGTTGAACTCGGCGCTGACGTGATCAAGGCTGACCCGACCGACGACGTCAGCGTTTACAATAAAGTAATCGAGATCGCGGGCAGGGTTCCCGTCCTCGTCCGCGGCGGAGGCAAAGCGCCAGACAAGGAAATTCTTGATCGCACGGAAAACCTGATGAAACAGGGCGCCGCCGGGATTGTCTATGGCCGGAACATCATCCAACACGCCGATCCGGCAGGGATGACCCGGGCATTGATGGCGATCGTCCACGAGGCTGCAACGGCGCAGCAGGCGGCCAAGTTGATTAAAGGCTGAAGATGGACAAAATGCGCGTTGGCATCATCGGCGGCGGCCTCATGGGCCGTGAGGCGGCGAGCGCCTTTGGCCGCTGGTTTGTCCTCGAAAACTTCCCCGTCCAGGCCGAACTCATTGCCGTTTGCGATCTTCAGGACAAACTTCTTGATTGGTTTCGCCATGTCCCAACCGTCCAACTGCTGACTAAAGACCACAAGGAGTTGCTCCGATCACCGAATATTGACGTGGTTTACGTGGCGGTGCCGCACAACCTGCATGAACAGATGTACCTTGACGTGCTCGCCGCCGGAAAGGATCTGCTAGCCGAGAAGCCTTTCGGCATCGACCTGAAGGCCGCGCAGACGATCCGCGATGCCGCCGCCCGGTCGGGCCGCTTCGTTCGTTGCAGTTCCGAATTCCCGTTCCTTCCACCCGCGCAGCGCGTCATTCAAACGGTGCGATTCGGCAAGCTCGGCCGCATCCTGGAAATCCGATCCGGGTTCTGGCACGCCAGCGATCTCGATCCGAACAAGCCTGTCAACTGGAAGCGTCAAGTTAAAACTTGCGGAGAGATCGGTGTCATGGGCGACCTCGGCATGCACGCCGTCCACGTCCCGTTCCGGCTCGGCTGGAAACCGCTTCGCGTTTACGCTCAGTTGCAGAAGGTTTATACTCAGCGCCCCGACGGCAAGGGGGGCATGGCCACATGCGACACCTGGGACAACGCCATGCTGCACACCGAGGTCAGAATCGGCGGCGGCGAAGTGCCGATGCGCCTGGAAATGAAACGCCTTGCGCCCGGCGAAACCAACACCTGGTTCATTGAAGTTCTCGGGACCGACGCCGGCGTCCGGTTCAGCACCAAAGAGCCGAAGACCCTTTGGCTGTTCGAACGCGGCAAGGAACAGATTTGGCAGCGCATCGACCTCGGTCACCAGATGGCATTCCCAACAATCACTGGCGGGATTTTTGAAGCCGGGTTTCCAGACTGTTTCCTGCAAATGTGGGCCGCTTACGCTGCGGAACGCGCGGGCAGGTTAGGCGATCGGTTTGGCTGCGTGACCCCTGACGAGGCGGTCTTGAGCCACCAACTCTTCGCGGCCGCTTTAGAGTCACAACTGAAGAAGACGGCGATTGCCCTTTTGTAGGCGCGCGCGGCTCTCCACCATCTTCGTCTATCAGTCGTGCGGAATGACGACAGGAATTACTTGCCTCCGATTCTTACGGTAAATACGGAAGTGCCGATCCAAGGTTAGAATCGATGCTCTTTGATTGAGTTCTGCCATTCGGACCAGGCATGCGTCTGCGAATGACATAGGCACTTCGTGGTAACGGCGCATAAGCTGCATGACGGCTTCGGATTCATCTGAGAACCGGAAGGGCACCTTGATGTGCCTTTCGCGCAGGAGCCCGCTCAAAGCCTTCAAAGCGATCGCTGAGAATCCCAGGAGAAAGAACGCCTCAGTCAGAACGGCTTCGCAAGTTACGAATCCGGCGGGAAGGCGCCGGAACTGCTCCGCAGCCCATCCATGGTACTGTTCATCGGCATCTACAAACGCGACCAGCGGACCGGTGTCCAAAATCGTTTCAGTCACGTCCGAAGCCTTTCATGTGCTTCGGGTTGCTCGCCAGGTCCTTGTGGCCGCTGCGAATGATTCCGCACGCGGATTTCATGACATCATATGCGGAAAGTTGGATGCGTTTCCGGCCATTAACAGTGTTTTCGATGGATTCGCGCACAATTTGAGATTTTGAAACGCCGCGTCGTGCCGCAGTGGCTTCCAGCGCGGCATCGAGCTTTTCGGGGATCTTGCACGAAATAGTCGTCATTTAGCCAACGTAATACCATGTTGTACAGCGTGTCAATACCCCTAAAAAGAAATAAAACCCCCAAAACGCCGCCCGCCGCCGCGCCGAAGTCTCGCCTAATTCCGCTCGGCGAGTTTGTGCCCGTCCATGGAATAGATGCCGACCAGATAACCATTCTCGCGCGTTTCACCGACGCGCAGCGTGCCCATGAGCGTGACGGGTTCGTCCATGATCGGCTTGACTCCGCCATTCTTCATTTTCACGCTCACCCATTCGTGAATCTTGGGCGTCACCCCGAAGCAACACATCGACTGGTCCTTCATGATCAAAAGCTCCGTGACGAGACCCCCTTCCACTTTCAGCGGCAACATAAATCCGCGGAGAGATATTTTCTTTTGGTCGAGTTCCTTGATCTCTTGCGGAATCTGGTCATTGGCGCTTTTGGCAACCTGGTTGGTTTGCGGCACGAGCAGTTCATCGGAGATTTCAATGTTGAAGCCGGACAGCTTGTCGAATCCGAGCTGTAGATAGCCACCCTGCGGTTCCGGTTCCGGCGCGCGCGCCACCTGAACAGCCGAAGTCTCATGTGTCGGCGCTGTTTTTGTATTCGTTGGAATCGCTGCATTGATCGGCGTTCCGCGAATCTCGCCGACGGGTTCGGGTCGCTGCGGTTGCTTTCCGCAGCCCGCAATCCACAGAGCGACCAAGGCCACCGCGCACTGTCTGCCGACATTCAATGCCACAGGGACATTCTACATGTGTGCAAGGCGGTGTCCATCGGGGGATTTAGTGGCTGGGCAGCAGGTGTTCGGCGACATCGACCCAATATGCTTTAATGGCCGGCACCGTGCCCGCCAGCGCTGCCAGGCCGATGAGGCCCAGCGGCGCCCAGATCATCACCGGATGAAATGCCGAGGGATCAATGACCACGCCGGTTTGCGCCCGCATCACGACAGTCGCCACGGACGTCAGCCCAGCATAAATGACAAATGCAATCAGAATCCCAATGCAGGCAATCGCGACCGATTCCAGGATGATGCTCATGAAAATAAACACCCGGCGCGCGCCCAGCGCGCGCAGCACGGCAATCTGCCGCCGTCGTTCATTCATCGAATTGTAAATGCTCGCCAGGATCCCCGCCGCCGCCACCACCGCGACCAGGTAGGCCACCACCGCCAACAAGCGATCAAACCATCCGATTTTTCCCAGCAACTCCGCCATGACAGTGCCAATTGGCCAGGCAAACGTCAGCCGGTTCTCCTTCCGGTTATACTGCATGTCGAGGGTTTGCCCGGCGATCGGATTTCGAAGCTTCACCAGCACGGCGCTGATCTGTGTGGCGCTCTCAGCCGCGTGCCCACTCATTTTCTGAACGCCTTCCAGGGAAATCCAAAGCACGCGGTCGGCGGGTGTGTTCGATGGTTCGAGAATTCCAACGACGACGTACTCTTCCTCGTGCTCGTGCTCTTCGTCGAAGTTCAAGCCATGGTAGGGATGAAAATGGTCGCCGCGCTGCAAGTTGAGTTTCTGGGCCACGTAACTTCCGACGACTGCTTCGCGAAGCGTCGGATCGAACAGACGCCCCGGCACTCGCACGCGGTAACGCTTGCCCGGGTCGTATTCGGTGCGCGTAAACATTTCCGGCAGCGTGCCGACCACGCGGAACCCCCGATAATTATCACCCATCGCGATGGGCACACCCAACTCGACGCCAGGATGGTTTGTGATCGTCAGGTAATCCTTCCATTCGATGTTGGCCGGGGACGCTTCGAGATGAAACACGGCGTTGAGCACCAGTTGCAGCTTGGAACTCCGCGCCCCGAGCACCCCGTCAAACCCGCCGTCCACCCGCGTGAACGTATCGTGCGCTTGGGATTTGACGACCCAGATCGCCATCAGCAGCGCGCCGGCGAGGCCGATTGAAATCGCGGTAATAGCAGTCGAGAGCGCGTGCTGGCGGAGACTCTTGCGAACGACGAGGGCAATGGTCATGCGCTCACCCCCTCGGCTGCCGTAGCCCGATTGATAGTTGCAATTTGTACAGTAGTCTCGAAACCCGCCAGCGCGTCCCGATCGTGGCTGACGAGCAGAAGGGCGGCGCCGTTTTCAGCGCATGCCTCACGAATCAGTTTGAGCGCCTCGCGAGCATTCTTCGAATCAAGATTGCCGGTCGGCTCATCGGCAAGCACTAGCCGGGGGCGATTCGCCAGCGCGCGCGCCACGGCCACGCGCTGCTGCTGGCCGGTAGAAAGCTGCCGCGGATTGTGGCGCAGCCGATCGCCGAGACCGACGCGTTTGAGCAGCCTTTCGGCAAAATCACGGTCTGCGCCGGGACCGAACGACATGCCCAACATCACGTTATCGAGGCAGGAGTAACCCGGCAGCAAATTGAAGGTTTGAAAAATGTATCCAATGTTCTCAGCCCGCACGTGGTCGCGCTCGCTCTCAGATAGATTCGCCATCTCGCGTCCGGCCAGTTTGATGCTCCCGGAATCAGGTTTCAGAATTCCTGCGATCAAATGGAGCAGCGTTGTCTTTCC
The DNA here is from genome assembly GCA_022616725.1 of Limisphaerales bacterium. Lineage (GTDB taxonomy): Bacteria > Verrucomicrobiota > Verrucomicrobiia > Limisphaerales > JAKEEH01 > JAKEEH01. Next base: position 7,435 of record JAKEEH010000242.1, on the reverse strand, counting down.
CGACCCACTCTCCCCCGCGAGCGCGACTTGCGCCTTTTCGGCAAGAGCGAACGCAGGCACGTCAATGATGCGGTGCCGAACTCCTTCGGGATTCAGGAAACTTTTGGTGAGTTGCGAAATCTCGAGCAGCATGTCGGTTCTATAATTTCCGAACGCGAACCGTAAATGCTTCCGCAGGATTCGTCACCGTTAGCTGCCGAATCTCCTCTTCGCTAAAAGCGCTCGCGCGCAGATCGGGCAGGAGGTGCTGGAACACGGCGACGAAGGCCGTTTCGGCGCCGCCGGAATGAAGTTTCAGCCCGCCACGCTCGCCCTCGCCTTCCACCGACCAGAAGTGGTCATGTGAGAGAAGCACGCGGTGCAGCAATTTGGCCTCGCGCAGCGACCCGAGGAATTTCGCGTAGCGGCCCCGATTCTTCTCGCTGAAGCCATCCAGACTCACCCACGCCCCGCGTTTGGCCGCTTCAATCTGAATGGGCCCGGGGTCATTCTGGGCGTGTACCCAGATCAAACCGCTCGGCGCGACCCGTTCTTCACCGAGCACTCGAATTTCGTCCAGAGCCGCCTCGCCGTCTCCGCTGTGAATCGCAATCGCAAGCCCACTCTTCAGATGGACACGCGCCGCAGCGCGGAGCAATTTCGTGTGAAGGTCGGACAACTTCCCTTTCTCTACCCCCAGTTTTATGAAACCGGGCCGGATGCCTGTGCCCTCAATCCCATCGCGCCATTCGGCAAACCAACGCGCAGCTAACTCGTCCGCCGATTCCGAGTAGGCGTGCTTCGGCATGAACTTGTTCCCCGCCGCGCCGTAATATCCGGTGTTTGTCAGTATTTGCAGGCCGCTCGCCTGCGCCAGTCGCCGTAACAGGCGCACGTCACGACCAATGTATTTGGGCGTGCATTCGACAAATGAGCGGCACCCGCGCCCCCGCAATGCCTTGAGGTGCGGCAAAATGATTTGGAACGCCTCGTCGCCGTTGTGCCTCGGGGCGGTTGCCTTTTCAGCCCCTAAAAAATCGACCACGCAGTGCTCGTGGGTTAGCGTAAGACCGAGGTCCTTCGGGTCAATCGGCCCGAGCACCGTCATGATCCTGCCTTCGGCCTCTTGGGCCGCAAACACCCCCCTTCCCGTCAACATGCCACCGGCGATAGCGCCTGCGGCGCCAAGGAATCTGCGCCGGGAAATCAGTTTCATTCGGTGCGCAGAGAGTGCCCCACGCGAATGCGCCAATCAAGCGATCAGTACCGGATTGCGATCTGGCAGGTCAGCGGATGTTGCAAATCCTGCTTCGAATGCAGATGGTTTGAAGTATGAGCGACGAAGCAACCCCTGCGAATGAACTCCTGACCCCTCTCGAGAGGCGCATCCGGATGCTATTATTGATTGTCTTTGTTGGCCTGATCGCCAGCGGAGCGACGACGTTCGCTCTTGAAACCGAGATGAAAGCCCTGGCGACGCTGATCGACGGCGATTCAGCCGTCGCGCGCTGGGTCGCCCGAATCCGCGATGCGCTCGTGGACACCAATGCGAAATACCCGTTTCTGGCCTACGGCACGGACTGGCTTGCCTTCGCGCATCTGGTCATCGCGCTGGCGTTCCTTGGCCCGATGTACGATCCCATCAAGAATTCGTGGGTCGTGGACTGGGGCATGATCGCGTGCATTGTTCTGGTGCCATTTGCGCTCATCGCCGGACACGTCCGTGGCATTCCGATGGGTTGGCGGCTCATCGATTGCTGCTTTGGAATCGCTGCGTTTATCCCGCTCTGGCTGTGCCGCCGTTACATCCGCGAATTGGAAAGCCAACCGCCCGCATCCGCGGCTTAATTATGTGGATTGCCCCAGCCGTGCTCGGCCCGAGGATGGCGCCTTAGCGGGACAACCCGGTAAAAACACCGGGAAAGCTGGCGCGGGTCAATGCAAGTGAACGTTCCATGCTTGCCCAGGTTGATGTTGTTCCGGAACGTTGTCCAGTGGATTAGATCGGTTGAACATTCCAACCGGTAGAGTGACCGGGGCTCGCCGTTGATGGTGATAAATGTCTTTACAAGGGTCTTCTCGATCGTGACGACCGCGCCATCGGGCAGCGTGTACTGACGCCTTTTCGCCTGCGCTGCCGACTGCATCATTGTCAAAGCCAGCACGACCACCAGGAGGCGGGCAATCCAATGTTTATAATCGAGAATTGATCTGCCAGGTGTTGTCATATGCTCGTTACTTCTCACGATTTGGAATGCCTGAAATTTAGCAATCCCTGTACCATTCCTGTACTTGCGCATCCAGCGGTGGAAGCAAAACCAGGCAAGCAGTGTCCCATTTTGGGACAGTTTCGACCTACCGTACAAATTCGGTACAGTCTTGGACAGCTACCGCTATTGCGAGACCGTTTGGTAGGTGCGCGAATGGCCGTTCGCGGGAATGGAAACGGTGTACGATTTTCCTGATTTATCGACGGAGAGTTTGATGTAATTCCCGTCGCATTTCTCCGGGCCGTTGGCAATGAATTCGTCCGGCGGATTGTTGTCGGCTTGCGTGACATTACGATGCACCTGGTACCACGCCTTGATCGAGTCAATGCTTTTGATGGTCGCGCACGTTTCCGGTCCGGCGCCTTTGCGCGGTCCATTGTTCATCACCACTACATGCGGCCGCAGCGTGCGCACGAGCAGCGGATTGTTGCTCACATCAAGTCCGTGGTGATTCACCTGAAAGACATCGACTTGCCCGACGCGATCGTTCGGACAGACCAAGTCCGCTTCGATGTTCCACGTCAGATCCCCGCCGTCGAAAAACCGAAATCCGCCGAATTCCAGGAGCGAGACGATACTGTTGGCATTGTCGCTCGTGTCTTTTGATTTTTCCTTTCTGTCCTCGCAGAGAGGATTCGGTTGACCGGACGTGCTGTCGAATTTCTGCTTCGCGGCCAGGCACCGCAAACTTAACTTCGCCGCCCCGTCGCTCTGCCGCAGTGGAATAGCCTTTCCGGGCTTGATCACGTGCCTCTTTCCGGCCTTGAGCTCCCGGTACGGCTTGCTCAACAGTGGCCAGCGCGTGTCATTCGGGTTGTTGTCGGGGTTGCCGTCGGGGATGCCATGGTCATAGACATTGCCCACAGGCATCCGTTCCGCGATTTCCGCCGCGCCACCAAAATGATCGATGTGGAAATGCGTGATGATCATATGGTCGATCTGCGACAGACCGGCCACGGTCGTGGCGACGCGATGGATGCGCCCTGAGTCGCGTCCGCCGGGGTTTCCGGTGTCGATCAGCACAGACTCATTCGCCGGCGTGACGATCAGCGTGGAACCGCCTCCTTCAGAATCGATCCAGTAAATGTCAAGGGTGCGGTCGGCAACGCCTGCGAAGGCCTGGAAGACGCAACAGAAAATCCCAACAAGGGCGGCGAAAAGCTTGGTCATGACGCAAGGTTGTCCGCAGTTGCAGCGCCGGAGTCAATGGCCAAAACGCAAAGTCTCAGATCAGCGATTTAACCTTCGCAACGATCGCTGCGGCATCGATGCCGTATTTCGCCAGCAATTCTTCGGGCTTGCCCGAACGGGGCAGCTCGTAAATGGCCAACTTGTGAACCCGAATCCCCTCCCCGCTCAGTTCGCCGGCCACCGCGTCGCCCAGGCCGCCCTCGGGGTAATGATCTTCGACCGTAACAATGAGGCCCGCCGTCTTTTGGGCGGCGCCGAGAATTGTGTCCCGCGCGAGCGGCTTAACGCTATATGCGTCAACCACCGTAATTGCGATGCCCTCCCTGGCCAAACTATCGGCCGCCTTCAACGCTTCATGGAGCGTGACGCCCGCCGCCACGAGAGTGACTCGGTCGTGCTCCGATTGCCGCAAAACCTTGGCCCCGCCAATTGGGAACGTTTCGCCATTATCGTAGAGGACCGGCGTTTTGGGCCGCGACGTCCGCAGAAACGCGAACCGGGTCGCGCGAGCCATCTCCTCCACCAGTTTCTCGGTCGAAACGGCGTCGCTCGGATAAAGCACTATCGACCCATGCACGGCTCGCATCAGCGCAAGGTCCTCCAGGCCCATCTGCGAACCGCCGTCCTCGCCGATGCTCACGCCGACATGCGAGCCGACCAGCTTGATATTGGCCGTGGAATGGCCAGCCATCCGAATCTGGTCATGCGCGCGGGTAAAAAACGCCGCAAACGTGGACGCAAACGGCACCTTGCCGCGGGCGCCTAATCCCATTGCCACGCCTACCATATTCTGTTCGGCGATGTAACACTCGATGAACCGTTCCGGAAATTTCTTCAGGAATTTCTCCGAATACGTTGAGTTCTTCGTATCACCATCCAGGGCGACGATGCGGCGATCCACAGCGCCGATCCGCGCCAGCGCGTTGCCAAACGCTTCGCGCGTCGCGATCTTGTCGCCTTCATTGTAATTGAGAGCCGAAAAACTGGAGGGCGGCGGCGCTTCCGCCGCTGGCGCGTCGTTTGGCCGCGGAATCGAGAACCCCGCGCCCGAACGAGCCTTGGGCTGCAACTCCGCTATGGCACGATCCGCTTGTTCTTTCGAAAGCGCTTTGCCATGCCAGCCCTCTTTGTCCTGCAGGAAGGACACGCCGGCGCCTTTGAACGTCTTCGCGATGATCGCCAGGGGCTGAACACCGAGCCCGGCGGCGCCCAGCACTTCCAGGATCTCTTCCATGTCATGCCCGTCGATGACCTCCGTGCGCCAGCCGAATGCCGCAAACCGTTTCTCATACACGTCGAGGTTGTGCCCGAAAGCTGTCGCCTCGCTTTGACCGAGCCGGTTCACGTCCACAAGCGCGATCAGGTTGTTGAGCTTGCGAATGCCGGCCAGCGAGGCGGCCTCCCACACACTGCCTTCCGCGCATTCGCCGTCCCCGAGCAGCACATAGGTTCGGTAGTCGAGCCCGTCGAGCCGCGCTGCCAGGGCCATGCCGACTCCTACGCTCAACCCCTGTCCCAGGGACCCTGTCGCCACATCGACAAACGGGAGCCGCGGCGTCGGATGGCCTTCAACATCGCTGCTAATCTCCCGCAATGTCACCAGTTGGTTGACCGGCAAAAACCCGTTTTCCGCCCACGCCGCGTAAAGCAAAGGTGCGGCGTGGCCCTTCGAAAGGACGAAGCGATCGTTGTTCGGGTTCTTTGGGTCCTTCGGATCGTAACGCATGTGGCCGAAAAACAGCGCCGCCACCAGGTCCGCCGCCGAACAGCATGAAGTCGGATGGCCGCTGCCGGCGGCCGTGGTCGCCGCGATGGAATGAATGCGAAGTTGATTGGCCACGCCCGCGAGGGCCTCTGCAGAAACCTCGTACATAAAACTTCCTTTCCGATGCTCAACCTACGACGGGTGCCGGAAAAGAAAAGTGCAGAAATCCCGGCAGGGATTCTCGGGCCATTTCATGCAAGCCTCCATTCGATTCGCGAGAAGATGGCCTCTTCTATGTCAAAGAACACAAGGGCGGGCAACGCACCACAGCGCGCCGGCACGCCGCAGATAACTCATCATGGAGGTGATAGAGCAAACGCAACTTGGCCAAAAGATGCACACGATCGACTCGCCCGCGGCGTCGGACGCGCTAAAGTTCTGGATTCTGAGTCCTGAATTTTGAATCCTCATTGTATGCCCCCTACGCAGGTGGCCTCGAATTTCGACGTTGCTATCATCGGCGGCGGCAGCGCTGGCTACGCAGCGGCGCGCACGGTTGCGCGCGCAGGGTTGCGCGTCGTCGTCGTTGAAGGCGGGCGCGAAGTGGGCGGCCTCTGCATCCTCCGCGGGTGCATGCCGACGAAAGCCCTTCTTTACGCGGCGGAAGTGCATCATCTGGCGCGGCACCCGGACATCTTTGGCATCCACCCCGGCAAGGTGACTTTCGATTTCGCGAAAGTGATGGCGCGCAAGAACCTGCTGATCAAAGGCTTTGCCGAGTATCGTCGCGAACAACTGACCGACGGGCGATTCGGTTTCGTCCGCGCCAGTGCGCAGTTTGTTGATCCGCACACAATTGCTCTGGATAATGGGCAGACAATCACGGCGGAAACCTTCGTCATCAGCACGGGCTCGACCGTCGCCCGCTCGCCCCTGCCGCAGCTCGACTCCGTGGGCTATCTCACCAGCGATAGCGCGCTGACGCTCGAGCGATTGCCGCGCAGTCTCATTGTGCTGGGAGGCGGATCGGTCGCATTGGAGTTCGCCCAGTTTTTCGCCCGTTTCGACGTGAAAGTGACGCTGGTGCAGCGCAGCCCGCATGTCCTGCACGATTTCGACACGGATGCCGCCGAGGTCATCGAAACGGTCTTTCGCCGGGAGGGGATTGGGGTGTTTACCGGCACGCAACTGTTGAACGCTTCGCGCGACAGTTCCAGCAGGACCGTTACGTTTCTGCATGGGGGAGAGAAACACCACGTGACTGCCGAAGAGATCTTTTTCGCGCTCGGTCGGACCCCCGATACCGGAGCGCTGGACCTGGGCAAGGCGGGAGTCGAGACACAGTTCGGGCGAATCGTTACGGACGAGCGCATGCGTACCAGCGCGCCGCACGTTTACGCCGCGGGCGATTGCACCGGGCCCTACGAGATCGTCCACATCGCCGTGCAACAAGGGGAGATCGCCGGCCATAACATCGCAAATCCCGCCGAACCGCGCTCGGCGGTCGTGTTCACCGAGCCGCAGTTGGCAACCGGGGGGTTGACGGAGAAAGAAGCGACCGCGCGGCGCATTCCGTTTCGCGCGGCCAGTTATCCCTTCAACGATCATGGCAAATCGCTGATCATGAACGCGCTGGACGGATTTGTGAAACTCCTCGCCGACCCGGTCACGGGGGAAATCCTGGGCGGCGCCTGTGTGGGCCCGCTGGGCGGGGAATTGATCCACGAGATCATCGCGGCGATGCACAAACGTATGACCGTGCGCGAACTCGCCGCGATGCCGCATTATCATCCGACACTCGCAGAGATTTGGACCTATCCTGCTGAAGAGTTGGCCGGACAGATTGGTTGACAGTCGGCGGCCACGACGTCTCAGTTGTGCTGCGACGCCAGGTTACGCTGTGGGTCTCGCTCTGCTGATGAGCGCGACATCAGTTTCTGAATAGCCTCAGTGCCAACGGCCACATCGGCCGCGATGATACCGGCTTCATCGATCAGATAAGCGATGGGGGTGGCGAACATGGCGTATTTGCGTGAGATCTCCCATTGCTGTTGCAACACGACCGGAAATGTGAGGCCGTGCTCTTTCACCTTCGCGCGGTTCTCTTTCGGTTCACCGCGGCTGATCATGAGCAGGGCGACTTCCGGATGTTCGCGATTAAATTCCTGCAGTTTGGGCGCCAGCGCGTTGCACGGGCCGCAATGGGGATCGGAGAAGATCAGAAGCAGGCGCCGTCCGCGCAATTCTTCGAGCGCCAGTTCTCCGCCATCCAAACGCGGAAGGCGAAACT
>JAKEEH010000241.1 GCA_022616725.1 Limisphaerales bacterium | reverse complement strand
GAAGGCTCACTTCTTCTCGAACACCAGTTCCCCGTCCCGCGCTTTTGCGGTGATCCGGTCGCCCGGTTTGAATTCGCCGCTGAGGACTTTCATCGCCAGTGGATCAAGCAATTTCTCCTGAATAGCGCGTTTCAGCGGGCGCGCGCCAAACTGTGGATCGTAACCCTCCTTCGCCAGGAAACGCTTCGCCGATTTGTCCACTTCGAGCGATAACTGCTGCTGCGCCAGGCGCTTCTCCAGCCGTCGAAGCTGAATATCCACGATGGTCTGCAACTGGCTTTCGTCCAGGCTGTGGAAAATGATGATGTCATCGACGCGGTTGAGAAACTCAGGCCGGAAATGCCCGCGCAATTCCATGCGGACCCGTTGTTCCATCTCGCCGTGTTCTTTCGGCGAAAGATTGCCGCTCGTGAAGTACTCCTGGATGATGGGCGAGCCGATGTTGCTCGTCATGATCACAACGGTGTTCTTGAAATCCACCGTCCGCCCCTGGCCATCCGTAAGGCGCCCATCATCAAGCACCTGCAAGAGCACGTTGAACACATCGTGATGCGCCTTCTCGATCTCGTCGAAGAGCACGACCGTATAAGGCCGGCGGCGCACCGCTTCACTGAGCTGGCCGCCTTCCTCGTAGCCCACATAACCCGGCGGGGCGCCGATCAAACGCGCGACCGTATGCTTCTCCATGTACTCGCTCATATCGATCCGCACCATCGCATTCTCGTCGTCAAATAAAAATTCCGCCAACGCGCGGGCCAATTCGGTTTTGCCGACGCCGGTCGGCCCGAGAAAAATAAACGAGCCAATCGGGCGATTCGGGTCCTGCAACCCGCTGCGCGCGCGACGCACGGCGTTGGCAACGGCGGTGATTGCCTCGCCCTGGCCAACAACGCGCTCGCGGAGCCGATCTTCCATGTGAACCAGTTTCTGGCGTTCGCCTTCGAGCATCTTAGTCACAGGAATGCCCGTCCACGAAGACACGACCTGCGCAATGTCCTCTTCCGTCACCTCCTGACTCAACAGCCGTTTGCCCTGAGTCAATTCGTGAAGCGATTTCTCGGCGGCGGCCAGTTTCTTTTGAAGCTCAGGGATCGTGCCGTACTGAATTTGCGCGGCCGCATTGAGGTCCCCGGTTCGTTGCGCCCTTTCCAGGTCGATCCTGGCCTGGTCAAGCTGGCTGTTGACTACGCTGACGGCGTTGATGGCGGCCTTCTCGTTTTGCCACTGCGCCTTCAGCTTGCTTGACTGCTCCTTCAGTTCGGCGAGATTCTTTTCCAGCGTCGCCAGCCGCTCCTTCGACGCCGGGTCCTTCTCCTTTTTCAGCGCGCTTTGCTCGATTTCAAGCTGCATCACCTGGCGTTCAAGCTGATCGATCTCCGTCGGCATCGAATCGAGTTCCATGCGCAGCCGCGAGGCCGCTTCGTCCATGAGATCCACTGCTTTGTCAGGAAGAAATCGATCGGTAATGTAACGATGCGACAACGTCGCGGCCGCAACCAGCGCCGCGTCCTGGATCCGAATGCCATGATGAACCTCATAGCGCTCCTTAAGCCCGCGCAGAATGGCAATCGTCGCCTCCACGCTCGGCTCCTCGACGTAAACGGGCTGAAAACGCCGTTCCAGCGCCGGGTCCTTCTCAACGTGTTTGCGATACTCGTCCAGCGTCGTCGCGCCGATGCACCGCAACTCGCCGCGTGCCAATTGCGGTTTGAGCATGTTGCCGGCGTCCATCGACCCTTCGGCTTTGCCCGCGCCCACAATTGTGTGCAACTCGTCAATAAATAAGACGATTCGTCCCTCGCTGGCGGTAACTTCTTTAAGGAACGCCTTCAGCCGGTCCTCGAATTCGCCGCGGTATTTCGCCCCGGCCACCATCGCCCCAATGTCCATCGCGACCAGCTTTTTGTTTTTGAGCGATTCAGGCACATCGCCGCTAACGATCCGGCGCGCGAGCCCTTCGGCAATGGCTGTTTTCCCAACTCCGGGCTCGCCAATTAAGACTGGATTGTTCTTGGTTCGGCGCGTGAGCACCTGCATCACGCGGCGAATTTCCTCGTCACGCCCAATGACCGGGTCAATTTTACCGGCGCGCGCGAGGGCCGTCAGGTCGCGGCCATACTTTTCCAGGGCCTGGAATTTATCTTCCGGATTCTGGTCGGTAACACGCTGGTTGCCACGCAGTTCCATGAGTGCCCGCAGCACCGCATCCCGCTTAAGCCCGTGCTTCTGGAGCATTCGCTTGAGCGCGGGTCCGCCCTGTTCGAGCAACCCGAGAAAGAGATGCTCCGTGCTGACGTAATCGTCCTTGAGCTTGCTGGCTTCGCTCTGGGCAGCGTCCAGGGACTTCTTGAGTTGCGCGCCAAGGAACGTATCGGCCGTCGTCGCGCCAGAAATCCTGGCACGGCGATCCAACTCGGCTTCAAGCTCCTTCGCGATAGCGGACGGCGCGGCTCCAAGCTTCTGCAGCAGCGGCCGGATCAATCCTTCGGACTGGTCGAGCAGCGCCACCATGAGATGTTCGCCGTCGATCTCCTGATGGGAATACCGCTGAGCAACCGTCTGCGCCCCCTGAAGGGCTTCCTGCGCCTTGATAGTGAACCGCTCCAACTGCATGATTGAACTTAAGACGCGCTGCCAAGCCGTCAAGGCACGAAGGCAGAGCCATCAATCCGCAGCGGTTGTTCGACGAGGCCGCGCTCTATGGCGTAGCGGGTCAGGCCGGCGATCTCATGGATGTTGAGCTTGCCCATCATCGATTGGCGATGTTTTTCAACCGTTTTGACGCTGATCTTCAACTCGTCGGCAATTTGCTTATTGGCAAAGCCTTCCGCGATCAGTTGCAGGACTTCGCTTTCGCGGTTGCTCAGGGAATCCGCGCGCCGCGCGACCGCCAACCGGGCGTTGTCTCCTGCGCCCAGTCGTTTAGCAATGTGCGGACTGAAAAACGTCTTGCCCCGGCTCACTTCCCGGATGGCCCTGATCAAATCACTTGCCGCCGTTCGTTTGTGCAGATAGCCCGCGACGCCGCTCGAGAGCGCTGCGTAAACGAAACGGTCGTCATCATAGGAGGAGAGCACCAGAATTCTAATGCCCGGCACACTGCCTCGGAGCTGCTTGGCCGCCTCGATGCCATTGAGATGTGGCATGGCCACATCGAGCAACGCAACGTCCGGGCGTAACGTCTTCGCCAAATTGACCGCCTGACGGCCATTTTCGGCTTCGCCCACAACCTCAATTTCCGGCGCCGTATCCAGAATGAAGCGCAGACCCTGCCGCACAACCGTGTGATCTTCCGCCAAAAGGACACGAATTGGGTTGGTTTTGGCTGTCTGCATCGGGTACTTCGACAACAGCCTACACACCGCGTTCTGCAAATACAATCGCAATCACCAGGCCCTATCCAGACGTCCCCTGAAGCTGGCCGGCACATGGACGTACGGGAGTGCGGTGTGGAACAAGGGGCCGGCACGGGCTGCTCGCATGGGACCCATCCTAATCATCAAACGCGTCCAAGCGCAACTTCAGGACTCATTCCGCGCCGTCCGCGCCGGAGGAACGGTTTTTCACGATGATAGCCCCAATGATGAGCAAAAAGGCTATGAGTCGCACTAGATAGATGTAGGGACGGAACTCGTTGCCGGGATGCTGCACCAGGAGGATGATTCGTTCCAGGGCGAGGACCCAAAAGGCCGCCGCAAAAACCGCAAAGAACTGATCGTGCGTTTTCCGCCAGAAGCGCAAGAAGAACAGCCCGATCGCCAAATAGGCAAGCATCAACGCGCCCGACAAGAATTCATTAATGACGGCTTTCATGCGGTGCTCCGGATCAATTCGTACAAGAGTGCCCCCACCCCGGCGAGTGAAAGGGCCACCCGAAGAGTGGACATATCCAGCGAGGGGAAAAGCACCAGGTCCACGAAAAGCAGAATGTTCGTCGCGGTCAGCGCCAGAAAACAGATCCCGGTCCAGAGCACCAGCGGCACCCGCGAGGCGCGATAGTTGCGGAACAGCAGGATCGCGCAGAGCGCGCTTGTCAGCCCGCATAGAATGTAAACAGCTTCACCCATGTTTATCCTTTCTACGGAAGCGGAATGCTTCCGACAGGTCACGCGCTGCGTGCCGTCTTTCTGAATAGATCGCTTCCACCACCCGAACCCTGCGCTCCTTGTAAGCGCGTGTGAGCTGCTCCACCGCTTCTCGAAGTTCGTTCGTTCTCGGCGAAAATCGATAGCCCTCTTTGTCCTGGACAATCAGACCCGCGGCTACGAATTCCTCGAGCCGGATTTGGACCGAGCTTTCGCTGCTTTGGACACGGTTTAACACTTCGGACGGGGACCAACTGACCTGGGGATTGGAAGTTACGGTCAGCAACACCTCGAGATGTTCAATCGACCGGATGTGGTCAGACAGAAACTGCTCGACTGCGGTTGGCAGACCGGGATCTGGCATCGCCGGGCACCTTAGCAAGCGATGCAGCAAGCTGTAAACCGTTAGGGACTAAAAGGGACTGGGGTGATTCCCTACCCACAGCTATATTAATTTATAAACTGTTGAACGCTCCGGTCAGGGGCGAACCAAAGCGCGAAGAAAGCGCTGGGGCGCAGCGTTGGTCAACTGGTATTGCACGGTCCCAGTCACGTTCGTGACGGGCAAGAGGTCCACCCACGTCCTGAGATCGCCGGAGCGCTGCAGGAGGTAGGTATCGCCGGGTTGCCCGCTGAGCGCCAATTCAAATGCATTTGTTGATGCGGGGACAATGCTCGTGATCACCGGGCGCACTGCCGGGGCCCACGAAAGCGACACCACGCCTTCGCGCGAACCCGTCACGGCAACAAGATATACGGTCCCGGGAATGGCGTCGAAAAGCACCACGCTGGCGCGGGAAGTATCAACATCATCGTTGCCGGCAACTTCGACCAGATTGGAAAGGGTCGTTCCGGTGTAAATCGCCAGCCGCGTATCGAAGCTGCTTCCGCGGGTGTGAAAACGAAAGGGGCCATTGGTCGGTGCAATCCAGCAATACCAGAGCGACCGTCCGGCTGGTTGCCCGGCGTGCGGCGGCTCAAAAGCTTCGCCGCCCGCTCCGGAATTGACGCCCGCAACCGTTCCGGAGAGGCCGGCGATTGGAAGACAGTTGGTGAACCGGTCGTTGGTGGCGGGATTGATGTTCAGCGCCACCCCTCCTTCGGCGCCGTTCCAGCCATCAATCGCGACATAATAAACGCCGCTGTTGGTGACCGCGAAAGTTACCGCGCTCCATCGGCCTCCCTGCGCGTCGTCATTGGAAGCGATCCCCGTCAGCGCCCCGACAGTGTTACCCCGGTAAACTGCCAACAACGTGTCGAAGCTGCTCCCAAGCGTGTTTATGCGCGCCGCGCCGGTGTAGGGCGCAACCCAACGATACCACACTGAACGCTCCGCCATATTGTCGGCGTGCCTCGGTTCGCCGCCTTCCCGAGAGGAGCACGAGTTCGCGCCGATGACGGTGACGCTCGGGCTTGTGATGGCTTGGGCGCTGACAAAATTGTCGTTGGCAGGCGGGCTCGTGCAAGGGGGATTGATGACCACAAACCCGCTTGCGACGTTGTTTGATTCGTTGGATTCAGGGAGGCGATTGGAAGGGTCAACTTCTATCTCGAGCGTATAAATGCCCGGCGGCGTTGAGCTGATGTCAATCCACTGGCATGGCAGCGACGCCACGTAAATGTCGGCCCATCCGGCCTGGATTCCCTGAAACCCACAATCATAGCGGGGTTCGCTCGGACCGGCCGGATCAAAGCGTGAGACGTCTTCAAGACAAAATCCCACCTTGAGGCCGACGCCCACTGACAAGCCAGAACTATCCAGGAGCCGGTAGTCGGCAAAGTCCGCGAAGTGAAAGTGGCCGTGACAGGTCGCAAACTCGAACAGCGGATTGTTGGCCGGGTTGCCGAGCACGAGATCGCTCGCGCCGATATTGCGCGTCTCGGTGGTGAAGCGCAGCAGGCGCCGTTGGCCGACTTGCGCGCAGCCTTCGACGACCTCGCAGTCGTTCGAGGTAAAGGCGCGACTTTCGATCCTCGGACTCATGGCGGGTCCCCACAGAATCAGGTCCGGCTGGGCTGCACGCACGAAGCAGGCACACACAATTGACGCGACAACGCCCGTTGCCATGGTCCAGTCGCGCCGCCGCGCTGAGTGGCGGCTGCTCATGCCCGCTCCGCGGGGGCCCACCGGTATAAGTTCCAGTCTCATGGTTGAATTATAGCATAATTTTGTCAGAAAGCAATAATGTTTTAGCTAGGTAATGTATTGAGTAACTTAAACATATAGTGGCCCATATGAATATGAACTGGCTCACTCCAAAGCAAGTGACCAGACAGATCACAAGCGGGAGCGCCGGAGCGGCCGGGAGCAGCGCAGTGGCAATTACCCGCGAGAACGCGAATCGAGCTCGAGGGTAAGTGTCAATACCCATCGGCCCAGAACTGAGGAGCAATAACCTCGTTACCATTGGCATCGATGAATCCTATCTGGGCGTCGCGTTTAGAGCTTGCAAGACCCTCTGAGAATTGGCCGAGTTCCTCAAACTTGGGCGGTACCGCTGGTTTGCCTTGTTCATCGAGAAATCCGCATCCGGATGCCTCCTTGATCGGGCCGGCCATCACACGAGTCGCCGCCTTCGACAGCCGACGGAGGTTTGTTACAGAGCCCGGCTGATCGAACGCTATTTTTTCCGGCGTTTGTGTCGGCCTTTGAACGTAAGTTCGGCGATACCGGATTTGTCGAGTTCACCGATGCCTTCCTTGACCATCCGGTCGTATTGCTTTTTGGTCGCCGCGGCGAGCGGAAGGTTCAAGGCCTTTTCCCGCGCAAGGTTCAGGGCAATACCCGAGTCTTTCGCCGCGTGCGCGCCCGAGAAAAAACAGGAGTGTTCGCGATTTTGCATGTCCTCGCCATCCGTCTGAAGGACCCGGGAGTTGGCGCCGGTCTGCGAGAACACCTCGCGCAGCGTCGTGAGGTCGAGCTTGAGGGCGTCTCCAAGCGCCAGGCCCTCCGCGAGGGCGGCGGTATTGATGTTCATCACCATGTTAACCAGGGCTTTGACGCTGGCGGCCTGGCCGGCTTTGCCAATGTAACGCATCGAGGAGCTGAGCTTCTCCAGGATTGGCCGCACCTGATTGAATACCGCTTCTTCCCCGCCGCACATCAGATAGAGCGTGCCATCGCGCGCCTGGGTAATGCTCGAGGCCATGCAGCCTTCCAGGGAAGCAGCGCCGGCCTTCTTCGCGGCCTTCTCGACTTCGACATGGACCTTTGGGCTGACGGTCGCGCAATTGATGAAGGTTTTCCCGCGCGCGTCGGTGAGAAGGCTGTCGCCCTTCCTGCCGATGGCGAAGATTTTGCGCATCGCGCTGTCGTCCGTCACCACCGTAATGATCACGTCGGACAACGCGGTGACGCGGCTCAACTGTGTGCACGCTTCGGCGCCCACCTCCTGGGCGAGCGCTTTCGCGGCGTCCGCGCGCACGTCATAAACGGCGCTGATGGGAAACCCAACATCCTTCAGGCGGCGGGCCATATTCGCGCCCATCCGCCCCACTCCAACGAAGCCAATTTTTTCAGTCATAAGTTTCTTTGTTCAGGGGTTGATGAGATAAGCTCGATTCAGCGTTTCTGAAACTCCGGATAAAATGGATTGTGCTGTTTTTCCTCGCCGACTGTGGTCAGCGGGCCATGCCCCGGGCACAGGATCGTCTCGTTCGGCAAACTAAAAATATTCTTTCGATTGTTGCTCAGGGCGTCGCTGTAAGAAACGAGACCTCCGCCCATCGAGCCCGCGAAAATCGCGTCTCCCACCACTGCGAGCGGCCGGGCCAATCCGATAATCACGTAGGTAATGCCCCCGACGGAGTGGCCCGAGGTCTGCCGCGTGTCGATGCGCAAGCTGCCGACGCTGAACGCGTGCCCCACGGGAAAGGTTTTCGCGCCCGGGGTGGGCTCCAGTTCACAAACCCAGGCCGGTGCGCCTGACTCCAGCCGTAGTTTCGCCAGATCTTTGATATGATCCACGTGAGTGTGGGTCAAAAGAATGAGTTTTACCGCCAGGCCCTTCTCCTTCGCGAAATTGAGCATCCGCTGGCAGGTCGCTCCGGTGTCGAACGCGGCCGCTTCGCGCGATGGGGGATCCCAAACCAAATACGAATTCACCATGATGTCTTCGTAAGGGGTGTTGAACTGCGCCAAACCGTCAATTTCCTGCGGCCGCGGAAACCACTTCTTG
>JAKEEH010000240.1 GCA_022616725.1 Limisphaerales bacterium | reverse complement strand
CGCAGTCAAGGAGAAAGTGCACGTGCACGATTTGCACGCCACCATTCTCGCGCTGCTCGGCTTCGATCACGAGAAACTGACCTATCGTTACAATGGCCGCGACTTCCGGCTCACGGATGTGCATGGAACCGTCGTCAAGGGGATTATGGCATGAGACGACTGGCAATCCTCGGGCTGATCGCGGCGTTCCACGCGGACGCGGCGGAGCCGGCACGCGCGCAACTCGACTTTTTCGAGAACAAGGTCCGTCCCCTCCTGGCGAAACACTGCTACAAATGCCACAGCCACACCGCCGAGAAGGTCAAAGGCGGGCTATTGCTCGACACCCGGGACGGCGTGCTGGCCGGCGGCAACAGCGGTCCGGTGATAGTGCCCGGCAATCCCGATAAAAGTCTCCTGATCCAGGCGGTGCGCTATGGAAATCCCGATCTCCAGATGCCGCCCAAAGGCGCGAAGCTGACCGATGCCGAGATCGCGGACCTGGCGGCGTGGGTGAAAATGGGCGCGCCGGACCCGCGTGTCGCGACCGCAGCGCAGAAAGAGTGGGTCGATTCAGGAAAGAAACATTGGGCCTTTCAACCGGTAAAGAAGCCGTCCGTTCCGACAGTGAAGGATGCAAAGTGGGCGCAGAGCGACATCGACAAGTTCATTCTTGCAAAGCTCGAAGCGACAGGGCTCAAGCCAAATCCGCCCGCCGACAAGCGGACCCTGATCCGGCGGGCGAGCTTCGATCTGATCGGGCTGCCGCCCTCGCCGGAAGAAGTCCAGGCGTTTCTCGACGACAATTCGTCCACGGCCTTTGAGCGAGTGGTGCAACGTCTTTTGAATTCCCCGCATTACGGCGAGCGCTGGGGCCGGCACTGGCTGGATACAGCCCGTTACAGCGACACCAAAGGGGAGATTCGCCGACAGCGCGAAGATCCCAATTATCCTTACGCGTGGACCTACCGGGATTACGTCATCCGAAGCTTCAACGACGACAAGCCGTGCAACATCTTTATCATAGAACAACTTGCTGCGGATAAATTGCCGGCTACCGCCAGCGACCCCAGTAAGCTGGCCGCCCTCGGGTTCCTGACCATTGGGGACCGGTTCATGGGCATGCAGCACGATATCATCAACGACCGCATCGACGTGGTGACAAAAGGCTTCCTTGGACTGACCGTGACCTGCGCCCGGTGCCACGATCACAAATTCGATCCGATTCCGACCAAAGATTACTATTCCTTGCACGGGATCTTTGCAAGCTGCCGCGAGCCGGAGGTCGAGCCGATCATTTCGAAGATCCCCAACACCCCGGAGTACCAGGATTATTACCGGCAGCGCGCCGCGCTCAACAACGAGAAGCAGGAACTGGAAGCGCGCTTTCGTGAATTGCGCCGCAAACGCGACCGCGAAGGCTTGCGGCAGTTGCAACGCGAGATGCGCGAGAACAGCGCGAAGGTCGCCCGGCTGGAGATGACCCACGAGGGGGCGCCAACCCGGGCGATGGCGATTGAAGACGCGCCGAAACCGCGGAACTCGCCGGTGTTCATTCGCGGCGAGGCGGAAAACCGCGGGCAGGTGGTGCCGCGCCGGTTTCTTGAGGCGCTTTCGGGGCCAGCGCGCCCGGAATTCACCAATGGGAGCGGCCGTTTGCAGTTGGCCCACGCCATCGCGGACAAAAAGAATCCATTGACAGCTCGCGTCATGGTCAACCGCGTCTGGCTGCACCATTTCGGCGAGGGCTTCGTCAGCACCCCGGATGATCTCGGGACCCAGGCCGAATCGCCGAGCCATCCCGAACTGCTCGACTTCCTGGCCGGCGAATTCATCCAGAACGGTTGGAGCCTTAAAAAACTTCACAAGCAAATCATGCTGACGAGCGTCTATCAGCAGAGCAGCGCCAACAACCCGCAGTATGCGCAAATTGACCCGAACAATCGCCTGCTGTGGCGGGCGAACATCCGGCGCCTCGAGTTTGAACCCCTGCGGGACTCGCTTCTGGCCATCGGCGGAACGCTGGACCGGACGCAATTTGGCCGGCCGGTCGATTTGAGGAAAGAGCCCTACTCGACCCGGCGCAGCATTTATGGATTCATCGACCGGAACAACGTCGCCGAGGTGCTCTTCAGCTTCGACTTCGCGAACCCCGACATGACGACCGGCAAACGCCACCAGACGACTGTGCCGCAACAGGCGCTGTTCTTTATGAACAGCCCCCTGGTAGTCGAACAGGCCAGGAAACTGGTCGAGCGATCCGACTTTACGGCTCTGAAGAACGACGTTGAGAGAATCCAGTTGCTTTACGAGATCATTTACCAGCGCCCGGCGCGAGCAGGGGAAGTCAAGCTGGGGCTGGAATTCGTGGCCCAGGAACCGTCGCACGAACGAGTGATACCGGTGGCGAATAACCGCCGACCAGCTCGGGAAGCGATGCGGGAGGAGTTCCGGGCCCGAATACGCGACCGGAGGGCAGGGGAGGCGCCTTTCCGGTCGCGGGAACCGTTGACGGCCTGGCAGGAATACGCCCATGCGCTCCTCCAGGCCAATGAGACCTCGTTTGTCAACTGACGGGTAAGGCGCGCCTGGGGACAGCGCGCCTTGTCTTAGCTTAGTCCAGGGTTTTCAAACCATTGACGACGCTCGTGCGCGCGACGGCGATGGAGGGCGCGATGCTGGCGATGATACCCAGCCCGGCGGCAACGGTTGCCGCCACGCCAATAATCCGCGGCGTCACTTCAAACCGTATGATGATGCCTTTGGTGACCGCGGACATGATCGGCGTAAAGGTGTATAGGGCCCACGCGCCGCCCACTCCGATCAAAGCTCCCAGCGCGGCGAGGCCGAAGCTTTCGGCAAGTATGAAAGCGAACAGGTCGCGGCGGCGATAGCCCAGCGCCTTCAGCACCGCCAATTCGCGGAACCGCTCGCGGATGGCCATGCTCATCGTGCTGGCAGTAACGAGCACGAGGGTAAAAATCACGACGGAACAAATGGAATTCACCAGCAGCGTGATATCCCCAAGCATGGAAATAAAGCTCAGTTGAAAGGCGCGTTCGCTCTCGGCCCGCACCTCGGCGGAAGTGTTGGCGAACGCCTTATTGATCGAATCGAGCACGGATGGCATGTCCTCGGCAGAGCGGACCTTGAGCCACCACGTGCCGACCCAACCGGGGCTGCCGCAGCTCTCGTCGAGGTACTTGTGGTGAAAGAGCACGTTCCGGTCGTCCGGCGTGCCCTCGTAAATGCCCATCACCTGCATTTCGAGGGTGCAGGGATAAATGACGCTCGTGAACGGGATCCAGTCGCCAATCTTCAGTTTGTATTTATCGGCCGTGATCTTCCCGACGATGCAGCCGCGCTGGTTTTTGATGAACGCCTCGAGCTGATCCGGCGGGACCTTGGCCTCGCCGAAGATGCGCGTCAATTTGTCCGCTTCCATCGCGAACTGGGCAAAGGTCATGCTCTCCTCATTGCGAAATTTCCCGCCAAACCAGCTAAAGGGCGAAACGGCTTCGACACCGGGGACTCGTTCGATGGTGGAGCGCTGACGCGCGGGCAGAAAATTGGCAATCGACACCTTGCTGCGCACGACCACGCGCAACGCGGCGCCGACATCCTCGATCGGCACCGTGAACTCGCGCAACCCGACCAGGAGCGTCACCAGGAGAAAGAGACTGACCGCAACGCTGAGGATCGAAAGCGCCGCCCGCCGCTTATTGCGGAAGGCGTTTTTCACGATGAACGAGCCGGTCGTCACAATCAGCGAAAGGGGATAATGGCCCCGCCAACTCCGACAATCAACTGTGCCTGGTAAAGTTTCGAATGCTGGCCCGTTGCCAGGGCGCCACAGGCCTCGCACGGCCCGTTTGGGCGAAGTTCAAGCTTGCGTTTTCGAGGGTCGCCCGGAAGATATGCCCCCCTGATGCAAGCGCAGACGGCACGAACGGACAATTTTATGAGGTTCTTAGCCTGGGCTCAGGCGAATCAAAAGCGCCTGATTGTCTGGGGAGGGCTTGCGATTGTGGCGATTGCAGCGATCGCCTTCGTTGTCTATCAGCAGGGGCAGAAGGAGATCCGGGCCGCGCTGGCCCTCTCGAACGTGCGGGTACCCTTAAGCCCGACCGCGCCAGTCCCGCCGGGGACTGCCGATGCGTTCTTGAGGGTGGCGAAGGACTACGATGGGACGAAAGCGGCGGCGCGGGCGCAGTTGATGGGCGCAGCGACACAGTTTACGGAGGGTAACTACGCAGCGGCGCAAAAGTCGTTTGAGGAATTCCTGAGGGAATATCCGGAAAGTCCGTGGACACCGCAGGCGCATTTTGGCATCGGCGCTTCGTTGGACGCGCAAGGAAAGGCCAGCGAGGCCACGGCTAAATTCGAGGAAATCCGGCGGCGGTTCGCGTCTGAGCCAATTATCGACGAGGCCAAACTGGCGTTGGCGCGGCTTTATGAAAACCAGGGGAAGAACGCCGACGCGCACAAGATTTACACGGAACTCGTGACCGGCAATCCGTATAGCGGCATCGGTTCGGAGGCAGGGTTGCGAAAGGAGGACCTGGAGGCGAAGTATCCGGACCTTGCGAAAACGAATGCGCCGATCATGACGCCGCCAGCGCCGACTGCGACGCTGGCCAATCCGCCGACAACGAAACAGGTGCTCACGATTACCAACATTCCGCAAAGCACCGTGACGACGGGCGCGGCCAAGGCGACTGCCGCGACGAATCTTCCACCACTGAACGTGAAGCCCTCGACGAACGCGCCTGCGGCCGGAGCCGGAACCAATACGGCCAAGTAGGGACGCCGATGAGCGGAGGGAAGGGGAAAGCGCCAGAGGACAGGCGCACTCCACGACCTGGCGGAAGTCGCGAATGGCGTTCGTATTTCGGGAGAGGGAATGACACAAATGAACATTTCACTGACAAAACAGTTGGTCGCGGAATTTGTGGGGACATTCGCGCTCGTGTTCGTGGGCGTGGGCGCGATTTACCAGAACGCCGGCTTGCTTGCGGTGGCGTTTGCGCACGGGCTGGCGATCCTGGTGATGGCCGCGGCGGTAGGGCACATCTCGGGAGCGCACTTCAACCCGGCGGTGTCATTTGGGCTTTTTATCGGAGGCAAAATGCCCCTGGCGCGCATGGTTGCCTACTGGCTGGCGCAATTGGCGGGTGCGGTAGTCGCGGCGTGTCTGCTGTTGTTCGTCTTCGCCGAAGTCCCGGGCCAGGTGGCGAGTCAGACGCTCATAAAAGGGACTCCGGATTTGCTGAAGGAAGGCATCACGGCAGTGCAAGGCATCGTCATTGAAGCAGTCCTAACGTTTTTCCTCGTATTCGTAGTTTACGGATCGGCGGTGGACGGGCGCGCGGGCAAAATTGCGCCGATTGCGATTGGGTTCACGGTGACGCTCGATATTCTGTTCAATGGGCCGCTAACCGGGGCCGCTATGAATCCGGCGCGCGCGTTTGGCCCGGCCCTGGTCAGCGGGTATTGGCATAATCATATCGTATATTGGATCGGACCGCTGCTGGGTGGTGCTGTGGGAGGATTAGTCTATGGACGGTATCTGATCAAGGAACCGTGAGGCGTGGGGCCTTAATCTTGCTGAGGATTCAATTCAACGAAGTGACGTTTCAAACGGTCTAAACGCGGGTCAGCCCAAATGAAGCTAACAATTATTGGAACGGGCTACGTCGGCCTCGTCACCGGCACGTGCTTTGCCGAGGTGGGGCACCAGGTGATTTGCGTCGATAAGGACACGGCGAAGGTGAAGCTGCTGCAGGCGAGGGGCATGCCGATCTATGAGCCAGGGCTGGAGGAACTTGTCCAACGCAACGTCGCGGCTGGCCGGTTGAGTTTTACGAACTCGACTGCCGAGGGTGTTGTCAAATCAGACATTATTTTCATTGCAGTGCCCACCCCGCCCCAGCCCGACGGGTCGGTGGATCTGAGCTTCATGGAGGGAGTGTCGAGGGAGATTGCGCAGAACATGACGGGCTACAAAATTGTGGTGGACAAGAGCACGGTGCCGGTAAAGACCGGGGACAAGGTGGCCGAGACGATCAAGCGCTATTGCAAAGCGCGGGTGGATTTCGACGTGGTCAGCAACCCGGAATTCCTGCGCGAGGGCTTCGCGGTGGATGACTTCATGAAGCCGGACCGGGTGGTAATCGGGGTGCGCTCGCCGCGTCCAGTGCAGGCGATGAAGCAGGCTTACGAACCTTTTCAGGCGCCGGTCATCGTGACCGACATCAATTCCGCGGAACTGATCAAGCACGCGGCGAACTCATTCCTGGCGCTGAAGATTTCGTACATAAATGCGATCTCGGTGATTTGCGAAGCGACGGGGGCGAATGTCAATGAAGTGGCCAATGGGATTGGGCTGGACACGCGGATTGGACGGCGGTTTTTGGACGCCGGGCTTGGATTCGGCGGGAGTTGTTTTCCGAAGGACCTGAGCGCGTTTATCAAGATTTCCGAGCAGCTCGGTTACGATTTTCGGCTGCTCAAAGAAGTGCAGCGGATCAACGCCGAGCAGATGGACCGCTTCATCAAGAAGATCGAGGAAACGCTCTGGGTATTGAAAGACAAAAACATCGGGGTGCTCGGGCTGGCTTTCAAACAGAACACCGACGACGTGCGGCTGTCTCCCGCGATCGAGCTATGCGAGCGGCTGCAGCGCGAAGGCGCGCAATTGCGGGTGCACGATCCGCGCGCCATGAGCAAGGCGAAAGCGATTCTGCGCGATGTGACATATGTGGATGACATGAACGATGTGGCGCAAGGGTGCGACGCGCTCGTGATTGCCACGGAATGGCCGGAATTCAAAAAGCTGGACCTCGAACGCGTGCGCAAGGAACTGACGCACCCGATTATGTTTGATGGGCGCAATCTTTTTGACCCGCAGGAAATGGAAACGCTGGGGTTCATTTACAAGAGCATTGGGCGATAGAATGAATTTCAGCCGTAGGCGCGCATGAGCCCAAAGCCTCGGTCGTTCTTGCCGCGCCCAGCGAACGGGTTGACAAAGCGCCAGAGGACAGGCGCACTCCATGACGCAAGCGCACCCGCACGGGCCGTTGAATTTCCGCCAGGTTCTGGAGTGCGCCTGTCCTCTGGCGCTCTGCATCGCGGCCGGCTCACTGAATCAGATGCATGAATCCTGCGCGGCCAACGATCGAAGTCGCCGCCGGACTTGTGTTTCGCGACGGCAAACTCCTGATCACGCAGCGCCCGCCGGACTCTCACCTGGGCGGACTCTGGGAATTTCCCGGCGGCAAACGCGAGCCGGGGGAGTCTTACGAAGATTGCCTGCGCCGGGAACTGGGCGAGGAATTGGGGATCGAGATCGTCGTGGGCGAATTGGTGGAATCGGTTACTCACGATTACCCGGAAAAGACCGTCACGTTACAATTCTTCCATTGCGTTTGGAAATCCAGCGAGCCGCAAGCGCTGGGATGTCCGGATTTCCGGTGGGTCAGTCCGGAGGAGTTGACTGGCTACGAATTTCCGGAAGCAGACCTCAAGCTGGTTGAGCTTTTGAAAGGGAGAACAGATTTCTGG
>JAKEEH010000239.1 GCA_022616725.1 Limisphaerales bacterium | reverse complement strand
CTCGTCAAATCACTCACGGATCTTGGGTCATCAACTTTCCTGTCGGATTCCCGTGGCGAGCGGGGATATGTTTGTGAAATGACCGGGAACGATCTGGATCTGTTGCGCGAGTACACTCAGGGTCAGTCGCAAGACGCTTTTGCCAGCCTCGTCCGGCGGCACCTCGACCTGGTCTATTGCGCGGCGCTGCGTCAGGTCCGCTCGCCCCAACTGGCCGAGGAGGTCGCGCAATCGGTTTTCATGGATCTGGCGCGACACGCCCGAAAATTGAAATCCGATACCGTGCTCAGCGCTTGGCTCTATGAGGTCACCCGCCGCACGGCCATCAGTGTGGTGCGCGGCGAAGCGCGCCGCCAACTTCGCGAACAAATCGCCACGCAGATGAATGCAATCAACGCTGCTCCTTCGGACTGGGCCCAGATCGAGCCTCTGCTCGATGAAGCCATGCACGCGCTCGACCAAACCGACCGCACGGCCGTGTTGCTCCGCTATTTCGAGAACAAGAGCCTGCGCGAAGTCGGACGAACTCTTGGCACCTCGGACGACGCGGCACAGAAGCGCGTGAGCCGCGCAGTCGAACGCCTGCGCGCCTTCTTCAGCAAACGCGGCGTGACAGTCGGCGCCAGCGGCCTTGCCATGGTCATTTCCGCCCATGCGGTCCACGCGGCGCCGGTCGGATTGAGCGGCGCCGTGATCGCTACAGCGAGCGTTGCCGGCGTTGCCGTTTCAACGGCAACGCCCATGGCCGCGGCAAATACTTCCATTACTATGACAACCATGCAGAAAACACTCGTCGCCACAACCCTGATAGTGGCCGTCAGTACCGGAGTATATGAAGCGCGCAAAGCCTCGGCCTTGCGAAGCGAAGTGGCGAGACTCGAGCAACAACAGGCACCGCTGCTCGGGCGGATCGAGGCATTGAAGCGGGAACGTGACCAGGTCGCTGCGCGACAGGCGGCGCTCCAGGCCGAGAATGAGCAGTTGCGCCAAGCCGTCGCTGACGTCCCCACGTTGCGCGGCGAAGTGGCGCGATTGCGTGCCAGGCAGCAGGATCCAGGGCAGGCGAAAGCCGGTATGGACATGAACGACCCATCGGTCCAGCAGTTTCTTGCCGCCAGGGCACAGGCTCAGGAAATCGCCAGGTATCTAAAGCAAATGCCCGACAAGACGATTCCCGAGCTTAAGCTGCTAACCGACATTGATTGGTTAGCTGCGACCAAGGAGGCCAGGTTCGACAGCGACGCCGACGTGCGCGCAACACTGAGCCGGCTGCGCGTTCTTGCCAAAAACAGGATACCCCTCGGCGACGCGCTCCATGCCTTTATCAATGCCAATAACGGTCAATTGCCGGCAGAGCTTGCTCAACTCAAGCCATACCTAAAGTCGAGCTTGGGCGATTTTGCCGTGGAGGATAACGCCCTCGACGCCATGCTTCAGCGGTATGTGCTTTTGCGCACGGGGATGGCGAATGAGTTTCCGGAGGGAACATGGTTCATTGCCGAGAGAGCCCCGGTGGACGAAGAATACGACACGCGCGCGAAATTCGGGAACGGCACATCCACCATTATCGCTACAGGACTGCATTCGGCCGGGGATCCGGACGACCCGACGTACTAATCGCTTCGTTTTGTAACGGTATCGAGCAAGATCGCAGACCCGCGTGCGGAACGGGCGCTGGAAAGGAACAGCGACGCATTGGATACGTCAGTCAGGACAATCGTGACGGTACTACGACTACAGCATCAGGTTCCTGAGTAATAGGCATCGACCTTGGCCGCGACGTCCTTGTAACCAATATCGACTTCGTAAATCTGCTTGAACTGCTCGATCGCTTCGTCCGGCTTGCCCATTTTTTCGAGCACGCTGCCAAGTTGGTAGACTAATTCTTTCTTTTCGGAGTCAAACACGAGTTTTTCCTTGATCGCATTTTGCAGCGCGCGCGCCGCCATGTCATTCATGCCCCGCCGAGCGTAACACTGACCAAGGTAACCCATGGCTTGCAAGCGCTTGTTGGGGTTGTTTTGCGCCTTCTGAAACTCCTGAATCGCTTCGGTAACTTTCCCCGCCTTGAAATACAGTTCGCCAAGATCAAAGCGTATCTGCAAATCCGTCGGATACCGCTCCGCACGCGCTTTGGTTTCGCTGAGGTGATACTCGTCGCGTTCGGTCTGAATACGCGCGGCCTGCTCCGCGAAGTCTGGAGCGCTTTGATCGAGCCGCTCCAGCGCGTAATCATACTTCTTCAGCGTCACATCGGAGATCAGCTTGTCGAGCGAGGGGTCTGTGCCGCCTTCGCTCGAACGGATGCGCTCGCAGTATTCCAGCGCGCGATTAAAATCCTTCTTTTGCGCGTAAAGTTCTGCCAACTCGCGCAACAGCTTCAAGTTCTTCGGCTCGCGCGGGAGGCGTTGCTCGTACTCGTAAATCAAGCGCTGCGCCACGTCGTCACTTTTTACCTCGCGCTTTTCCTGTTCCAGCTGTTCGGCTTCTGCTTTGTTCTTGAGGATGTCGCGGTATGATCCCGAACCATCAGCCAGCGCCTCATAACCCCCTTCATTCAACGTGCGACGGGCCGACAAATCCTTCAGCGCGTCCGCCACTTCGCCGCGCGTCGGATAGGCCTGCATCAAATCCGTGTAAACATCTTCGGCTTTGCCGGCTTGCCCGGCGGCCGCGAGCGCTCGTCCGTATTGCATCGACAAGTCGAAATCCTTCGGCGAGTTCTTCAGCAGAATCTCCAGTGACATGCAAGCTGTCTTCGCCAGGTCGGCTTCGAGCGCAGCGTCGGCCAACAACTTGTGGCCCGCGGTGCTATACGGATCGCCGCTAAGGATTTGCTCTGCGATCTGCATGGCCTCCAAAGGATTCTTGCGCAAAGCCAACTGCCCTTTGGCCACCAGGGGCGACGAACTGGCGCCCCCAATAACTTTCTTGAAAAAGCTCGTTCGGCCCCCGGCCTCCTTGAATTGCGCCGCGCGCAACGCCTGCCGGCACTCAAAGAACGCCGGCTCCCGCGTCAACACCTGGTTGAAGATCGCGATGGCATACTCGAAGTTCTGCCGTTGCAGCGCCATGGTTCCCTTCTGATACAGCTCACGTAATTCGCGGCTGATTTCGTTGACCGTTTTCTCTGGCATGACAAAAACCTATCGTCTCACAACCAAAAAATCCATCTCAAACGGGATGGGGCGTTTCCGCCGGAATTGCCGCAGAAAAGGCGCATAAACGGTTGCCCTTCTTCGACTTCCGCCCAACGATTTTTTGGGCGAACTACCGTCGCCTCCGCCTTGCCGGCCCAAAATAATACCCGCCGCTGAGGCGGACTCCACGGATGCGGCGCTCGTAGATCGACTGCTGGCCCGGTTTCCCTTCTTCAAATAGAGCCGTGTATTTATAATTAAAATTCGGCAACTTAACCCGCTCGATTTTTTGCCCAATGAACCGCTCGATCGCCGCCATATGCTTGCTGTCTTCGGCCACCATGAGCGTAAACGCATCTCCAGTTGCCTGGGCGCGGCCCGTCCGGCCGATGCGATGCACGTAGTCTTCCGGATGCTGCGGCACGTCGAAGTTGATCACGTGGCTGACGTCCTCGATATCCAAACCGCGCGCGGCGATGTCTGTCGCGACGAGAACCTCGTAGCGCCCGTCGCGAAATCCCTTCAGCGCCTGTTCGCGTTCCCGTTGCGTCCGGTTCGAGTGCAGCGTGGCGACAGCATGATTGTTCTTGCGCAGCATGTGCCCTATGCGGTCGGCGCGGTTTTTGGTGCGGCAGAACACAATCACCGAATCATACTGCACCGCATCAAGGAGAGCACGGAGCAGGTCGGTCTTTTGATCTTCGGCCACAGGGTAAACGACGTGCTTGATCGTTTCGGCGGGCGATCGCCGGGCACCAATCTCGACCGTTTGCGGGTTGCGCATCGCCCACTGGATCAAAGACGTGATCTCTGGCGGAATGGTGGCAGAGAAGAGCGACGTGTGCCGTTCCCGGGGAATTTTTTGGACGATCCGCCGCACGTCCGGCAAAAAGCCCATGTCGAGCATGCGGTCGGCTTCGTCCAGCACGAGGAATTCGACGCTTTTAAGGTCAGAATTGCCCTGCTGGATGTGATCGAGGAGCCGTCCGGGCGTGGCGATGATAATGTCCGTGCCGTCCTTGAGCGCCTGGGTTTGGCGCCCGTAGCCAACACCGCCATACACCACAGCCACACGCAACTTTGTAAATCGCGCGTAATCCCGAAACGCCGTTTCGACCTGCGAGGCGAGTTCGCGCGTCGGCTCAAGTACGAGCGCCCGCGTCCGCTTGGCCGGTTCGCCCAGCCTGGAGAGGATCGGCAACGCAAAGGCAGCCGTCTTGCCAGTCCCGGTCTGCGCGCTGCCAATGACATCCTGCCCCGCCAGGATTAACGGAATCGTCCGAAGTTGAATTGGTGTCGGATCGACGTACCCCATTGCGCGCACCCCCTCGAGAACCGAATGTGACAAACCCAGTTTTGAAAAACCCATAAGTAAAGCTAACAGAAAACGCCCATTCTAAAAGAATAAATAGTAACAATCATCTGGATTCGCCGCCCAGGCTATGGCTGCGAACGCGATAATCGGAACAGGCGGCTGCCGGTTGGAAACGGGACTTGATACGGACTGGTCGCGTCGGGGATGGCCGTCCAGGAGCCTGACGGAAGGAACCTCTGTTCGAGCACAAACCCGGGGGTGTTCCAGCGAATGACCACGACGCCGCCGCCATATTCAATCGTCAATCTCGGCTGGCCAGTTGGCGGGCCAGTGGCCGTCAGGAGCAGGTCAAAGCTGCCGTCGTTGGAAATCTCGGTATTCTGGTGCAGTTGCGCGGCGAGCAAGTTAGTGCCCGTCACCAACAAGTTCGCGCTGATATTGGTCGGAAAATAAAAATTTTCGTTTGTGCCGCCGACAGGGGTCAGGGCAAGTGTTGAATGCGTTATGTCCGTCGTGGGCATGTTCATGCGAAATGCCTCTCGGCCATTGAGGTAAACTACCACGCCATCATCGCGCAGGACCTCGAAAAGCATGTTGGTGAACGCGTCAGTGTTGGTGATCACGAAGGCATGCCGAAAATAAAAGGTAATCGGGACGCCGCCGGTGACAAAGGAGATCGGCGTGGCTTCGTCGCCTTCGCCGTACCCAAGCTGGGTCGGTCCGCTGTTCCAACCGGCGTCGTTGAATCCAACCGTATTCCAGCCCGCCGGAGCCGGTGCGCTGTTGTCCAGGTAACGCCACCAGGAGCCGTTGGTCGTGATCTTGAGGGTGACGGGCGGAGCCAGCACTCGGATGTTGACCGGCGCGGAAGTGGTTACCAGACCCGAATCGTCCAAAGCCACGGCTCGCAGGGCGTGCATTCCAATCGGTTGGTTTGAGCTGATGAAGCTGTACGGTTCGATGGTGTCCAACCCGATGGAGTTTCCATTAATTCGAAGTTCGACCCGCTGGACGACTCCGTCGAAATCCGTCGCTGAGATGGAGACCGGGATATCGACTGGCGCGGTAAAGTCGCTGTTGTTCGCCGGCTCGGATATTACAACCTCCGGCCGACTGGGCGGGACGTTGGCCAATAACTCCGCGTCGAAGCTCACATCGCCGCTGGTCGCGTTGCCCTGGTGAATCTCCACCGCGAGCACGTTTGGGCCAACCTGCAGCAAGGCCGGGTTCGGACGCGCGGCGTAAAATTGGGACTCCTGCGGCCCATCCACTATTGATGTGGCCAGCGTCAGGTGATCGACCGAACCGGTCGGCATGTTGTTTCGGAACACCTCGGTGCCATTCAAATACGCCACTGCGCCGTCATCGCGGAGAATGCGCAGGACGAGGCTCGAGATGGACGCAGGATCAGGCCCTGTGAAGACGTGGCGAAAGTAGGTTGTGACGAACACGTTGGTGGGTGGGCCGATGTTGATGGGCGTCGCTTCGTCACCGTCCCCATAGCCGAGCTGCGCAGGACCGGAAGCCCACCCCGAGTCGTTGAAGCCGGGAAAGCGCCACGCGATGTTCTGGTTGGATCCGTCGTCGAGATATTTCCAGACGGCGCCTGTCGAAACCAGAGCCGTCTGGGCACGGCCCAACGCGGCAAACAACATCAGCAAAACCAACAACTGCCCGAGCGTGCACTTCATAGCCCAAAAACCGCCCACCCGCCCAAAAGAAGTCAGTTGTCCTGTCCAGCCGTGGAATGGCTCCTGTTGGGTTTCCCAATTATGCACCATATCCTTTTAAAAATGCAAGGTGATTCTCAGATTCCAAATTGTCAGATTGATCTGAGAATCCGCTGATTTGAGAATCTGATAATTTGAGAATAGGGCTATGCACATCATTCCCCTAAACGGGCGACCATGCATTCTGG
>JAKEEH010000238.1 GCA_022616725.1 Limisphaerales bacterium | reverse complement strand
TCTAATTATGTTATAATATGTGTGTGAGAATGAAAACTATAACGTTGGCCTGCTCTCCGGGCGCAGAAACCGCCACGGGGATCGGCGTGCGTGGACCATGCCGGGGCCTTTGTGGGGATGCGGCTGCGAAAACTGAACATTTGTGAACACGAACTCTGCGAATTCCTCAGGAAAATGGAGAAAGTGAACAAAAGTGAACGCTTTTGGTGGGGGGCGAAGCCCGCAACCTGGACGATTTCAGGCAAAATTTGAAAGGAATTGAAAGGAATTGAAAAGAAATGACGGGGGAGTACAATTGAGTTTACGAGCGGCAGAAAATTTGTTTAGGCTATGTCTTGGTGCCCGGTCGAAATGCACCCATTCCGTTCCATGACGAATACAGAGAGCGCCACCCGTAATTGGAGTTCGGTCCCGGCTGGCCCGGAGGCTGCGGGACCGCCGCCCGCCTGCGAACTGTTGTGCGAATCGCTCTTCCGTCTTCTCTTTGAAGCCAGCTCCGACGGCATTCTGATCCTGGACCCCGAGACATTGTGCTTTATCGATTGCAACGAGGCCGCGCTGCGCATGTGGGTTGAGCCGGGTGCACTGAACGCTCCTCAGACAGGGGAGGGTACGCTCAACATCCCCGCGGCCAAGGAATGGCTCGTCAGCCGGACGGCCATTGAATTGTCGGCCGAGCGCCAATCCGGTGGCCGGGGTTCCAGCGACGCACTGCGCGAGCTCGTTAGTCGGGCTTTGTGCGACGGCCCGCAACGTTTCGATTGGACGGCGCGCCGTTTTTCGGGCGAGGAATTCCCCGCCGACGTGGCGCTGACGCCGATCGAGGTGAACAACCGGCGATTGCTGATGTGCGTCTCGCGCGAGATCACCGAGCGCAAACGCATCGAAGAAGAAATCCGCCGCTGGAATCAAACCCTGGAACAACGCGTGCAGGAACGGACCGTGGAATTGGTCCGTGCGAACGAACAGTTGAAGGCCGAAATCGCCGAACGCCGCCGCCGCCAGAAGGTGCAGGAGGCGACCTGGCGCATTTCCGAAGCGGCGCACACCGCCGAAGACCTCGACAGCCTCTACGTGCAGATACACGAGACCATCAAGGGCCTGATGCCCGCTACGAACTTCTATCTGGCCCTGGAGGAGGAAGGCGGCGCCGGCCGCCACTATTACGCGTATCATGTGGATGAAGTCGATGCCCGCCCCGCTCCGCGAAAAATGGCGCAGGGCCTGAATGGATACGTTCTCAGCACCGGGAAGGCATTGCTGGCGGACAAGGCTTCCATGACTGATCCGGCGAATCCATGGCATTTGGCATCCGGCACTCCCGCCGCCATCTGGCTGGGCGTGCCGCTGACGTTGCGCGGCAAGCGAACCATCGGTGTTATGGCGGTGCAGGATTACCGCAATCCGCACGCCTACGGACCAACTGAACAGCAGATCCTGACGTTTATTGCCGAACAGATCGCCCTCACCATTGAGCGGAAGCGTTCTGAGCAGGCCCTGCGCGAATCCGAAGAAAAACATCGCGCGCTGTTTGAAGCCACCAGCCAGGGTGTGATGTTGCACGACGAGGAGAAGTTCATTGAAGTGAATCCCACCGTGCTCCGCATCCTTGGTTTTAAAGACGCAAGCGAAATTCTCGGCAAACATCCGGCCGACACCTCCGCTCCCATCCAGCCTTGCGGCCAGCGGGCAGACGTCCTGTCGCGCCAGCACATCGAGCAGTGCCTCCAAACCGGCACAGCCCGCTTTGATTGGGTCTGCCGCAACACGGCCGGTGAGGAGGTGCCAATCGAAGTCATCCTCACCCGCATACAACTGGCCGGGCGCCAGATCATCCAGGCCGTGATCAATGATAATCGCGAGCGCAAAGCCGCCGAAGACGAGCTTCTCAAGGCTCTCGCGCGGGAAAAAGAGTTGGGCCAGTTGAAAAGCAACTTTGTCTCGATGGTCTCGCACGAATTTCGAACCCCTCTCGGGATCATCCTCTCCTCGGCGGAGATACTCGATCACTACTTCGACAGCATCGATCCCGCCGAGCGAAAGGGCCATCTTCTTTCCATCCAAAAAAACTCGCTGCGCATGGCCAACCTCATGGAAGAGGTGTTGCTCCTGGGCCAAATCGAAGCCGGCAGAATGGATTTTCAGCCTGCTGAAATCGATTTGGCGGTTTTCTCCAACCGATTGCTCGACGAGATAGCCTCAGCCACCCATCGCCAGTGCCCTATCCACGCCCACATCGCCGCCGACGTCCGCACAGCCATGACCGATGAGCGTTTATTGCGGCACATCTTCGGCAATATTCTTTCAAATGCGGTCAAATACTCGTCCCCGGGCTCGCCCGTGCAATTCCAACTGGAGCGCATGGGCTGCGAACTCGTTTGCACGGTCACTGATCGTGGCATCGGGATTCCAGAGGCCGACCAGTCTATGCTCTTCCGGGCGTTCCAGCGCGCCCGCAACGTAGGGGGCCGCCCGGGCACCGGTCTCGGTTTGATGATCGTCAAACGCTGCGTCGAGTTGCACAGGGGCGCTATCAGGATTCAAAGCACTGCGGGCGTGGGCACAACGGTCACGGTGCGTCTGCCGGTCTTCGCGCCGGAGCAAGTGCAGGAACAGGTATGACAAAGATTTTGGTCATTGAAGACGAGCCTGAGATGCGTCGCAATTTATTGACCATTCTCAAGATGGAAAAATTCCGTGTTTTGGGCGCCGAGAACGGCCGTGTCGGCCTGGAGATCGCCAGGCGCGAGCGGCCCGACCTCATCCTGTGCGATGTCATGATGCCCGAACTGGATGGTTTCGGCGTGCTCGACGCCCTGCGCAGAGAATCCGCGACGGTGTCCATTCCATTCATTTTCCTGACTGCCAGGGGCGAGAAATCCGACGTGCGCACCGGGATGAATTTCGGGGCCGACGATTACCTGACCAAACCGGTCGCCAAACCCGACTTGCTCAACGCCATTTCAGCGCGGCTGCGCCGCCAGGAACAGCAGGCCCGTCCGGAGTTCAAGCCGAACTTTGCTTCCTACAAACCGTTGCTCTCGCTCGGCCTGTCTCCGCGCGTTGCCGAGGTGTTGCTGTGGGTGGCGCAAGGCAAAACCAACGGCGAAATCGGAACCATTCTCGGGATCAGCGAATCGACGGTAAAGAAACACGTTCTGGAAATGTTCGTCACCCTGGGCGTCGAGACGCGGAGCGCCGCCGTGCTGCGCGCTTTGGAAGTGTTGAGTTCCCCGGCGGCCCGCGGTTGAGGCGGCTGTCCAACAGCGCGCCCGGCTTCAGTTCGGCCTTGCTTACTTCGACTCGGCGGCCTTCGGCTTCTCCCCAATGCCGATCAGCTCGATATCGAACAGCAGCGTCGCGTTCGGCCCAATATCGCGCCCCGCGCCACGTTCGCCATATCCGAGTTCTGATGGAATAAAAAGCTGCCATTTGGAACCGACCGGCATCATCAGCAGCGCTTCGGTCCAGCCCTTGATCACCCCGGTGACCGGAAATGACATCGGCTCACCGCGTTTATAGGAACTGTCGAACTCCTTCCCGTCGATCAGCGTGCCGCGGTAATGCGTCGTCACGGTGTCGTTGGTGCTGGGCTTCGGACCGGTCCCCTGCACGAGCACCTTGTATTGCAGTTCGGCGGCGCCGCCCTGGGGCAGCGTTACCGTGTGCGTTTTCACGCCCTCTTTCTTCTTGTTTTCCGCCAGGAACGCCGCGCCTTCCTTTTTGTTCTTTTCACCGGCCTCTTTGGCCTGCGTCTGCTGCTTCGCCTGCATCTCGGTCCGGTAAGCGGTCATGACCTCGCGCGCCTGCTCTTCGGTCAGCGCGGTCGTGCCCCCGGCCATAATGTCCTTAATCCCGGCGGCCAGCGCGTCCACGTTCACATCGAGCTGTTGCCGCTTGATGTTGCGCCCGATGTCCATGCCGATACTGTAACTGACCTTATCCTTTTGGTCCTTCAGTTCGGGCTTGCCTTCCGCGGCCGACAAACCGATGGCAATTGTCCCGAGTAATCCGAATGCTATTAATTTCATTGATCTACTTTCTTTGATATTCCTGGAGGTCCTGACGCATCAGGACACAGAACCGGACAAGCTACCGGTGAAAACCGGTGCGTCAAGCGTCCACAGGAAAGCAGGAAAGTGATGGAAAAGGGAAAACCATCTCAACTGCATCGTTCCGGCTCAGGGGAGCTTCCTGGAGTGAATCCCCGAAGCGCGTTGGCAGAGCGGAAATAAGCGCCAGATTTCATCGGCTTCCGCCGCCCGGTAACAACTCAGCACCCTCGGCGCGGGCGACGTACGTCGCGGCTGTGAGATCGCCGGCCACGTTCAAGGTAGTGCGGCACATATCCAGGATGCGGTCCACACCGAGGATGATCCCGATGAGCGCCGGGTTGATATTGATCGTGCCCAGCACCAGAACGATAAATGGAATCGAACCGGAAGGGACGCCGGCGGTGCCGATGCTTCCCAGGATCGCGAGATAGGCGACCATGATCTGTTGGCCCAGCGTCAAATCCACGCCCGCCAACTGCGCCAGGAACAACACCGTCACGCCTTCGTAAAGGGCGGTGCCGTTTTGGTTAGCGGTCGCGCCCACCGTCAATACGAATCCGCTAATCTCACGCGGCACGCCGAGATTTTCTTCCGCGACGCGCAAGGTCGTCGGCAGCGTCGCGTTGGATGAGGACGTGGAAAAAGCCGTGGCCATGACGGTCTTGATGCGCCGAAAGAATTCGCGCGGCGATATTCGCGAAAGCACCCGCACCGCGATGGAA
This sequence comes from Limisphaerales bacterium, assembly GCA_022616725.1. Classification (GTDB taxonomy): domain Bacteria; phylum Verrucomicrobiota; class Verrucomicrobiia; order Limisphaerales; family JAKEEH01; genus JAKEEH01. The sequence goes on along the minus strand of JAKEEH010000238.1, from coordinate 9,537 downwards.
TAAGTTCCGAACATATGCAGCGCGAGACCAAGGAGTACAGTGACGATGAACCAGCCCAATGCCTGCAATAGATCGAGCCCGAATCGGGCGGTGTTATTGAATAACAGGCAGGCGACCGCGACCGGCGCCGTCAGCATGATGAGGTCAATGATTTTCGCCGCCGCGTTGTAGAGACCCTCGATAGCATCGAGCAACGCCGTCGTCTTGGGACCGGGGATTAGGTTGAGAGCCACGCCAAACACGAGCGTAAAGAACAGAAGCTGGAGCATGTTCGGCGTTTCAGACGCCATCGCGGTAAGCGGATTCGACGGCACAAGCGTTTTGACAACTTCCATGACGGGTGTGTCCTTTGTCGCAGTCTTTTTGGCGTTTTGAATTTCCCGCGAAGCGTCGCCCTTGTACTGTTCCTGCAACGCGGCAGCCGTCGCGGGGTTCACGCGCTCGCCGGGGCGAATCACGTTGGCGAGAGACAGTCCGATGCCCACGGAAATTGCCGAAATGACGACGCAATAGACCAGGCAGCGCACACCGATTCGGCCCAGCTTGCGAATGTCACCGATGCGGGAGACACCAACGATGAGGGAAGCGACGACGAGCGGGATTACTGTCATGAGCAAGAGACGCAGGAAGAGCTGTCCAACCGGCTCGGTGACGTATGTGAGGAGCCAATTCAGAGCCGGTTTCATGGCGGGGAATCGCGCGCCGGCCAGATTGGCTATCACTCCGGCAACGGCCCCGCTTACCAGCCCTATCAAAACTCGATTGTGGCGCGAGGGTGAATCGAGGGGCGGTATGTCAGGCTGCATAACCCCCCTTAAACCCTTCGACTCATGACCCTTCAACTCACGTTAGGGCTGAGATGGCTCTGGAATGAATATCTTTTGACCGATACGCAAACGGTTCCAGTTCACGCCGGGGTTGGCATCCATGATTTGCTTTTGTGTCACCTTCAGCCCCTTTTGCTCCCGAATCGCAGTGACGATTCCCGACAAGGTGTCCTTCTCTCGAATTGTGTACTCGTACCCTTTGCCGGTGTTCTTCTCCTTGTCTGGCAATGGAGTTGATTTCGGAGGCGAACTCCTGGAAATGCTGCTCTTCAGCAATCTCTCCATTTCACGGAAGCCGGCCATAACGCTCTCCTGATCCTTCAGGCGCTTGCTATCCACCTCTTCGATCTTATCCGCGAGGCGCTTTATGCTCTCCTGCGTGGCGGCATTTTGCGAATTATCCGCGACGCGCGACACCTGGTCGCGGAGCGAGCGAATTTCCGATTCCAGCTTGTCCAAATCCCTCTGGAAACGGTGGAACGTGACTTCGAGATCATCAATGCGTGATGTCAGCCGCTGATAGCGGGCTTCAGCCTCCTCGCGGGCGGCGGCGGCGGCCGGGGAGTCCTGAGAATTCACGGCGGGCGCCATCAGGGCGATCCCCACGGCCGCAAACAGGAGTTGGCGTTTCATAGCGCGAAAATAGAAACAGCAAATGCACCGCGCAAGCTTTACCCGGGGGTCGAAAAGTGATTAAGCCGTGCGCGAATCTGCCGATAGAGCGTACGGGTTTATGAATGGTGCGTGCTCCGGACGCCAGCAGTCGCTTCGCCCGGGGCGCCTTGAAATGATCAAATGGGCTTCGTCACCCAATTCTTCATCAAGCCGGCCAAGCCGGCGCTAGTGGAATTGCCGCACGGCAGTTTCATGATCGATCGCAATGGCCGAATCATGACCTCGACTTTGCCCGGGACGTTCCCGCCCGGACACATTTACGACATCACCGAAAGAATCCTCGCCGCCCTCCGCGCCGCCGAGCGCACAGAAATGGCGCTGTCAGAACTGGTCATTGACTTTACGACGATTCGATTGGTGGCCCGCTATATGCGCAACGGAGCCCTCGTCTTTGTCGAACCGCAGGCCATGATCTCCGAGGGCGCGAATTCGTTACAGAGGACTGGTCCTTAGTGTGTGGGCTGTTCCCCATCTTCCTGCACGTGCGTTTTCGGGAACGCTTCGCAATCCACTGTCCAATCGTGTCGCAAATTTTGACAGGCGCGACCCTGTCTCTGCTCCCGATGAGAACCGTTAAAGCATCGGTCTCTTTCGCCCGATGACCCCAATGGCGGGTTCATTTGTACTGACATGATTAGACCATGAGTGAGGTGCCACCATCTCGCACCGAAAGCCATCCAGCAATGGCCGATGCGCCATCGCAGCCGAACCGGAAGCGGATTCTGCTCATCGAAGACGAGCCACGCACGCGCATCGTGCTTTGGGACAAGCTTCGCATCGCCGGCTTCGATATCGAACTCGCGCCCAACGGCCATCTGGCGCTTGAAAAACTCCGCAATGCGCGTTTCGACGCCATCTTCATGGATTTGCTGTTGCCGTTCGTCAAAGGCGTCGAAGTCATCAGAGAAGCCCGACGCATCAAGAATTTCGGGGAACATCCCATTTACGTCTGCACGAGCGCCGCTCTCATGAACGTCTGGACGAAGCGGGGCACGAATGCGGGCGCGACGAGGGTCTTCGACAAAGCAGCCACGCCCGTCGATGATATCGTCGCCGAAGTCGCGGCGGATCTGCTGGGGCATCGGCGGCCGGAAACGAGAAAGCCCGTGCCGGTTGGGAATCCGTCCAAAGCCCAGCCAGCGAAGCCACTCAAGTTCAAGCCCGAGAAACCATCCCGGGCAAAATCCATTTTGCGTACCATTGCGTCTATGAGGTTATCAAGCATCACCAAGGGTCTGCTCGGGAGGAGCGACAAAAAAGCGCTAGCGCCGCCGACTCCAAAAACGACTGCGAAAGGCGCACCGCCTACTGCGCCCACCGCTCAGACGCCAGCGCCCGCCGCTGAGCAGGGTCCGCCCGCCGCCAGCGAACCCAACCCCGTAGCGCCGCCTCCGCCGACGCAAACCAAAACGCGAACGCAATCGCAAACGCCTGCTGCCCCTTCCGCAGAACCTGCTCCCGCAACCTCAATCCGCGCGGCAATTCCCAGCGCCACCGGAAGTTCGGTATTAACGCTCGACGGCAGCGGAACCATCACCGCTGCCGAAGGCGCCTGCGCCATCATGTTTGGCTGGGAGTCCCTGGACCTGGTTGGCAAACCTCTAAAGATTCTGGTTAAGGAGACTTTGGTAACACAACTTGAGCAGTTCATGAAGCCAGGCGCCGCCGCCTCCGGCAATCAGCCGTCCTCTCTCAAAGTCGTCGCTCGCCGGAAGAATGGCACGGAATTTCCAGCTTCGATTACTCGCCTGGCGTGGAGTTCAGATACGAGCATGACCGGAAAGAGCGGAGCGTCGGCATCCTGGACGGCCGTCTTTCGGGATCTGTCCGTCGCGGCTCATCCCTTGCCACCAGCTTCCGTCGCCGCAGCGGCCCAACAGCAAAACCGCGCGCCGGAGGCAGCCGGCTCATCAGCCCGGGAGACCGTGAGTTTGCTCGAGCAAACGGAGGCCAGGATGGACCAGGCCAACCAGGAATTGCGCCGGCAGTTCGAGTCGCTTGCAATCGAGGCCGCCCGGAATCGCGAAGCCCTCGCCAACGCGCAAAACGAGTGTCACCAACTCTCAGGCAAGGTTGATTCTCACGACACTGAATTGGTCCTGGCGCGCACCGCGTTGGAGCGCGAGATTGAAAGCAGAAACCTGCTCGAGCAGCAATTGCAAACTCTTACCCGGCTGAAGGCCGATCTGGAAGCCCAGGTCGCGGCCCAAAGAGAGGCGATGCAGAACGTGTCGGCACAGATGCGTCAGCAACTCGACGAGGCGAAGCACGCTTACGAATCAGAAGCCGCCCGGGCGCAAGGCCTTGAGAGGGAGTTGACCCGCCTGCGTGAAACTCAAGACCAACTCACCAGCAGGACCACCGCGGAACAGAACGCGGCCGCGGATTTCAAACAACAGGCTGAACAGCTCGAAAGTCGTTTAGGCGTGCTCACCGCGGAAATTGCCCGGCTCAAATCAGAACTGGAGAATCAAGCGGCCGAGCGCCAGCGCTTCGAGGCCGAGTGGCAACAGCAACTCAACACCGCCAAAGCCGCGGCCGAAAAGGCCGAGGGCGCGTGGGCCGAGGAAGTCGCCCGCAACAAGCAATTTGAAGAGCGTCTGCGTGGCCTGACCAATAGCCTGAAGCAGGAGCAGGTGGATCGGGCCAAACGCTTCGGCGAAGAGTTGACTGAGCTTCGCCAGTCACGGGATGAGCTGAAGGCAAAGCTGGCCACAGAGCAGCAGGCCGGCGCCGAGTCAAAACGCAAGTCCGAGGAATTTGAACGACAATTGCGCGCCAGCGCGGCCGAGGTGGAACGGGTCAGGACCGACAAGGAGAAACAGGCCGCCGAACAGCAGCGGCTGGAAGCTGAGTTCCGCAAACAACTGGAGTCCGCCGAAAGCCTCAGTCGGAAACTCGAAGGCGCTTTGCTCGCCGCGGCCGAACGCAGCAAACGCTTCGAGGACGAGCTCGCCGGCTTGCGCCAGAGTCGCGATGAGCTTCACGCCAGGCTCGCCGCCGAACAAGCGGCCGCTGCCGAATCCAAACGGCGCATTGAAGAGTTGGACCGGCAACTCCGTCAGAACGCCGCCGAACTGGAGCGTGTCAAGGCCGAATTGGCCAAAGTCGAGCGCGGCCATCCCTTCGAACACAAACTGGCCAACCTCCAGCAACAGCGCGACGAGTTGAGCGGCAAGCTCACCTCTGAACATCAGGTGACGGAACAGTCGCGCCAGCGCAGCCAGGAACTCGAAGGCCGTCTGCGCGACAACACCGCCGAGTTGGACCGCGTCAAGGCCGACCGGGAAAAGCATGCCCGGGAACAGGCGACACTCGAAACCGAACTCCGCTCTCAGTTGAGCACCGCCAAGTCCGCCGCCGAACGCGCCGAAACAGCGCTGCAAGCCAAAGTGGCCCAGTGCCGCCAGTATGAGCAGCAGCTCAGCGGTCTCCAGCAAGCTCGCGGTGAACTCGAGGGCAAACTGGCCACTCTCCGCCAGGCCGCTGCGGAATCCAAATCGCGCAGCCGCGACCTGGAAAATCGAATGCGCGAAAGCGCCGCCGAGTTGGAGCGTCTCAAGGCTGAGCGCGAAAAACAGGCCAGCGAACAGGCAACGCTCGAATCTGCCCTCCAGGGGCAACTGGCCGACGCCCAAAGCGCCGCCAGACGAGCCGAAGCTGCCTGCCGGGAAGAGAGCGCCCGCTGCCAATCTCTGGAACAGGAGCAGGCCAGCCTTCGCCAGGAGCGCGACGCCGTCAAGGCCATGCTGGCCGCCGAGAAACAGGCGACCGCCGAGTTGACGCGACGGAATGAAGAGCTCGACAGAATTCATCGTGCCGGCGCCTCCGAGCTGAAACGGCTGAAGGAGGAAGCCGAAAGCCGCGCTCACGATCGGGCATCAATGGATTCAGAGCTGCGCGCCGAGTTGGAGACCTTTAAAACGCGGGCCGCGCGCGCCGAAGGCGATGTTGCGGCCCTGAGCACCCGCCACTCCACGCTCGAAGCCGCCTTGCTCGAGGAATCCGAACGCAACCGACAGTGGGAAGAAGAGGCCGCGCATCTGCGGGAAGAGCGCGACGAGTTCAGGAGCCAATGGGCCGCTGAGCTGCAGGCGTGCGACGACTTCAAAGCTCGCATCCGCGAACTGGAGGCGCGTCTGCAGGAAAGCGCTGACGCCTTCGCCCGATTGCGCGCCGAGACTGATGAACGCGCGCAGGACACTCGCCTGGAACTGGATCTGCGCCAGCAACTCCACGACGCGAAGGCCGCGGCCAAGGACGCTGAAGCCGCCCTCAAGAGCCTGCAACAGGAGACCGAAAACCTGCGCCGCGAACGCCTGGATTTGTGCGACAAGATCACCGCCGAGAAACAATCCAGCGTCAAAACCAAGCGCCGCGTGAAAGAATTGGAAAAACAACTCCGCGATATCGCCAGCGGATTTGCCACCAGCAAAGTCGAGTTGGAACGGCGCGCCGCTGAGCGGAGCCGGGCCACTGGCGACCTTATGGCGGAGCTGGAATCGGCCCGCGCCGCCGCGGCCCAGACTGAGGCCGATCGCCAGGAACAAATCGAACGCTGTCGCAGCCTGGAGAAAGAACTTGCCGAAACAAAACTCGCCCGCAACGAGAGCGAGTTTAAGGTCGAGAGTTTGGAATCGAGAGTCTCTCAATTATCCGCCACCGCTTCCCAACTCGAGGAGCGCCTGCGCACCAACGCCGCGGAGTTGGGCCGCACCAAAGCCGCCCTCGAACATCACACGGAATTCCAGAGCCAGCAGGCAGAAGTCACCCATTCAACCGAACTCGGGAAGGAACTCTGCCGCCTGCGCGAAAACGAGGCGGCCCACAACGCTGAGGTCGGAGAACTCGAGCGCCGTGTCCGCGATAGCGTCGGTTCCCTGGCGCGCATCACCGCCGATTTGGAGAAGGAGCGTGCTGAACGTCGTCGCGTCGAGCAACGGGTGACGACCTTGACCGAACAGCTCGAATCCTTGCACGAAGAGCTGCGCAAGAATCTCGAATCACAGCGCGCGACTCAGGCTCGCGTCACCGAGTTGGAAGAAAACCTGCAGGAGCGCCAGGATGATGTCTCGCGAATCAACGCCGACTTGCAAAAGGAACAGTCCGATCTCCAACTCGCCGAGGAGCAATTGCGCGCGGTCGGGGACATGAGCGCCCAGTTGCGCCAGTACCTCTCGCTCTTCGAAGAATCTAAAAAGGTGTTCAAACGCACCCAGGATGAGCTGGAAGCCCGCCTGCAAAACAGCCTCGCCGCCCTTAGCGAAAGTGAAGCCCGGGTCGCCTCTCTCACCGCGCGTCACGCGACGCTCGAAGAAGCCCTTGCCGCAGCGCAACGGAACATCCATGCGCAGACCGAGCAGAAAGCCCTCGAACTGGCTCGCCTGGAATCCGAATTGCAGGTCGAGCAATTCGAACGCAAACGCCTCGAAGGCGATGCCCAGCAGTCGCGACTCGCCACGCTCGATTCTACGCGCATCGCCCGTACGATGGTCAACAATTTCCGGCGCCAGATTCGGGAACCGGTCGAGAACGTCATGCAATCGACTCGCCGCCTGCTCGAATGCGACCTCGCCGAACCGCAAAAGAAACTCGTCGAGAACGTGCTCGAAAACGCGCTTCTTGTGCAGACCAGTCTGCACGAAAGCGGCGCGCCCAACGCATCCTCGGCGCGCAACGTGGAACAGTTGGACGCCGCGGCCTGACATTAACATCCCGCCTCGGCCTCCTTCCCGCGGGGTGGTCCAGACTCGCGCCTTACCTGCCGCGGCTTACCCTGTGAATTGCTTCAGCATGGAAATGCTTCGGCGGCAGAGATCATTCAGAAATCCCACTGAAGCACCGAACCACTGCCCACCGAAGCTCTAAAGCGATGGCCGGTTCACCGAAACTCCGACCCGATTCAACGCTGTAACGTTTCCACGATTTACCTCTTACTAATACCGGTGACCAGATGGCGTGAGACAGGTCAGAATGAATGAAGCGATCCACTCAACAGGCTGCGACGTGAGAACTGCAACAAACCCGAGGCAAATTGCGACACAGGTGGGGGAGGTGTTTCAGTCTTCCATCCCCATCCACCCGGACAAAATCGCTCTTCGACGGGCGTCCGCCCAGCCACTGCCGCTTTACATTCAACTCCGCTTAACGCACTTTAATTAGTTATGAAATTCCCCCTGAGATTCGCAGGTCTCTTTCTGCTCACTGTTACTCCGCTGCTCGGTCAACCCTTTGGACTGACGAATCGCGTTGCCAACACGACTCTTCGCATGCCCGGCAGCCTTCCGGTGACTGGCTACGGCGTTTCCAACGCCTTCCCGGGCGTCATTTTCCAGCAGCCAATCGCGTTTGCCTCGCCGCCCGGCGAGACCAACCGGCTCTTCATCCTCGAACGCGAGGGCCGCGTCACCGTCATCACCAACATCGCCAGCCCAAACCGCACGGTGTTCATGGACATTTCAGGGCCGGTCACCACCGACGGGGAGGAAGGCTTGCTCGGCATTGCCTTCCATCCCAATTACGCCGCCAACCGCTATTTCTATTTGTTTTACTCCCTCGTGACCACGACTGACGCCGGCCCGACCCGCCACCAGCGCATCTCGCGATTCCAGACCTCGGCCAGCAACCCCAACCAGGGCGTCGTCGCCTCTGAGTTGCCGCTGATTACGCAGCGCGACGAGTTTAGCAATCACAACGGCGGCGACATTCATTTTGGGCCCGACGGCTACCTTTACATCAGTCTGGGCGATGAAGGCGGCCAGAACGACGCCGGGGACAACAGCCAGCGGATCGACAAGGACTTTTTTGCGGGAATTATCCGTATCGACGTGGACAAACTGCCCGCCAATCTCCCGCCAAATCCTCATCCCGCGCGCATGGGCCAAACCAATTATTTCGTTCCGGCGGACAACCCTTTTGTCGGCGCGACCCAATTCAATGGACGCGCAATTACAAACGTCCTGCGCACCGAATGGTGGGCCGTGGGCCTGCGCAATCCCTGGCGCATCTCGTTCGATCCGCTGACCGGCGCACTCTACGCTGGCGATGTGGGCGGCAGCCAGCGGGAGGAGGTCAATCTCATCACACGGGGCGGTAATTATGGCTGGGTATATCGCGAGGGGCTGAGCAACACTACGATCAAAACGATTAACGCTCCGCCGGGATTCACATCGCTGCCGCCCATTCACGAATACACGCGCGGGACAGCGCAAAATCAGGGTAACTCCATCACCGGCGGCGTCATTTACCGCGGCACACGCATTCCGAGCCTGACGGGCAAGTACATCTTTTGCGATTACGGCAGCGGCAATATCTGGGCTCTGACACCCAACGGCACGAATTACGTCACGTCACAATTCCTGGCCGATGATCCGAACATTGTCGCCTTCGGGATCGACCCCTCAAACGGCGATGTGCTGATGGCGGACATTGCCGATCCGGCAGTGCCCATTAAGCGGCTCGCGCCCGCGATCATCAGCGGTTCACCACCCCCCGCTACCCTGGCCGACACCGGCGCCTTCAGCGATATGCCGAATCTCACGCCACACGCCGGGATCATTCCTTACGATGTGAACGTGCCAGTTTGGCACGACGGCGCGATCATGACCCGCTGGTTCTGCATCTCCAACGTCGCATCGCGCATCCAATTTCGCAGCACGAGTCCGTGGACCTTTCCCGCCTCGACGGTGTGGATACAGCACCTCGAACTGGAGTTGACCAACGGCGTGCCCGCTTCGCGGCGGCGCGTTGAAACCCGCTTTCTCGTGCGCGAGAGCACAGGAGCGGGCGTCTATGGCGTGACCTATCGCTGGGGCAACTCGACCACCAACGCCACCCTGGTGCCCGATGCCGGCATGGACGAGGAATTCGTCATCAACGATTCGGGCATCGTCCGCACCCAGGTCTGGCACTATCCGACTCGCAATGAGTGCGTGACCTGTCACGCCACTCCAGCCGGTCGCGCGCTGGGCTTCAACACAGCGCAGTTGAATCGCGATTTCAATTACAATGGTGTCGTCGATAATCAGATCCGATC
>JAKEEH010000237.1 GCA_022616725.1 Limisphaerales bacterium | reverse complement strand
CAGTTCATCATTCATTGAACTGCTTTATTTATACAGTACCGGAATTTGTACAAGCGCCAAATTGTCTCACCTTTGACCGGCACTTTCAATCGCACCCCTGGTGAAGTGCCAAATGGCATTTCTGAGAGGCGATTCGGAGCGATATCTTACGTCCTTTATGGGCAGTTCACCGGGACGAGCCCTGCTTTGCGATCGCGGAGCCTCCGGGAGGCCGACCCCGTCAATTTGCTTCGTTTGGAGCCCAAGTTGGCGTCAGAGGCGCACCGTTGATAATGGAATTTGGAAAATCGCGATTTTTTGATTTGCGCTGTCGGCGGAAGAACCTAGGTTGAGATACGGGAGGAGAAAGCGAAAATAAAACGTGTGAAAGGAAGACGTTATGGCAACTACATTGAAAAAGAATGATCCGCAGAAAGCGAAGGAATATTTCGTCGATAAGATGGCGTTTACGACCGGTCCGGTGGAACTAGCGCGCAATCTCAAGCAGGAGGATATCGTTGTTGTCGATGTCCGCGAAGCCGACGATTTCAAAAAGGGCCACATTCCGGGGGCAATCAACCTGCCGCACGATCTGTGGCATACTGGCGAGGGTCTGCGCAAGGACGCGCTGAATGTCTTGTACTGCTATTCACATGTGTGCCATCTGGCTGCGACGGCGGCAGTCGAGTTTGCAAGCAAGGGCTACTCTGTGATGGAAATGGACGGCGGGTTCGAGGCATGGAAAGAAAACGATCTGGAAATCGAAAGTGACATCTCGCCGGGCCAAAGAGCCACGCGAACGACTGTTTCAGTCTGATCGGCGGGAGCGGTTCGGAAGAGCATAACTTAGCTTAGTGAGGAGCGTGCATGAACATTACGAGTCAAGCATTTACAAACGGCGGAAAGATCCCGGATAAATACACGAAGTACGGCGACAACAGGATCCCGCCGGTGCGCTTCGAGGATGTCCCGGAGCGCGCCCGTAGTCTGGCGTTGATTGTGGATGATCCCGATGCGCCGAGCGGGACGTTTAACCACTGGTTGCTGTTCAATTTGGATCCCAGGACTCGGGAGATTAAGGAGGACTCGGTTCCGGTGATGGCGACGCAGGGGCGCAACGATTATGGCGAAGTAGCCTACGGTGGCCCGCAGCCTCCTTCGGGCGAGCATCGGTATTTTTTCAAAGCGTATGCGCTGGACACGGTCCTGCCACTCACCCGCGGGGTGAGCCGACAGGAACTTGAACGTGAGATGAAGGACCACATCCTCGATAGCGCGACGTTGATGGGCAAATACGCGCACTGAAGCGGCAAGGCTAGGCTGAAAGGTGTTGAGCGTTGAACGGGTCGCCCGGGTGGCGGCCGGTGGGGCATGGGGTTTTTCACTCGGCAAACCGCGCCACCCGACCCCAGAGGTCTGACGTGCCCCAGATGCCGCGGCGCAGCGCCTCCAACTGCACAATTTGACTGTGATCCACGAACAGGTTCACGTCCGGGCCAAAGTTCTTGACGTACCCACTCGTACGCGGGCTTCCCTTTTCGAGTGGGTATCGAAAAAAGATTTTCCGCTCCGCTGTCACAATCTATTTCCATGGCAACAAATCGCGCCTGGATTGCGGCTCCTTTAACACTCTTAGTTTACGAGCGACTCGCAGATCGCGCAACTCGCCTGGCCAACGGTACGGGCGTTGGTGCGGCTAAAACCTCATAGGTCTATCCGTCAGGCCATCCGACCGGCGCACGGCTCATGTTCTTCGACGGCTTCAGGTCAGGTCTTTGCCCCACTTTCATCCGCGTAGGACCAGTGATTGGCTGGTTGTGAAGGAGCATTTACTATGAAAGTACGAGACATTTCGACGAAGGATCCTCGAGTGATCAACCCCGATGCGACGATCTGTGAGGCCGCAAGAATTATGAAGCAATGCGACATCGGCATGCTCCCAGTCTGTGATCGCCAGCGGCTGGTCGGCTCGATAACCGACCGTGATCTGGCGATTCGCGCGATCGCTGAAGGTTGTGATCCGCTTGCGACCAAGGTCAAGGACATCATGACGCCAAGCGTCTTTTGGTGCTTTGATGACCAGGACATCGAGGAGGCCGCAAAACTCATGGAGGAGAAACAGGTTCGCCGCTTGCCCATCGTAAACAGACAGAAACGACTCGTCGGGATCGTTTCGCTAGGTGATATGGCTCTGCGTTCTCAGAACGACGAACTGACCGAAGAGGTGCTCGAGTGCGTGAGCCAGCCCGCCTGAGCGGGGAGGGACAAGCTATGCCGGAGATTACGAGAATGGGACGTGCAGAGTGGAGCGGCGACCTGCGTGGCGGACATGGCCGAACCTCAACTGCGCGCGGGACTGTGAGCGATCTAAGCTACTCGGTGGGATCGCGGTTTGAGAACGCGCGCGGCACGAACCCTGAGGAGTTGGTGGCAGCGGCGCACGCTTCCTGCTTCAGCATGATGCTGTCAAAAATCCTCAGCGATCAAAGGAAGTGGCCGACAAGAATTTCGACCGAAGCAAAACTGACGCTGCGCCAGGACAACAACGGCGCAAAAATCACGGGGGTTCACCTCGTCGCGGAAGCAAGCGTCGAGGGAATGGACGCTGAGACGTTCCGACGCGCAGCGGAGCAGGCCAAGGAGCAATGTCCGGTTTCGACGTTGCTCAAACCTGGACTGGAGAAGCTCTCGCTTGAGGCGAGGTTGGTTTAGAAAGGAGCCATTATGCCAGAACAAGAAACGCTCGAACGAGCCAGAAGAGATCAGCGGGAGGGTAAAGCGCCAACGACGCAGGCCGGAGAATTTGTGCGCGAGGAAATGCACCATATTCGGGAGGGCAAACACGGCGCTCGATCTACGAAACAAGCCATTGCGATCGGTCTGTCGAAGGCGCGCCGAGCCGGCGTGAAATTACCGGCGCCGCGCAAGGGCACGGTATCCGAAAAAACGCGTAAGAGTGCCGAACGTGCCTACCAAAAGGGGCAGCGCGGCGCCAGGAAGACTTCCACCCGCAGAGGCCGGGCCACGTTGCGCGCGCTGCGTCGCGAAGGACGCGCAGCGGCGTCACATCCCGCGCTCTCACGTCAGGCACGGTCAAGCGCGCGCCGACGAAGAGCGCGTGCGAGTTCCGGACGGTGACACGCGCACTGTCCCGTTCTAGTGGTGCGGGAACATGAACACGAATTCATCGCGGGCTCCCCCCCCGGCGGCTGAACGCAAGACGAAGAGCAACAGCAGAAGAGGACGGCAGAAGAACAAAGATTAGTTTCGCGGAAGCGCGGAGCGGTTGGGAAAGGAAGATTATGTCAGTTGTCAAGGTCATTGAGGTGATTGCTCAATCGGACAAGGGCTGGGAGGATGCGGCGCGGGTCGCGGTGCGGGAAGCGGCCCAAACTGTCCGCGGGATCAAGAGTCTCTGGGTCAAAGAAATGCAGGCAGTCATCGAAAACGGAAACATCACCCAATACCGCATCAACGCCAAACTTTCCTTCGGCGTCGAGGAAGCGCGCAAAGGCTAGCCGGTCTCGTTCAAGGACCTCGAAATGCCCGCGACGCCTGCTCTCGAAGGTTAAGCGCCCCGTTGCACGCACGGGCGCGACGCCGCACAACGGGAGGACTTTGGGGGCGAGCCAGTGGCCGAAGCAGCCAGGGTGCGAGGGCAAGCGACAGGGCAAAAAACTTCAGTCCAGCCATTTTTCCATTGAGCCATGAGATGGCGGTGAATTTATTTCGTTTTTCAATGAACTGCCAGAAGGACGCGTCGCAGGACTTACTCGCCGCTTCTGAACTGATGCAGCACGCGCAGCAACGCCTTTCAAAGAATCGTTTTCGCCGTCAATCACATGAAAGTAGTATGTACAGCTTCGTTATGACCTGGCTGTTTGCTGTTCCATATCGACGCGGCCTGCTCCATGATGCCCAAGATGACACGCAATCCGCTCATAGTGGCGCTGGACGTGCCCACGGCCGACAAGGCGTTGGGCCTGGCGCAGGCGCTTGCACCGTTCGTCGGCGCTTTTAAAGTCGGGAGCGAACTTTTTACGAGCGCCGGACCGGAGGTCGTGCGGCAGATCCGCGCGGCGGGAGGATCGATTTTTTTGGACCTGAAATTCCATGACATCCCGAACACGGTCAAGGGCTCGGTTGCCGCTGCGACTCGTCTCGATGTCCAAATGTTAACCGTTCACTGCGGCGGCGGGTTGGAAATGCTGAAAGCAGCCGAAGCCGCGGCGCAGCAAACGGCGGCAGAGATGGTCCGGCCGGCGCCGCTCGTGCTCGGCGTGACGGTGCTGACGAGCCTGGACGAGGATGCGCTGGCAAGACTTGGCGTAACCGAGAGCCTGTCCCGGCACGCTGAGCGCCTGGCTGATTTGGCGGTAGATGCCGGCCTGCGCGGACTCGTTTGTTCGCCGCTGGAGCTGCCGCTGTTGCGCCGCCGCTTGCCGCAGCACGTCCAACTCGTGACTCCCGGGATTCGTGCTGCACATGACGTGAACGCCGACCAAAAGCGCACGCTGAGCGCGGCCGAAGCGATTGCGGCGGGCGCCGATTGGCTCGTCGTTGGCCGGCCGATCTGCGCGGTGGCGGACCCTCGCGCGGCCGCCCAGCAGATACTTGCCTCGATCAACGCGGCCAGTTGAACTGCGTAACAGCTATTTCCGACCGGTCGGCAAACGGTCCGAGGCCATCGTCCCAAGCCGAAACACACCAATTGGTTTGCAACGAGCTATCGGGAAGCCAGTCGGCGGGACGCCGACTGGAGCGACCGAGACGGTCGCGCTCCCCATGTCAACTGCCTCGTCTCGACAGGCCCCCACCCACCCCCACAGGTGTTCAAAAATGTTCAGTTTTGCGATTTTGCTCAGGATTTTCACAGGCCGATGTTCAAAAATGTTCAGAAATGTTCAATTGTGTTCAATTTTGTATAGTAATGGCAGGCAAGAGTTGCCGCCCGTCGGCAGTTTCGACAGTGTCCGGGCAAAATGGTTCTTATGCCGTATTTGCGGCCTTTCCAAGCGTCTTCACGCAAAATGTATTCATAACGAGCAGTGGTCTTTTTACCCGCTGCTAACCAAGTTAGTATAGCATGTGTGCTGTCGATGTGCAAGGCGAATCTTTGTTGAGGAGTTGAAGCAAGGACGCCCGGTGGGCGCTGATAATGGAAGAAACTCTCATTGGTTCGGCAGCGTTGGACTGCGTCCGCAGAGGTGACCTTGGATTGTCCTTCGAACTTGCACGGCTCGTGCGGTCGGTTCAGAATTTCAATGTGATCATTTAAACCCGTCAAACGTTCCGCAATACCGAAGTATTCAAAGGCACGTCCTTAAACTTTGTGGTGCGCTTCTAGCAGCACTATTGGTCGGCTTTTTGCTGGGCGCGGGAGCAGTACGGAGTCGGGTCAAGTCGGTCTCGGATTCGCAATTCTATTTCTGGCAAAACGCAGCATCTGAAAGGGAAGCGAGAACTTACCTGGATCTCGCCGACGCCCTCGCAAGCGGTGAGACAAACAAACTTCGAAAGATTCGATTTCGGGGACAGGCCGTCATCAATGGCTACGTGCAGGAGGTTAAGCAGATGAAAGAGCGAGGTTATGATTGGGCACCGATAGATCCAAAGATTCATCAGCGGGCTCTGAAGTATCTTGCAGAAACGCCGATTGAGCCCGCGAACGAGCCTTGAAACGCTTAAGTGTGCTGGAAAGTGATGCGAGCTCTGCTGTAACACCACGCTTTTTGGGGACAGAATTGGTTTTCAAGTTGTTGCACGACGCGCCAGATCGGCTTTGGCTGATGAATTTTCGATCCTGCCGTCACTTATGCGTGCTCGTACTCCAAGCGGGGTTGCTGACCCCGTTGTCGGCCGTGTCGGCAACCGAACTGCCAGTTGTGAATGTGCCGCGCTGGGAAATGCACGAGTTCACCGTTCGCAGTCAGGCGCAGGTCGAGAATCCCTTCCGTGACGCAGCGTTGGTGGGAGAGTTTGTATCACCCCTCGGCAAAACGAATGTGCTCCATGGCTTTTACGATGGGGCCGAAACGTGGCGGTTGCGCTTTGCGCCGGATCAAGAAGGCGAATGGAAGTATCTTTTGCGCGGCGAGGGTGTGGAAGTTCTTCAGCGCGGAAGACTCCGTTGCACGGCTCCGCGCGGACACGGCTTCATCCGCATTCACCCGGAGAACCCGTATGCATTTGCTTACGAGGACGGGACGCCATTTTTTCCGATGGGCGACACGTGCTATGGACTCTACGACGACAGTCCGATCACGCCGCAATTACGCGCCGAGTATCTGGCCACTCGACGGAAGCAACGCTTCAACTTCGTGCGAATGAGCGTCGGCCACAGCGAGGCGCGCGCGGCGACCAATTCCAGTTTTTGGGCGTGGGGCGGCACTTCGCGCCAACCGGACTTCGACCGGTTCAACCCCGAGTTCTTTCGCGGGTTTGATGCATTATTGCGCGACATGCGCTCGCGCGGGATGAAGGTTGAGTTGCTCCTGCTGAATTTCTATCGCCGACCTTTTACGGATACCAATGTGTGGACGCCGGCTCGGGAACGCCTGTGGCTGCGTTACCTGATTTCCCGCTACGCCGCGTTTGACAATATTTTTCTTTGGACGCTGGCCAATGAATACGAGACGCGCCCTGACGGAACGTATCGATTGGACTTTCCCGCTGACGTGGATTGGGCGAAAGCGACCGCGCGCTTTATTAAAACGAACGACCCTTACCGCCATCTTGTGACGACGCACCCGGTCATTTCGGCGACCCGCCGCGGAAATACCCCGCGGGCGCCCTACGACCCGCCCTGGCGCATCGGCGATTTCTTTGGCGAGGACGACGCCATGGATGTGCTTTCCCAACAAACTGGAGCACACGGTGACGGCACCGTGTGGGACGAAAAGCTTCAATGTTGGACGGGCGATTCTGCTGAGCTCGTTGCGAGCATCCAGGCAGATCGGCGCTTTCGCAAGCCGGTGCTCAACTCCGAAAGCGGTTATGAATACCTGCGCGGCCATCCGACGGAAAAAAAGCAGGTGCACCATACAGACAAGGTACGGCGCAGCGCCTGGCGGATCGTGTGCGCCGGCGGCTATTTCGCGGCCGGTTTTCACGGCACCATCGGCCATAGCGACGTCTGGAACCGTATCGACGCGCCTAATCACTACACCTTCGTTGTCAAAGACGAGGGCGCTGCCGCGCAACTGGCCGCGTTGCACGTGTTCTTCAGCGCGCTGCCCTTTTGGCGAATGCAGCCGTTTCCGGGCGTGACGGGCGATGCGGTCGCCCTGGCCGAACCAGGGCGGGTTTATGTCGTGTATCTGCGGCGCGGCGGCGCGACGAGGGTGGACCTATCCGCCACGCGCAGCCCGCTTGTCGCTCGGTGGTTCAATCCACGTTCCGGGGTGTTCGGCGCCGAACTTGCCGTTCGCGGTGGAGAGATAACGAAGTTCGATGCGCCGGATACTCTCGACTGGGCGCTGTTGATCAAATGATTGGCGACCCATTGGACGAGAAACGCGACTAAAATCGACGCTTCAAATGCGTCTATGCGGCCTTAACCCTATTTGCGCCTGGGACCGCCAGGTGGTTAAGTAACAGCAGGCGCTGCCATCATACGAAGGTGAATGGACATGATCACCAGAGGGCAAAAGACATCGGAAAGGAGCAGAGAGTCTCGCGAGCGCTATTGGTCTGCCGAGGTGATGCGACACAGCAACGCACTCGACCTCGAGTCAAAAGTCTTCACCTCCGCCGATCCGCGCCGAATCGCGCTTTCGTTGAAGCGATCCGCCGAATCCAGCCGCAGACGCAAAGGCACGCCGTACCAATCTGCCATGTCCATGTTGAATTTTTACATCAATCGCGCGGGCACCAGCCTGTCAGCCAAACAAAAGAAAGTTTTGGAGCGAGCCAAACCCGAACTCCGAAAGGCTTTCGGCCGCGAATGATTATGCTGACGGGCCAATCGTCATTTCGGACCCGGATAGATTGTTCACTCGAGCCATAGACCGATCAACTCACAATGGAAAGGAAAGTATGAACACACAAACCCAAACAAAATCTCACGACACAAAAGGAGCGCAAACCGCTGCGAGCATCGTCTGGTTTGAAATTCCGGCGGACGATGTCGAGCGCGCGAAGAAATTCTACGAAGCTTTGTTCGGTTGGAAGATCGAAAAGTTTCCTGGCGCGGCAGCGGATGATTATTGGCACATCGACACCGGCGGCGGTGAGGAGACCCCGGATGGCGGACTGATGCGGCGCATGCACCCGCAGCAACCGATCACCAATTATGTCATCGTCCCCTCGGTGGACGAAGCCGCGGCGAAGGTCGAGAAACTTGGCGGCAAAATCATGAAAGCCAAAACGGAAGTTCCGCAAATGGGTTACTTTGTCATTTGCCGTGACACCGAGAAAAACGAATTCGCCCTTTGGGAACGGAATGAGAATTCCAAATAGGGACGAACAGGTCGGACTCGGACATTCCATAGCCAGACAAGGCCGTTGAGAGCGATGCCGTTCGGAACATAGGGAGCAGACTATTCGCAGGCGCAGGCGCTCGCTGAACGGCGACGATAAGCGGCGCTGACGCGTCGGCAATGCAATACGATGGGCAGTGTGGTGTAAGTTCCGTCCCGCCCGCGTTATTCCTTCCCTTGGGAGGGCAGGGTGAGGAGCCTTTCACTGTCCGGACTGAAACACCGCCCCACCGAAACACACCGAAGACCCCAACTTTGTCATCGACTTCGGGCCCGGGTTGGGCTTTATTAACCATAACTGTGCTATGAAAACGCACTTAGACGAAATTACCGTCGCCCCTTTCGTTTCCACCCATCGCGCCCTCTCGCGCCGCAGGTTCCTGCGCGGCGTCGGCATTGGCCTGTCGTTGCCACTGTTGGAGTGCATGACACCAGTCTTTGCCGCCGTAGCAAAACGTATGGCCGCTGACGCGACGCCGGGGGGAAAGCCGCGCCGGTTCCTGGGCGTCTGCAACAATCTCGGCCTGCTGCCCGAACATTTCTTCCCGAAGGAGAGCGGACGCGGTTACGCGCTTTCTGCCTACCTCGAATTACTCAAAGATTACCGCGATGATTTCACGGTTTGCAGCGGCGTGTGGCATCCGGATGTGGATGGCGGGCATCCGGCGGATAACTGCTTTCTCACGGCCGCTCCGCATCCGGGCAGCGCGGGCTTTCGCAATACTATTTCGCTCGATCAGTACATTGCCGAACGCATCGGCCACCTGACGCGCTTCCCATCCCTCACCCTCGGCGTGAACGTCCAACAAGGCGTGCGAAGCCTGTCCTGGACGGGTTCCGGTGTCATGATTCCCTGCGAAGAAAAGGCCGCGGACGTTTTCGCGCGCATGTTCTTGCAGGGCACCAAAGAAGAGACGGAAGCCCAGGTGCGCAAACTGGAGACCGGCCAGAGCATCCTCGATGCCGTCGCGGGCCAGGCGAAGGAGTTGCAGCGCTCCGTCGGCGCGCGCGACCGCGACCGGCTCGACCAGTACTTCACCAGCGTCCGCGACCTCGAGCAACGGATGCAGATGTCCCGCGAATGGGAGCGCAAGCCGAAGCCGAAGGTCAGCGCCTCGATGCCGCTCGATCCCGCCAGCCCCAAGGCTTACATGGACAAGGTCAAGCTGATGTACGACATGGCGCGGCTGGCCTTCGAGACCGATTCCACGCGGTCCATTTCGTTGCTGCTCGACAGCGTCAACTCGCCGGCCATCGAGTTCGGCGACGTAAAGACCAGCGACGGCTACCACAATCTTTCGCACCACGGCAAATCAAAGGAGAAGCTCGCGCAGTTAAAGACCATCGACGAATGGCACATGAAGCTGCTGGCGGAGCTCTTTGGAGAGTTGAAGGCCGTGAAGGAGGATGGCGAGCCGCTGCTCGACCGCACGATGATCCTTTACGGTTCGAACCTGGGCAACGCCAACACGCACGTCACGACCAACATGCCGACGCTGTTCGCTGGCGGCGGTTTCAAGCATGGCCAGCATCTCGCGTTCGACACACAGCACAATTACCCGCTGCCGAACCTGTTCGTTTCGATGGTGCAGCGACTGGCTCTGGAGGCGGACAAGTTCGCCTCCTCCACCGGCACGATGCGGGGATTGGAACTGGCCTAGGATGAGTCCGAAGGCCGAAGGGGTTTTATAAGGAAAGCAGGAAGGAAGGAGAGGAAAGCATTTCTTCCTGTGTTCCTTATATTTTTCCTCTTCGGACTTTTCAACCGTTTCGGTTTCCCGCCAAGGGGCCCGTCTTATACCAGTTGAGAGTGCTCAGTTGAGCGTTGAGAGACTCTCAACTCACAACTCTCAACTGTCGAATCAGAGTAATTGGCTTGTAAGGGGTGGGTGCACGGGTTAGAGATGTCGCGGCGTCCGGCGTCGGCCGCCCTTTGCATCTATGGCTTACGCAGAAGTGTTGCCAAAGCAGCGTTCATTCGGCCAGACCATGCGGCGTGACGCGTGGTGGGTGAAGCCGTTTTGCGTGGTGCTCGGGCTTTCGACTTTCATTGTGTATTCAACCTGGGCGGCCTTCCAGGGCACGCATTATTATTTCGGGCCTTACCTGTCGCCGTTTTACTCGCCGGAGCTGTTCGGTGTTTCGCCGCACAATTGGTTCGGCGGCAAGCCGGCGTGGTGGCCGGGTTGGCTGATCTTTTCTCCCGCGCTGTTGATCCTGTGGGCGCCGGGGGGATTTCGTTTGACCTGTTATTATTATCGCGGGGCGTATTATAAGGCCTTCTGGGCCGACCCGCCCTCCTGCACGGTGGGCGAGCTGCGCAAGAGTTATCGCGGCGAGGCGTCGCTGCCTCTGATCCTGCAAAATGTGCATCGGTATTTTCTATATCTGGCGTTGGTTTTCATTTGCATCCTTGCCTATGACGTGTGGAAGGCGATGTGGTTCGTCGATCCGGCGACGCGGACGGCGCGGTTTGGGTTGGGAATCGGAACGCTGGTCCTGGCGGTGAACGTCGTCATGCTGAGCGGTTACACGTTTGGGTGCCACTCGTTGCGGCATTTGATCGGTGGCGCCGTGGACGAACTGTCAAAGAAAGGAGTCCGCCAACCTGCCTACAGTTGCGTGAGTTGTTTGAATCGCCGGCATATGCCTTGGGCGTGGGCAAGTTTATTCACGGTCGGTTTTGCCGATCTGTATGTGCGTCTCTGTTCCATGGGCATTTGGCGCGATTACCGGATTTTTTGACCTTGTAACCCCCGACGTAAGGAGGGGGCCCGATGGCGGATTACGAAACAATCGAACACGATGTGCTGGTGGTCGGCGCCGGCGGGGCGGGGTTGCGCGCGGCCATCGAGGCCTCGGCGGCGGGTGTTTCGGTTGGGATTGTTTGCAAATCGCTCCTCGGCAAGGCGCACACCGTCATGGCGGAAGGCGGAATTGCTGCCGCCCTGGGCAACGTGGATGACCGGGACAACTGGAAAGTCCACTTTGCTGATACCATGCGCGGCGGCCAATACGTGAATAATTGGCGGATGGCCGAGCTGCACGCGAAGGAGGCGCCGGATCGCGTCCGTGAACTCGAGGCCTGGGGCGCGGTGTTCGACCGTACGCCGGATGGGCGGATTCTGCAGCGCAATTTTGGCGGCCATAAATACCCCCGCCTCGTCCATGTGGGCGACCGCACAGGCCTGGAAATGCTTCGAACGTTGCAGGATCATGGCATTCATCGGGGCATCGAGGTTTACATGGAGCAGACACTCCTGACGTTGCTCAAGGACGGCGAACGTGTCGTCGGGGCCTTCGGATTTGATCGCGAGCGCGGCCGATTCAAAATTTTTCGGGCCAAGGCAGTCATCCTTTCCACCGGCGGCATCGGACGCGCTTACAAGATCACGAGCAATAGCTGGGATTGCACCGGAGATGGCCACGCGCTGGCCTATCATGCGGGCGCGGAATTGATTGACATGGAATTCCTTCAGTTTCATCCCACCGGCATGGTCTGGCCGCCCAGTGTCTGCGGACTTCTGGTGACCGAAGGAGTGCGCGGCGAGGGCGGCATTCTGGTGAACAAGGAGGGCAAGCGCTTTATGTTTGGCCAGATCCCCGAGAACTATCGCGCGCAAACGGCCGACAATGAAGAGGAAGGCTGGCGTTACACACAAGGCGACAAGAATGCCCGCCGCCCGCCGGAGTTGCTCACGCGGGATCACGTCGCGCGCTGCATCGTGCGCGAGATCAAGGAGGGACGAGGTAGCCCGCACGGCGGAGTTTTCCTTGACATTTCTTGGATCAAGCAGCGCATCCCCCATGCTGCCGAACATATCAAGCGCAAGCTGCCGAGCATGTATCATCAGTTCAGGCAGCTTGCCAACATCGATATCACGCGCGAGCCCATGGAGGTCGGGCCCACCACTCATTACATCATGGGCGGCGTGCACGTGGATTCCGACACGCAAATGTCGCGCGTTCCCGGTTTGTTTGCCGCGGGGGAATGCGCCGGCGGAATCAATGGCGCGAACCGGCTGGGCGGCAACTCGCTTTCCGATTTGCTTGTATTTGGCAAACGCGCGGGGGAATTCGCCGCGCGCTACGCGCGCGAAAACAAGCTCGGCGCCGTCAACTCAGCGCAGGTCGAGGAAGCCGCCAGGCGGGCGCTCGAGCCATTCGACCGCGCTGCCGATATGCGCGGCGAAGGGCCTTACGCGGTGCAGCACGACCTCGAGGAAATGATGCAGGACCTCGTTGGGATCGTGCGCAGGGAAGACGAAATGCTGCGCGCGTTGGAAGGCCTGGACAAACTTTGGAAACGCGCGCGGCAGATCGTGGTGCGTGGCAACCGCGAGTACAACCCGGGCTGGCACACTGCCCTGGCGTTGCCGAACCTGCTGACGGTGTCCGAAGCGATCGCTCGCTGTGCGCTCGAACGCAAAGAAAGCCGCGGCGCGCAGTTTCGCGATGATTTCCCGAACAAAGACGATGCCCTGGGCAAAGTAAACATTGTCACATCGAAAGCCCCGGACGGTTCGATGCAAATCCGCCGCGAACGAATCCCGGAAATGCCTGCCGAGCTCAAACAGGTGATCGCGGAAATGACGTAATTCCGAAGTAAAGGGGGTCAGAGCGTCAGCGTCTTGATGCGGCTCGCGTCAGAATCGCTCTGGTTGGAAGAATTGAAGACGACAGATGAGTGTCCCCATCAAATATAACGTGCGCAACGTATTTGTCCGCTGGAGGGCAACCGTGGCGACGGTGATGGGAATTGCGCTCGTGGTGGCGGTGTATGTATTAGTGCAATCGATGGCGGCGGGCCTGGAAAAATCGAGCCGCAACACGGGCGACCCCCGCAACATCATGATCGTGCGCAAAGGTTCGACGGCGGAATCGAGCAGCCAGGTGACGCGCGAGCAGTATCCATTGATTCGGTATCTGCCGCAGATTGCCCGGAACGAGAAAGGTCACCCTCTGGTGTCAGCGGATGTCGTGGTGTTGATCAATCTGCCGCGGCAGGGCGGAGAAGGGGAGGCGAACGTATTGTTGCGCGGGATTTCATCGGTGGGAATGCACCTGCGGCCACAAGTGACGCTGGTGAGCAACCGATGGTTCACGCCCGGGACCCGAGAGGTCGTGGTGGCGAGCCGGCTCGCGACGCGATTTGCGAATTTCGACGTGGGTGGCCGCTTCAGGACCGCCGGACAGGAGTTGACGGTGGTGGGCTGGATGGACGGTCACAACAGCGCCTTCGATTCGGAGATTTGGATGGACGCAGACGAAGCGCGAGCGATCTTCGACCGGGAGAATTACTCAAGCGTGCTGGCGCGCGTGAACAGCCCGGGGGATGGGGAGGCACTGATCAAACGAATTGAAGCCGACAAGCGCCTGCCGCTGCTGGCCGATTACGAAGTGAAGTATTACGCGAACCAAACGATGACGGCGATGCCGATCAAAATTCTCGGGAATTTCCTGGCGACGGCGATGAGCATTGGGGCGATTTTTGCGGCAATGAACACGATGTACGCGAGCGTCGGGGCGCGCACCCGCGAGATCGGCACGTTGCGGGTCCTGGGCTATCCGGGTCGGGCGATCCTGGTGAGCTTTCTGATCGAAGGCGCGTTCCTGGCTGTGCTGGGGGGGGCAATTGGCTGTGCCCTGGCGCTACCGCTGCACGGCTATTCGACCGGAACGATGAGCTTCGAGAGTTTTAGCGAAACGGTCTTTCAATTTCGAATCACGCCGAGGTTGCTGGCGCAAGGGCTGGTGTTTTCCGTGATTGTTGGCGTGATGGGAAGTTTGCTGCCGGCCTTGCGGGCGTCGCGGTTGCCGATGATTGCAGCGCTGAAGGCGGTGTAGGAAGCCGGGGCAGCAATCGATTGCCGATTGGGAAATCGCAAATATCGCAAATCGCAAATCGCAAATCGGCAATCCTTACCGGGACGTATCGGGCTACTCCCAATCCCATTCCTTGAAGAGGTCGGCGATAGGAAACTTGAAATCTGGCAGGAGGTGTTCGCCGTCGAAAAACCCGCCGGAACCGATCAGTTGGCGTTTTGTAAGCGAGTGGCAAACCTCGACGTGCTGCCTTTCGGGGTCGATCACCCAGGCGATTTGCGTGCCGCTGGCGAAGAAGTCTTTGAGGCGCTCGTCCATTTCGGCGCGGGTGTCATTCTCCGAAAGGATTTCAACCGCGAGGTCTGGCGCACCGGGGAAGAACCGTGTTTCGTTCGGTTTGAATCCGAGCGCAATCAACCTGGACTTGGGAACGAACGAGATGTCCGGCGCTCGGCAGTTGCGGTTGAACATCCAAAATCCACTCCTGGAATCCAGGACCGCGCCCAGCCGATGGGCAGTGACAAAGTTCCAAATGGCGCTGACCAACCGGGTGCAGATCCGCCCATGGAACCAAGTATTTTTCGGACTCATAACCAGTTCTCCGTTGACTACTTCGTGAATGAAGCCGTCGTCCGGGGGGCTTGTAACTCGGCCTCGGTCCAAACTTTTCGGGCAGGCAGGTTCAACTGCTGCACTCATGCGGTAAGTTTATATTCGACGCCGCGGGCCGTCAACGAACGTGGGCTTTCCGGCTTTCCGTAGCGTCACGAATACCGGTCCGGGTTCAGAAGCGAAATATCGATCGAAGGGCGTTCGTCCGAAAGGATTTCGGCGACGATTTTGCCGGTAATCGGGCCGAGGCTCAGGCCCATCATGGCGTGGCCGGTGGCGATGATGAGGTTTGAATAGTTTTTTGTCCGGCCAAGATACGGCAGGCCGTCCGGAGAACAGGGTCGCAGCCCGCGCCACGGCTTGACCCCCGCGAAGTCGGCGGGCGTGAAATCGGGATAATATTTCGGCACCGCCTCGATGATTCCCTGTACCCGCGCTGGAGTGATGTCCTCATTCAAACCGGCGATTTCCATCGTGCCGCCAAAGCGGAGAGATTGGCCAATCGGAGTTACAGCGATCCGAGCCTCAGTCAATATTGCGCAAATCTCCGGCAGTTGGTGCGGCTTGGGGAGAGTCAGGCTGTAGCCTTTGCCGGCCTGAAGGGGGACCTTGAGACCCAGGTCGCGAGTGATTGCCTGGGACCATGAACCGGCGCAGAGGACGAATTCGTCCGCATCGACTTCGCCTTGCGGTGTCGTAACGGCGTGGACAATCGCGGCGCTCGTGCGCCATTCGGTGACTTCGGCGTTCCATATAAAGGTCGCGCCCAGTTTCGCCAACTGCTCGGCGAGCGATGACATGAAGCGGTTCGGAGAGAGATGGCAGTCCAGTGGAAAGTAAATCGCGCCGGCGATGTCCATACGTATGCCAGGATCGAGCTTTTGGGCTTGTTTGGAGTCGAGCACCTCCGCCGGCATCCCGAGCCGACCCGCCTCTTCCGCAGTCGCAGCTTCTTCATGGAATGCGTGCGGCTCCTTGCAGAGCATGAGGAGACCCCTTTTGACCAGGCCAAAGGCGTTTCCCGTCACGTCGGCGAACTCTTCAAAGCAAGCGCGGCTGGCGAGATGCAAATCGCGCAACACGGGCGCGCTCCGGCGAACGTGTTCGGCCGTCGCAGCGCGCCAGAATTTCAAGCCCCAGGAGATCAAATCCCAATCAAGCCGCGGCTTGATGTAGAACGGGGAGCGCGGGTTCCACATCCACTTGAGACCACGGGCGACCATGCCCGGCGCGGCAAGCGGCACGAAATGGCTGGGCGCGATCATGCCCGCGTTGCCAAACGAGCAGCCGTCGTGTTCCGCCGGCGCCCGGTCGATTACGGTGACGCGACGGCCGCGGCGGGCCGCGTAGTACGCGGAGCAAAGACCGATCACCCCGGCGCCGATGACCACCACGCGTCTGCTCATCGGATGCCCCAACAGAACGGGTCGCTTTCGTTGAGCAACAGGGTTGCTTCACCGGTGACCCACGCCGAGCCGGTGATCAGCGGAAGGATGTCGTTGCCCTGCTGGCGATAGCGGCCAACGAAGGTGCTGCCGATGATGCTCTCCTGGACCCACCGTTCGCCTTCGCGCAATTTGCCATCCGCAGCGAGGCAGGCAAGCTTGGCGCTGGTGCCCGTGCCGCAGGGAGATCGGTCGTAGGCTTTGCCCGGACATAAGACGAAATTGCGCGAGTGAGAATCCGGCTTGGCAGGCGGGCCAAAAAGCTCGATGTGGTCGATATCAGGGAAGCCCTGTGCATTGACGGATTGACGAATCGCCCAGGCGTACTCGGTGAGCCGGTCGATGTTTCGCAAGTGGAGCTCCTGCCCGTGATTCTCGATGAGATAGAACCAGTTGCCGCCCCAGGCCACGTCGCCCGAGACGGCGCCGATGCCGGGCACGTCGATTTTCACCGCTTTGGCCTTGCGGAAACTTGCAACGTTAACGACGGTGACTATGCCGTGGTCCTGAAGCGTGGCCGCGACGACGCCCACGGGCGTTTCAATGCGGTGTTCGCCAGTTTGAATGCGCTTGAGGTGCGCGAGCGTGATGATAAGCCCGATGAGACCATGCCCGCACATGCCGAGGAAACCCACGTTGTTGAAAAAAATCACGCCTGCGGCGCAAGCGGGATCGGAAGGCGCGACGAGCAGGGCGCCAACCATCACGTCGGAGCCCCGCGGTTCATTGACAATCGCGGAGCGGAAGCGGTCATGTTTCGAAGAGAAAACGCTCAGTCTGTCGGCAACTGTTCCGGCGCCGAGGTCAGGCCCGCCGCTGACGACAACGCGAGTTGGTTCGCCGGCCGTGTGAGAGTCAATTACCTGAACGCGCTTCATCGCTTTTGGCTCATCAAGCTTTCGAGGTCATCGATCTCGATGGGGATGTCAGCCATTAGATCAACGGGACCATTCGCGGTGATCAGCACGTCGGTCTCAAGGCGCACCGCGAAGCCTTCGTCAGGAAGGTAAATGCCCGGCTCGACCGTCATGATCCAACCGGGAGCAAATATGTCACCGCGGACGCCGAGATCATGCACGTCAAGCCCCAGCGGATGGCCGACACCATGCATGAAATATTTCTTGAACGCCGGTTCGTCCGGATCCTGGTTCTTGATGTCTCGTGGAGTTATCAGCTTCAAGCCGAGCAATTCCCTTTCCATCAGTTGCTCGGCTTCTTCCTGCCAGACGCGCCACTTCTTGCCGGGCAGGAGTCCCTTGAGCTGTGCGCGCAGCACGCGAAGAACAGCACTATACACGTCCCTCTGACGAGGACTGAATCGACCGCTTATGGGGATCGTCCGGGTCAAATCGGCATTGTAGTTGGCATACGCCGCGGCGACATCGAGCAGCAGCAGGTCGCCCGCGCGGCATTGCTGATCGTTGGCCACGTAATGCAGGGCGCAAGCATTTCGGCCGCTGGCGATGATCGGTGTATAAGCGAACGCAGCGCCGCGACGCAGGAATTCGTGAGCGAACTCGGCCTCGATCTCATACTCATACACACCGGGCTTGACGAACTTCGCCACACGCTCGAACCCTGCCTTGGTGGCAGCGCAAGCCCGACCAATAAGATCGATCTCGATGGACGACTTGACCTGGCGCAGTTGCCGCATCAGCAGGCCGAGCCGTTGATATTCGTGCAGCGGATACCGGCGCACGACGTCGGCTACGAAGCGCGTTTCGCGGGTTTCCACGGTCAGTTCGGCGCGCGGATGTTCGTTGGCGTTCAGGCAGACGCAGTCACACTCGCACATTAAGCGATGAAACAGCGCAGGAAATTCATCAAGCCAATGAACATGATGTATTCCGGTGAGTCGCCGCGCCTCATCCCGCGTGAGCTTGTGGCCTTCCCAGATCTCAAGTTTCGGATCGGGCTGGCGCAGGAACAGCAGTTCGCGGGTCTTCGGGTCGTCGGCATCGGGGTACAACAGCAGGATCGATTGCTCCTGCTCGACCCCCGTCAGGTAAAATAAATCCGAGTTGGGAACCAATCGCAGGGACCCGTCGGCGTTGGTCGGGAGCACATCGTTGGCATTCACTACCGCCAGCGAGTGGGCGGGAAGAAGCGCGGCCAACCGCTTTCGGTTATCAATGAACAACTGGGGATCGATCGGCGGTTGGCGCATAGTTCGCTATCAATTCAGGCGGATGGCGCGCTGGATTCGGACTGGAGGCGTGAGCGTCTGTCCGTCCGCAGAAGAGTTTTGGATTTGTCTCACGACATCCATGCCCTTGGTGACTCTGCCAAAAGCGGCGAAGCCCTGTCGATCAGGGTTGCGTTTGCCGCCATAATCCAATTCGGGCTGGTCACCGATGCAGATGAAGAAACTCTCCTGAGCTGTGTCTGGCTCAAAGCGCGCCATCGAAATGACGCCATCAAGGTGCTTCAATGCTGTGTCGCGCGTGCGCTCGAGCTGAACGGGCGGAAAGAATTCGTTGGTCTTGGCCTGGTGGCCGCGCGCCTGAACGACCTCAATTTTGATTCGATTGGTTGGTTGATTGCGCATCGTGACGGTGCGAAAGAACTCTCCGTCGTTATAAAAACCTTCCGCTACATAGCGAAGGAAATTTGTAACGGTGAGGGGCGCTTTGGCGGGATACAATTCGACCTCGATGTCCCCCACTCCCGTTTGAATTGATACGCGCGGTTTCTCGGGAATCGGCGCGGCGCGCCATTTGAAGCGCGGCGCTGAGCCTGCCTCGTAACCGACAAGATGAGCGCGATCCGCGGGGGCGCGTCGCGCCGGCCTCAGGTAGCGCCACGGTGTATCGCCAAAGACCTCGGCGCACAAGTGGCTGACATCCGGATCGTACGCCTTCAACTCCGCGCGCGTATTAACATGGTTATGCAGGGCGTCGTTCTCGCGATTATCATCGAACCAGCACTGTACACTTTCGGCCCAATACTCGGAAGGACTTGTCGCCGCGTAAGTGCCCTTCCACAGGCCGGCTGCCCTGGCGTCCTTATAAGCGGCCCGCAAACGCTTCTCGAAGCTGGCGTCTAAAGTGTTCAGAGCCATTTCGTGAATGGCATGGGCGAATTCGTGAATGAGAATGTTTTCGGTTGAGTACGGATCACCGGGGTAACAAAGGAGATTTTCCTCGGCGCAACTCACGGCGGGACGGCGGCGGGTCGCGCCGAGACCGCGCGCGCGGCGGTCCCAGTAGGCCTTGGATTCGAGATCGCTGTGTTCGGGAACGTCGGTCGTGAACTCGTTCCACGCCATCACTCCCAGGCGGACGCGATTCGTGGCGAGGGCGTGAAGAATGTCGGCTCGGTTCGTCAACATTTGGCGAACAATCCATGCCGCCTCACGCAACGCGTATGCAGAGACGTTCGTCGATCCAACGATTGGAAAACCATCGACGTCAATGTGCTGCTGGTAAAACGGATCAAGTTTGAATTCTTTCCGAACGGCATTGGGCACCGGGCCAACCTGCTGCGCGAAAACCACGCTGACGAAAGCGAACAGCCCGAACAGGCACGTGTTCGTTTTCCACCCGTGGCAGCGTGAAGTTTCAACTGAGCCGACCCGAGTCATTCCCTCGTAATAACCTCGTCGAGATTCATTATGACGCGAGCGACAACGGTCCACGCGGCGGCCTCCGCGGCTGATATTTGCTCCCCAAATTGTTTGCCCGCGATCGTTTTCGCTTCGTCGGCGTTTGCGAGATAATGAGCAAGTGCTGTCTTTTGCAAGGTCAGCAAGTCGTCCGCATCCGCCCGAGTCGGGCGCCGCGCCACCGTCAGTTGGAACATCCGCTCGATGCGTGCCGTGCTTTCGGAACTGTGCTCGACCGCGCGTTTCGCCAATGCCCGCGCGCAGTCCACAAACAGCGGGTCGTTCATCAGGGTCAACGCCTGGAGGGGCGTGTTGGAGCGTTCGCGTTTGGGGCAGGACTGAACCGTGGTCGGGGCGTCGAAGCTGGTCAGCATGTAGTCAATGTGGGCGCGTTTGATTTCCACATACATGCCGCGCCGCCGGGAACTGGCCTTCACGCTCGGCCCGCCGATCGCACTGTCGAGTAAGCCGCTGGCGGCCAGGTATTGGTCGCGCGCATTTTCCGCGGATAAGCGAAAACGGTTTTGCCTCGCAAGCCAGCGGTTTTTGGCGTCGCGGGCCAACAAATCTTCGCGCACGACCGATGATTGCCTGTAAGCGGCCGAGTTGACAATTAAGCGGATGAGTTCCTTCCGAGACCAACCCCGTTGCATGAACTCGGTCGCGAGCCAATCCAGCAATTCGGGATGTGACGGTTTATCGCCCTGGGTCCCGAAATCCCCCACAGTCGCAACCAAACCTTCCCCAAACAGATGCCGCCAAATGTGATTGACCGTTACGCGCGCGGTCAAGGGATTTGCCGGATCCACCAGCCAATCCGCCAGGTCTATTCGATCGGCCGGGTCGCGCTTTGGCTTGAACCCGTGCAGCACCGCCAGGGTGCCACGGCGGACTTCCGCGCCTTTGTCGAGGAAATTGCCCCGCACGTGAATACGCGTCGCCCGGGGCGTCGTGCGCTCCGTTAACATCTGGCCGCGCACTTCTCCTTTGACGCCCGGGGCGTCGGCCATGGCTTTGGTGAACGCCACGAAATCTGGATCACTGGACTTGAAGGTCGCCTGATAATAGCGCTTCAGCTCGACGCGCTGCTCCAGAGAACGTCGTCCTGCCGGCACACGGCAGATGTCACGAATCCGCTGCGGCACGGCCTGGGCGGCCAACGAAGCGGGGTCAGCAGTGGTATAGGTGACACGGACGCGCCCGAGCGTGTGACTGTTGCCGTGATGCTGGACGAGACTCACTTTGAGCCGCGTCCCGGCGGCGTGGCCAATGCTTTCCTTGAGACCAAACACCGCGCAACGATCGACGGCGTGCATGGGCAGGTGGGTCATGTCCACGGCCCACCCGCTGTTCTCGCTCTCGTCAATGGCTTTTTTGATCTCAAAATTTGGCTGGGAATAGTCCGCGGTCGCGTCGGTAATGGCATACGATTTCAAATGGTTCACGTCCTGGAGCGAAGCCGCTTCCACGCGCACGTCGGAAAGAACAAAGTTTCCATTGGGCGCCCACCCGGGACCCAGCTTTGGCAACATTTCATCGGTCATCGCTTCGACGCGGATACCGCTGATGCCTCGAAGCTGAGTGTTGAGCATCATGATATAATGGGTTTTGTTCTCCACCATGCCGGTGACCAGGAATGAGCCATCCTCCTGAGGATACAAATTCGCGCCGTTGTTCGCACCGAACGTGGGCAAATCGTAGTCTTCGACTTTGGGCGTAACCCAAATGTCCGGCAACGCAGCAACCTTTTGCGCCCACGCGTCCAACTCAGCATCCCGAACATCAACATATTTCTGTTTGGCGGCGGCAAAGTTCGCCTCCGCGCGGGACCAGTCTGTCTTCTGGCTCGCTAGCGGCGCCGGGATGTCCCGATCCTCGGTGCTGTTGAAAAACGCATAGAGTTGGTAGAACTCCTTTTGCGAGATCGGATCGTATTTATGGCTGTGGCACTCCGCGCACCCCACGGTCAAACCCAGCCACACCGTCCCGAGGGTGCTGACGCGATCCACGACGATCTTGCACCGGTCCTCTTCGATGTCCACGCCCCCTTCACGGTTCAAAAGGTTGTTGCGATTGAAACCCGTTGCGATTTTTTGCTCCACGCTCGCGTTCGGCAGTAAATCCCCGGCAAGCTGGTCGCGGGTGAATTCGTCAAAGGGCTGATCGCGATTTATCGCGTCGATCACCCAGTTGCGCCAACGCCACGCGTGCGGGCGATAAAAGTCCTTTTCATAGCCGTCCGTATCGGCATAACGGGCCAGGTCGAGCCAGTGGCGCGCCCATTGCTCGCCGTAGCGCTGGGAGCCGAGAAACTCCTCCACCAGCCGTTCGTAAACCTTCGGCGATCTGTCATTTACGAATGCTTCAATCTGCTCGGGCTTCGGGGGGAGTCCAGTCAGGTCGAGACTCAACCGGCGAATAAGGCTGTGCCGGTCCGCCTCGGGAGAAGGCTTTATCTTTTCCGATTCCAGGCGCGAGAGAATAAACGAGTCGACTTCATTGCGAACCCATTTGGAGTTTTTCACTTTCGGGATGGCAGGGCGAACCGGCGCCCGGAAAGCCCAATGTGCGGATTTCGCCGCCGACGCGACGCCCTCGGGCCATGGCGCGCCGCGATCAATCCACGACACAATCAGCGCCACCTGGTTGCTCGTCAGCCGTTCGCCTTTGGGCGGCATGATCGTATCGGGATTCAGACCCGCCACGTTGCTGTAGAGGAGGCTCGCCAGGCCCTTCCCGGGGAGAATCGCCGCGCCCGAATCGCCTCCGCCCAAAACCGCTTCCCGGCTATCGAGGCGGAGCCCGCCCTTCTGTTTCTCAGGACCATGGCAGGAAAAGCACTTCTCCTCGAAAACGGCCCGCACCTGCGCCCCAATGGCCGGCTCTGCTGCTGGGGAATGGGTTCCGAGCAGGGTGACGAACACCAACGCCAGGCCGAATCTTATCACGGTTAGAACCATACCCGATTTAATGAGAGTGCCGCAACTACCCGCAGCGTGCCCTCACTCGAAACGTGAGTGGCCGCAATAGGGCGCAGTGAGACTCGATCGTGCGGATTTCCTTGTATTTCGGGTCAAGTAGTCTATAGTTCTCGACGAGACAGCGATCATTCATATGCGCCGACGTACCCTAATTATTTTTGGCTCGATGCTTGTTGTGGCAGTCACCAGCGCGGCGGCGGACGCGCAAGCCAGTCTGAAAAAGCGCTCGGACAACGCCAGGGTAACTCGCTATCGAGGCGGCCCGGAAATTGCCCAACAGGTTGCGTTCAGTTTTGATGCGGGCGATTCCTACCCGTCCTCCACCGGGCCGCGAGCGTTGAAGCGTCTTGCCGGACTGATTTCGGTCACATTGAGCAGCGCCGGGCCAACTGGAAGTGCGATTCAGGAACTGACCGGTCTCGGGGGTCCCTTCGAGGGTTACGCGGTCGAAAGCCGCGTGCGTCATGGTCGTGTCATCTTGTCCGGTTCAGCCGCACAGCGCCGGGCTCAAGTGGACAATCCTCAGCTACGCTCGGCCGCGCTGGCGACTGCGCGAAAAATCCGCGGCGTTGTGTCAGCCAATCCCGTTTTCATGGACCCTAAAACCGGGCGGCGGCTGGTCTTGGCGCAGGGTGTCGTCGTAAAGTTAAAACCGGGTGCTGAGTCGTCGGGCAGCCTTGCTGGCGCGAGTTTCCGGCAGTTGGCGGGGACCACGGACCAATTCATCATTGATCTGCCCGCAGCGACCGCGGAAGAAATCTTCCAGGAGGTCAGCCGGCGCGCTCGCCAGCCGCAAATCGAATGGGCCGAGCCTGATATGATCCCCCAGATGGTCAAGCACTTCGTCCCAAATGATCCGCTTTTCTCGCAACAGTGGCACTTGCGCAACCTGGGCGTCAGTCCGCAGCGCAATGACGCCGATATCGACGCGTCCGAGGCCTGGGACACCAGCCGGGGCAGTACAAACATTGTGATCGCAATCCTCGACGATGGGGTCGAACTCGATCACCCGGACCTGAGCCCAAACATATTCCGCAATCCCGGCGAAGTCCTCAACAACATCGACGACGATGGCAACGGCTATGTTGATGACATTCGCGGCTGGGATTTTTTTGACATCGATAACGATCCGAACCCGGTCTTTTTTGACGACACGCACGGCACTGCCGTGGCGGGCGTTGCCGTGGCGGTTGCGGATAACGGCTTGGGCGTCGCCGGATCGGGCTTTAGCTGCCGCCTCTTGCCGATCCGGATGGTGGGCGTGAGTCTAAGTGAGGCCGCCCAGGCGGTCTATTACGCTGCGGGTCGCGGCAGCGATGGCGTTTCTCGGTGGCGGGGCGCTGACATCATCAGCATTAGTCTTGGCTTTCCGCAGAGCGCGGTCACCGATGCGGCATTCGCCTGGGCAGCGACAAACGGCCGGAACGGCAACGGCTGTCCCATCTTCGTTGCTTCCGGCAACGAGGCTAGTCTCTGGCATACTGTCGAGCTCTCCGACATTGGCGCCGGGTTGCACACCTATGAATGGGTTTTTGTGAAGGACGAGAGCATCTCAGAAGGCGAGGATACCGTATGGCTCGATGGCATTGTCTTCCCGGATAAGGCGATTCAAAGCTTTGAAAGCCCGCTGCTCCCCAATGGTTTTTCCACCTTTGGGAATGCTCCCTGGTTCAGTGTCCAGGATGGCGTCGGCAACAATCACGCGCTGACGGGCTGGAGTGGCCAGAACGCTCGCGCTATACGCTCGGGCGACATCTCCGACAACCAAACCAGCGGTTTGCGTACGAGCCGCTTCTATGCGAGGACGGGCTCACTGGTGTTCAGCGCCTGGGTATCGGCAGAATTCGACGACAACTTTTATTTCGACAGGTTGGACTTTCTCCTCGACGGCGTTCGAGAATTCAGCATCGACGGCGACCCGCTGGCGCCCATCTTTGTCGAACTCGACTATCCAGCCAGCCACCCGGACACCATCGCCGTTGGAGCATGCACGGATTTCGATTTCCGGGCGGATTACAGTTGTTACGCGGGTGATCTGGATTTCGTAGCGCCGAGCGATGGCGGGTTTAGCGGGATCGTCACAACGGATTTGCTTGGCTT
>JAKEEH010000236.1 GCA_022616725.1 Limisphaerales bacterium | reverse complement strand
CGAGCGGGCTATGGTTCGGGCTTTGGGCCTGGCACCAATTACCTCTATACCGTTTTCACCGATAACACGAACCTGACGTTCACGCCGATCAAATTCGGCACACCACCATTTACAAACAGCCCGTGCCCTACAAACGCCACCGGGACCGGCGACAACAACTGCAACTACTTTTTTCCGGAGGAACCGTTGCGGCAAATGCGGGGCGAAGATGCGCTGGGCACATGGCGGCTGGAGATTTGGGATAATCGCGTCGGCGCGCCGACGGGGGAACTTCTGAGTTGGCAGCTTGAATTTGAGCTGGTGAATACGAACCCACCGGTCACTTTGCTGACCAATAGCCAATGTATAACGGGCATTGCAGAGGGGGGCAACGTAATGCGATTTGCCGTTCGGGCACCCGTTGTCGCGGCGTTTGCCACAAATACGCTCACCAGCAGCAACGGGAATAACATGATCCTGTCGGCGCGCGGCACAGCTCCAGCAATCGGGTCGGTACCGCCGGACGAAGATGAAACGCCACCGGCGCCGACGGGAATTCTCGTTCTGAACACCGGCACGGCGCCGCTGTTGCGTCCGGGTCTGAATTATTACCTTGCAGTCCGCAATGAAGACCCAACACAGACAAACGCCTTCACGCTGTGCGTAGCCTTTGACCAGGAGAACACGAACAATCTTTCCACGATCGTGGGGCTCACAAACGGGCAGTGCATCACCACGAACATCGCGGCTACAAACTTGCTGACCTATTATCAATTCGATGCGTCCTCCAATGCCGTCCAGGTTATTTTCGAGTTGACCGGCCTTGGCGGCAACCTCGATATGGTGATCCGGCGGGGGCTGCCTTTGCCAACGCCGCAAAGCTTTTTTCAGCGGGGCGCTCAGCCGGGGACGACGGACGAGGTCCTGGCGCCGGAGTTCATGGTCACGACCATTCCCGGCCGCTGGTACATTGGCGTTTACAATCTCACAAGCGAGCCCGTGACTTATACCTTTTGCGCGCGCGAAATCCCTGGGGTGCAATACGTCGATCTAACGCCGTATGCCTGCACAACTAACAGCGTAACGGTGCCGCCTCAAGAGACGCATTATTACTCATACACAATGGGGCCGAACGTGCGGCGCGCCTTCTTTCTTGCGACCAATCTGACGGGCAACGGGGACATGTATATTACGGCGGGTCCAATATATCCACCTCCCAGTACAACCAACTTTGTCGCTGCCGGCACGAGGCCCGGAACTACGCCCGAACTTATCGTCCTCTCCGGGGCATCATCTCCGCCACTGGTTCCGGCCACGACGTATTACATTGCGATGACAAACGTGACGGCGGCCCCAGTGACCTATGAGTTATGTATTCTGGCATTCGGATCCAGAGCTTTGGCCAACGGCGTATGCCTGACAAACACCTTCGATCAACCGGACGACTCGCATTTCTACACGTTCACGATTGCGAGCAATTCTATGCGCGCGGACTTCCTGACACTGGACGCGACAGGAGACGTGGATCTGTATTTGAGCCAATTTCCAATTCCGGGACCGATTAACTTCGATTATTCAAGCGAGCAACCCGCGACAGGCAACGAGGTGA
The DNA here is from genome assembly GCA_022616725.1 of Limisphaerales bacterium. Taxonomy (GTDB): domain Bacteria; phylum Verrucomicrobiota; class Verrucomicrobiia; order Limisphaerales; family JAKEEH01; genus JAKEEH01. The sequence continues at coordinate 12,775 of JAKEEH010000236.1, read as the reverse complement.
TCACCGTCACGGCGACGAACCAACCGGTCCCTCTCGCGCCCGGCAATTGGCACGTCGCTGTGGTCCTGCGGGATGCCCCGCCAGTGACGTACTGCATCAAAGCCATGCAGTATGCTCTGGATCCAGTGGCGATCCGCCTTTTTATTACCAACGGATTGCCGAGCCATGTGACCTGGGATGGGAGGCATTCGACTTCATGACCTTCCATCTGGAGTATTCGGACACGCTCTCGCCGCCTCTATGGCAGCCATTCGCAGTCGGCGGGGCGCCGATGGTAGTTGGTCCTCGCGGCAATAACGGCATCATCACGAACTTCTGGCGTCGCGATGACGGTTCGCTAACGCCACCCGGGCTGCCCGCAACGGGCCGGTTTTACCGGCTTCGCATCCTTCCGTAACGGCGGGCGTAACTGACTCCTTGTCACTCCAAAGCGCGCTCCCGTAACCTGCTGCCCAGGTGGACAAGATTGCTTTCAAATTGGGGCCGCTGACGATTCATTGGTACGGCGTCCTGGTAGCGCTCGGATTCCTCATCGGTCTGTGGATCGCCAGTCGCCGCGCCACGCGCTACGGAATTGCTCCGGAGCGAATTATGGACGCGGGTCCGTGGATGATCATCGGAACAATCGTCGGTGCGCGCGCATGGCACGTAATTCAATACTGGCCGGAAGAGTTCGCCGGCAAGCCGTGGACCGAGATTTTCATGATCCAGCACGGCGGGCTGGTCTATTATGGCGGGTTTATCGGCGCGGCGGTCGCAACAATTTTTTATCTGCGCTGGAGAAACCTTCCGATTTGGAAATTTGGCGATGCGATTGCGCCCAGCATCCCGGTCGGTTACGTGCTCGGAAGAATCGGGTGCCTGATGAACGGCTGTTGCTATGGCAAGGCGTGTGATTTGCCGTGGGCGATTCGCTTTCCCAGTGCGCACGACACGGGCGGCGCGCCGGTTCATCCTGCGCAGATTTACGACGCGCTCCTGAGCGCCGTGCTTTGGGGAATACTGGAATGGCTTTATCGCCGCAAACGGTTCGACGGCGAAGTGTTTGCCAGCTACCTGATTGGTTACGCGATTTGCCGATTTATCGTGGAGTTCTTTCGCGGCGATTACCCGCACCACTATCTGGGCGGCTGGGCAACTCCAGGCCATCTCACCAGCATCCTGATCTTTGTCGCGGGACTGGTCCTTTGGTTCCGATTGCCAAAGCTGGTTGCGAAGGCGGCCTGAGAAACACCATGGCAACCGCTCCCACGGGCCACGATTTCCCGCGCCTGATCACGATTGCCGGACCGACCGCCTCCGGGAAATCCGAAGTGGCGCTGCTCCTGGCCGAACGCGTGGACGGCGAAATCATTTCTGTTGACTCGATGCAGGTCTATCGCGGCATGGACATCGGGACGGCCAAACCTGGACCCGCCGAGCGCACTCGCGTGCCCCACCATCTCATTGATGTTGTCGAAGTGTCCCAACCTTTCAACGCTGCCCAATTCTCCGAACGGGCGCACAACACAGTCAGAGAGATTTATGAACGGAACCGGGTCGCCATTCTCTGCGGAGGGACGGGCTTATATTTCCGGGCATTTTTCCAGGGGATTGGCCGAGCGCCGCCCGCCGATCCGGCGCTGCGGGAGCAACTTGAACGCTGTTCAATTCAAGCCTTGCTTGATGAACTTCGACGGCGCGACCCCGTAACTTACCAAAACATTGACCGAAAGAATCGCCGTCGAGTGATTCGCGCGATCGAGGTCATCCGATTGACCGGCCGGCCGTTTGCAGAACAAAAATCGCCGTGGCAGTTACGACCGCTCCCGCACGCGTTTGGGCTTCGCCGTGAAGTGACCGACCTGCGCGAGAGGATCAATCGACGGGTGGATCTCATCTTTAAGCAGGGACTTGTGAAAGAGACCAGGTGTCTGCTCGACTCGGGTCTGGCTGCTAACCCAACGGCACTACAGGCGCTCGGATATCGACAGGTCGTCGAGCACATACAGGGGCGGCGCGGGCTGGAGGAAACAATCGAACTCGTGAAACTCCGCACCCGCCAGTTCGCAAAACGCCAGTTGACATGGTTTCGGCGTCAACTCGCGCTGAACTGGATTGAGGTCCCGGCTACTGAATCCGCCGGCAGGACTGCCGGCCGTATCATCGACGCTTCCTTAACCGCCGCACCCAGCCCCGGGTGAACTTTATGGCTGAATTTGAAAGATTCAGGCATCGTCTGCCAGATATAGCATTATGAGTCAACAAATCACCCCGTCATCCAGCGATCTAACCCACTCAATCTCCCGATCCACCTCACGCCGTGAATCTACGGCCTCATGGTGCGGCATTGCCGCGCGCGCCAGCAGCTCTTTGATCGCATCCAAAACGGGGAAATTGGCGAAATCATCAATATGCGCGCTTATCGCATTATGAACGGCTGCAAAGACGATATGTCCAGCCACGTCCACGGTTCGAAAGGGCGCGGCATTGTCTCTACGTCCGGCCATACTCCCGGCAAGTGTCGCACGTTCAAGGCTCATAATATCAAGAGCGAAGCCCTGATCTGGAGCGCCAAGCAGCCCGAAGCCAACCCCTACCAGCTTGAGTGGGACGACCTGATCTCGGCGATTCGTAATGACAAGCCCTATAACGAGGTCAAACGCGGCGTCGAAGCCAGCCTCGTCACATCCATGGGCCGCATGGCTGCCCATACCGGTCAGGAAATCACCTATGAAGACATGCTCAACTGCGACCACGAATTCGCCCCGGGACTCGATAAGCTGACCGCCGAATCCTCTCCGCCGCTCAAGCCCAACAAAGATGGCAAATACCCGGTGCCGCAACCCGGTATAGTTACCAAGCGCGAGTACGAAGGGTAGAAACCACCTGGGTGATCGGGCGGCCGGATCCATCAGCGATACGACCTGCCACGAAATTGACGTGCGTGAGCGCGGAATTGACGGCCGATTGGCGCAAAGTGAAGACTGCGAATGGTTGCCTGAATTCAAGATGAGAGAATCGAGAAAGCCGTCGATTACTTGGACCAGAGGGGTGACACTCTGGGGACCGAAATCGGGATTTGGATTTTCTCTTTTTTGCAGGTGCTTGCGCAAGTGGCGCGACAGGGCGTAGAATGAAGCCAATGAAAACCTTTGGCCAAGTTCTCGAATGGGCGGACGAGTTGACGTTGGAGGAACAGGAGAGCCTGGTCGCAATTCTCCAGCGGCGGACGCGAGATCAGCGCCGGGTTGAACTGATCCAAACGGTGAAAGAAGCCCGGCAGGAGTTCAAGAATGGCCGTTGCCGGTCGGCTTCCCCGGAGGAAATCGTTCGTAAAACTCAAGCGTGAAGCGGTTGCTCCTGCCGACGGGCGCGTTTGTGCGTTCGGCCAAGCGGCTGACTCGAAAGAATCCTGAGGTTGCAGAAGATCTTCGGCTCGCGTTGGAGCTTCTCCGCGAGGACGCGTTTGATCCCAGGCTCCAAACCCACAAGTTGAAGGGGAAGTTGGCTGGTTCCCGGGCTTGCTCGGCTGGATACGACTTGAGAATTGTTTTCCAGTTCGTCAAATATAAATCATCTGAGGCAATACTTCTGGAAGCTGCTGGTTCGCACGATGAGGTGTATTGAATCCGCGCTACGCAAACTGTAGGAGCCAGGCCCAGACAGCGCTAATTCTCGACACTGTCTGTTCAGAATTCGTGACTCCTATGTACATCTGCTTGCGCCAGCGGCGCCGCGGGTTAGGCTTGTCGCATGTCAAGCCGCTCTCGAACTTCCCGGACGCGCAGGCACTTTCTCCAGCAAGCCGCGACTGTCGCCACAGGGGCTACGGTAATCGGCAAGCTGAACCCCGTTTCAGCCGCCGAGGCAAAGCCGCAGCCGCTGTTGCCAACGGTTAAGCTGGGACCGCATCAGGTCACGCGTCTCATCATTGGCGGGAACCCGATCTACGGGCATTCCCATTTCAATCGCATCCTCAGCCAGTACATGGTCGCGTGGCACACGCCCGAGCGCGTGCTGGAACTCCTCAAGCACGCGGAAGCCAACGGCATCAACACCTGGCAGAACAGCTACGCCGAACGCACCTTGTCCGATCTGGACGCCTACCGCGCCGCCGGCGGCAAAATGCACTGGCTCTCCCTCGGCAAACCCGACTGGGACCAGAAGCCGCATTTGATCGAGGAAGCCGCCAGGCGCAAACCGATCGGCATCGCGCCGCATGGCGCCCTGGGCGACCGGCTACATCGAGAAAGGCAAACCGACGTGCTGCTGACACTGCTCAAGCGCATTCGCGACACGGGCGTTCTCGTCGGGCTTTCCGCGCACAACCCGGTTCTGATCGAATTGGCCGAGGAAAAGAACTGGCCGGTCGATTATTACATGTGCTGTCTCTACTATTTGACGCGGCCGCGCGACGAACTCCGGAAACTCCTCTCCGGGGAGGCGCCGCTCGGCGAGATCTACCTCGAAAGCGATCCGCCGCGCATGTATAAAGCCATCAAAGCCACTCGCAAACCGTGCCTCGCGTATAAAGTGCTCGCCGCCGGACGCAAAGTAGAAAATCCTGGACAGATCAAGGATGCCTTTAAGACTGCGTTTCAGAACATCAAACCGACGGATGCGGTCATCGTCGGCATGTTTCAACAGTTGAGCGACCAGGTGGCGCACAACGCGGCGATCGTGCGCGAAATTGCGTCGTAATCAAGCCGCCACTCCGAAGGTGTGCCGCAACCACCAACCGACCAGGTAAGCCAGCGACGCAGCCACGCTGCCGATGATGAGCGTCTCCATCCCGGACCGAACAATGGATTGCTTGACGACATACCCTTTGACAACTCCAACGGCCGCAAACGCAATCGCAGTGATCACCGCGCTGAACAGAAATCGCTGCGACACGGCCAGGCCCGGAACGAGGAACGGCAACAGGGGAATCAAGCCAACGAACAGAAAAGACAAGAACGTGGCGAGCCCTGCCGCCGTCGCCTTGCGCGCGCCCGATCCAAAACCATGCTCCTCGCGTAGCATTGTTTCCAACCATAATTCATGATTGCTCGTGATGACTTCGACGATCTTGTCCAGGATTTCGCCTTCGAAGCCTTTGCTGGCGAAGATCTGCCGGATTTCTTCCCGCTCGCCGTGCGGCACCTGTTCGATGTGAAGGCGTTCATTGCGCCGAATCTCGTCCATCTCCTGCTGCTCGCTTTTGGTCCCCAGATAATTGCTGACCCCCATGCTGAACCCGTCGGCGAGCAGATTCGCGAACCCAAGAATCACCACCACCCCCGTGGAAAGTCCTCCGCCAACCGCGCCAGCGACGACGGCAAACGTCGTCACACATCCGTCAATCCCGCCCAGCACCGCATCGCCCAGATACCGCGGCCGACGCCGCTCCAGCAAGCGATCCCGAATCGCCATCGGATGATGTTCCTGTTCCAGTTTGCGGGACATGCGGCTAAGTAGTAACGCGGCTGACGCCGCGATCGAACCTCACGAGTTGCCACGAATTCTTCCTGGCAAAAAGCCGCCGGGTAAGCATCCGTCCAGATGACGTTTTCCGCCCATAATCAATTTCGACTTCGACGGTCACGTAACTCATCTCGCCACTCTAATGCATTTATATTAGCATCCGCGAATAGATTCCTGGGCGGTGGGTAGTCAACGAATAGAATAATTGAGAGTTGAGAGATCTTCACTCAACTAATAACTCTCAACTCTTGAGCTTTCCCAGCGTTGCCGGTCGGGGCGCCAAACGCATTTCGGCGTACTTTCTTTTGATGCGCCGTGGTTCAGGCCGCCGCTTTTCACCCGTCGCCAGAGCGATAAACTCCGCTTGGCTCCGCCATTCGGCCTCGCCCTCCTCTGGGCGCGCGCGAATGTAGCGTCCATCCGGCTGCAACAGGTGCGCCTTGACATTATCAGCGAACGAACCAGCCAGAATTTCCGACGTAATACGGTCGGCCAGCCGGCCATCACTCACAGGAAATGCGATCTCAATGCGTCGAAAGAAATTTCGCGGCATCCAATCCGCGCTGCTGACAAGAATTTCCGGCCGCAAGCCGTTCTCAAAACGCCAAACGCGGCTGTGTTCCAGAAACCGATCGACGACGCTGCGGACGGAAATGTTCGAACTCAGGCCTTCGACCGCGGGACGCAGGCAGCAAATGCCCCGAACCAGAAGGTCGATCTTCACGCCTGCTTCCGAAGCGCGGTAAAGGGCCTCGATAATCCGTTCGTCCACCAGCGAATTCATTCGCGCGGTGATTCCCGAAGAAACTCCCTTGCGCGCGTGTTCGGCCTCCCGCTCGATCAGGTCGAGCAGTTTTGAATGCATTTCGAACGGCGCCACCATGAGTTTGCGCGTGCCCTGAAACTGGCAGATCCCGGTCAGCAAATTGAACAAATTCGTCACGTCTTCACCGAAATCGGTCTGGCAGGTAAAGAAACTGAGATCGGTGTACAGGCGCGCGGTCTGCGGGTTGTAATTGCCTGTGGCCAGGTGGACGTATCGCCGCAGCCGGCTCTCCTCCCGGCGCACCACCAGGCACATTTTGGCGTGGATCTTATACCCAACCAGCCCGTACACCACGTGCACGCCGGCCTCCTCAAGCTGCCGCGCCCACTGGATGTTGCTGGCCTCATCGAAGCGAGCGCGCAGTTCAACCACCGCCGTGACTTGTTTGCCGCGCGTGGCCGCGTTCATCAGCGCGCCCAGGATCCGCGGATCGCCGCCGGTGCGGTAGAGTGTTTGCTTGATGGCCAGCACCCGCGGGTCCTCCGCGGCCGCTTCGAGAAATTGAACCACTGTGTCGAAACTCTCATAGGGGTGATGCAGCAGCATGTCCCGCTCGCGAATCGCCGCAAAAATATCGCCCGCGTCACCCGGCGACGCCGTCGGGCGGGCCACGAAAGGCGGATCGCGCAGCTCTGGCGAATGGTCTCCTTCGCAAATAGCCATCAGGCGCGTGGGATTCAATGGGCCATCGACCGCGTAGAGGTCCTCTTCAGTCAAACACAATGTTCCCAGCAGCGCCTTCCGGATCGCCGCCGGGCAATCCCGCTCGATCTCGAGCCTCACGGCGTCTCCCTTGCGCCGGTTATGCAATTCCGCTTCGACCGCCTTCAACAGATTGCCCGATTCCTCTTCCTCGATGTAAAGCTCGCTGTTTCGCGTAACGCGGAACTGCCAGTAACCGATAATTTTTGTTCCAGCAAACAGATCGCCGAGAAAATGCCCGATCAGGTGGGCTAAAAAGACATAGTCCTGCCGGCCGTCTTTGCGTGGTAATTTCACCAGCCGTGGCAGAACTCGAGGCGCTTGCACGACCGCCAGGTGCTTGATGCTTTCCGCCCCCGTCTTGACCTCGACCCGCACGATCAGGTTAAGCGATTTGTTCAACAATTGGGGGAAGGGGTGGGCAGGGTCGATGGCAAGGGGCGTCAAGACCGGCCGGATTTCCGCTCGATAAAAACCCTCCAGCCACTTGACGTCTGATGGCGAGAGTTCAGCCACACTGAGGAAACGGATCCCGTGCTTCGCCAGCGCAGGCCGCAATTCCTCGCGCCAGCACCGATACTGCTCCTCGACCATCGAACGCACGCGCTGCGTCACCGCCCGTAACATCTCGGAGGCTGTCAAACCGTCCACGCTACGCTCCACCACCTCGCTTTCAATCTGCTGCTTCAACCCGGCGACGCGGACTTCGAAAAACTCATCGAGATTCGAGTTGGTAATGGCAAAAAACTTGACCCGTTCCAGCAATGGATTCTTCGGGTCCTGCGCCTCGCCCAGCACCCGCTGGTTAAACTCCAACCAGCTCAACTCCCGATTCAAAAAATGTTCGGGATTGGTCAAAACACCGTTATTCGTGGGGCTCGACAAGCAACCCAATGTATCATTGGCGATGGTGACAGGAAAGTTACAAAATCGTGAACGGGTTTCCAAAGCCCGTTCTTCCCGCCCCGAATCGATGACAGTTTGTTGGAGAGGCGGGCTCGTTCAGAAACTGTTCAGCACGTCGATGAGCTGGCGCAGCCGGCCGTAGTCGCGCCGGTTGAATCCGAAGGCGATTCGAGGCAAATCCAGGTATGCGTTGTCTTCGCGCTCTTCGGGCGTCGGTTCGATGATTTGCACCGGCTCGCCGGCAATGATGTCCCTGAAATCCTGGTTCAAACCCTCAATCGCTGACACGGAAGGAGGGTGCTTCAAGCGAATCACGAGCAATTCATGGACGAAGCGCATCGAATGGTAATTGCGATAAAACCGCGTAATGAGCCGTACCGCGTCTTCAATATTGTCTGTCACTTTGTATAGATCGAGATCGTCCGCAGCGATAAACCCGTTTCGCAGCAAGTGTTCGCGAATGTGTTTGTCCCACGTTTTCCAGTAAGCTCCGCCCGGACGATCCATCAATACCAGCGGCATCATCCGGCTCTTGCCCGTCTGCATCAGTGTCAGCGCCTCGTACCCTTCATCCAGGGTGCCGAAACCGCCCGGAAACAGCGCTATGGCGTCCGAGTGCCGGAGGAAGGTCAGCTTGCGGGTGAAAAAGTATTTGAAGGTGATGAGTTTCTTGTCTTTTTGAATGATGGGATTTGCGCTTTGTTCCCATGGCAGCCGGATGTTGGCGCCAAAACTGTTTTCAAGGCCCGCCCCTTCGTGGCCAGCCTGCATGATTCCCGGGCCCGCCCCGGTAATTACCATCCAGCCTTCCGCCGCAATTCTGCGCGCAAATTCAACGGCGTGCTGGTATTCCACCTTCGTCGGCAACGTGCGCGCGGAACCGAACATCGTAACTTTGCGCACGTGCGCGTGGGGCGCAAAGAGTTTGAAGGCATAGCGCAGCTCACGAATCGCCGTTTGAATCACCCGCACGTCTCCGCGCGCCTCGACATCCGTAAGCAACTTCAAAGCGTTCTCAATGATGTCAGCGACAAGGTCCGGGTTCTGTCCGCTTCCTTTATACTGGATCAAATCTTCGATCCGCCGTCGCAGTTCTGGATCGACCGGCGGTTTATCCCATTTCTGCATCCCGCCAAGCCTATCGCGTTATGAGTCAAACTGCAACTTTGTGGCGCCATTTTTCCCTCTGGACATGTCACAGCCACATAAACCCCGGATATTTTTTCGCCAACATTGGCTTAAGTTTCGAATAGCTGTTCGCCTTGAATGCCGGCCAATTGCAGGTGGCTTCCAACCTTTTGCCGTCCGGGGCGCTCAGCCAGATTTTCACCGGCAGTTTGCCCTCGCAAATCATCGGGTGCTCGCGCTGCGCCAATACTTCATGAAGTTTCACCTGCATCTCCGGCGGATTGACTACCTCATCCTCGTCTTTCGCTTGATCGGGATACGTCAATTTGATGGCCTTGCCACCTCCCCAACGAATCGTCGTCGGCGCCAATTCGTCGAGCCACTGCTGCTGTTCCGGCGCGAGGTGTCCGCGAATCGCCTCGCCCAAAGGCGCCGCTTGCGCTTCCTTGACCAGGGTCATCCCCGAAAACGCTTTGCCCAGCACGGCCACGAGCGCCGCGCGATCAAACGCCGGAAACTCGAGCGCGGGCAACGCCGCGCACACAACGTTTACCCGCGCGATGAATTGCTTCAACTCATGCGTAAGTTGCGGCAACTCGAACAACCCCTTGCCATACGCCTCGGCGAGGGCCCGGCCGGCGGCTTCAGCCTCGACGTCGCGCTGGTGCTCGTGGTGAATTACCAGGTCCCGGAACCGCACCAACTTCACCGCTGCGACCCGTTTGTGGGTACGGTCAAACAGATGCTCAACTTGCGCCCGGACGTGCTGCGGAAACATTTCTTCAATCCATTCGCGTTTCACGGCCGTCGCCAGGCCGAGCAGCGTCACGTTTCCCGAGCTGCGTCCGGAGACCTCGCGGATCGACGCGGCCACGAACAGAGGCGCGTTCTGCACGACGCTTTCGCGCATCAACGTCCCCTGCCGGCCCTCGGTCATTTCGCATTCGAGAGTCCCCTGGTCGCGCCGCACACAAAGCTGATCGATGAAGCCTGCCATGATGCAGCGGGGCAATGGGTCTTCGGCGGTGGTGGGTGTTGACCTCTGCTTCGATTGCTCGCGCGCAAAAAATGCCTGACGTTGCGTGAGCTGCATGATTTGGTCGAATGTCTGTTCGACCTGTCGCGCTGTTTGTGCGTGAATCCCGTAGCGGCGGCAGCGTTCGACACTGAATCCATTCTGTTTTGCGAATTGGTACGCCCGCATCAGGGTGTAGAAATCCGATACTGCGCTGCCTTCGAATAGTTCGCGGGCTTCGGAAATGTGTTTGTCATCGCGTCCCAGCTTGACCAGCAGGTCGCGACCGCTAACCAGCGCCGCACATAGTGCTGCGGCGGGGACGCAATCTCGTTCCGCGGCTTCAACCAGCATCCGCGAGTAACGCGGGTGCATCGGCAGTCGCAACATGTGCCGGCCCACGGGCGTCAACTCGCCCGAGCTTTCCTCGAGCGCTCCGAGCAGAAAGAGAAGTTTTTCGGCTCGTTCCACAGCCGCCGGATCCGGCTTGTCCAGCCAATCGAACTCTGCCGCCTTCCGGATGTGCAGCGAGTGCAGCAGCAAAACTACTTCGGCCAGGTCGGCCCGCTGGATCTCTGGCGTATTGCGCTCTGGCCGGTTGAGATGGCCGCTCTCGGTCCACAGCCGGTAACACGTCCCCGGCGCGGTCCGCCCTGCGCGTCCTTTCCGTTGCTCGGCAGAGGCGCGGCTGATTGGCTCGATGAACAATGTGCTGATCCCCCTCTCGGCATCGTAACGCGCGATCCGGGCCTGTCCGCTGTCCACCACGTGCCGCACGCCATCAATTGTGACCGAGGTCTCGGCGACGTTGGTGGAGATAATCACCTTTCGCAGCACATTCGCGGTAAAGGCCCTATCCTGGTCTTCCGGGGACAGTTCGCCATGCAGCGGGATCAGCGCCACGCGCTCGTGCAGGTGCGCCGCCCCGATGGCGCCGATTGTGGCGTTGATCTCGCCCATTCCCGGCATGAACACAAGCACGTCGCCGGGTTCGCCTGCGTTCACGATGCGCTCCACCGCGTCGGCAGCCTGCTCCGTCACCGGGCGTTCATCGCGGTAGTCAATATAATTTGTCTCGACCGGGAACATTTGCCCTTCCGAGACCAGGATTGGGCAGCGGTCGAGATACTTCGCGACCGGCTCAGCTTCGAGCGTCGCGGACATGACCACCAACTTGAGGTCGGGTCTAGTTATGCGCTGCAATTGCTTGGCCAACGCGAGCGCAACGTCGCTGAGCAGGTTGCGTTCGTGGAATTCATCGAACAATACAATGCTTACGTCTCCCAGCGTTGGATCGTCCTGAAGCCACCGCAGCAGGATTCCTTCGGTGACGAAACAAATCCGGGTGCCGAGCGTCGTCTGATCGTCAAACCGCACCTGATAACCAACCTCCTGACCCAGCTTCACCCCGCGCTCATATGCCACCCGCATAGCCACGGTCCGGGCCGCCACCCGCCGCGGCTGCAAAATGACAATGCGTTTCTCCCCCGCCCGCCCAGCATCAAATAACATCTGCGGCACTTGCGTCGTCTTCCCCGAGCCGGTGGGCGCGACTAAGACCAGGCGCGAGCCGCCCCTCAGCCGTCCGACAATCTCCGGCTCAATGTTCCAAATGGGCAATGAACGATCCGCCACGGCAGTCAAGTTACGCGAACCGGCTGCGGGAAGGCAAAGCCTGGTGGGGACCGTTGAATCGTTGAATCGGTGAATCGGTGGATCGGTGTTTCAATGCTTCCGTGGACCGGTAGGCGATCGGTTTCGTTCGATTTTTGTGTCAAATAATCCATTTTATCATGTGTGCGTAATTTTGAGGCAGAAAATGAGACTAGTCTCAAAAAAGTGTACGGATTTGTGCGTAAAAGCGGTGAATCGAGGCGAGTCCCGGTCTCAAAAGTCTCATTTTTTGAATTGTTGAATTGAATCGTTGAATCGTAAATCGTTGAACCGTTGAAGCATGCTGGGTTAAAGCTGCCGGGGACACCACGGATTGCGTGAATTGGCACGGATAGGAAATTGAACCCCCTTTTTGTCTTTGTACCAGTCTTGTACCAGTCTTGTATCAATTTTTGCGTCATCTCGTCCGTAGGGGCACCGAACGACAGCCGGCGGGACGCCGGCTGGGGCGACCCGAGATGGTCGCGCCCCGCCCGCCCATTCTTCTATGTTGTACAGTGGCCCCCGGCATTTTCGGTCAGTTCTGGTCAGTTTTGGGTGCAGCCCATAAGGCTGTCAGGCCAGCCGGTGAAAGTCCGGTCACGGGCAAGACGAGAGCTCGTGTAGTCATAGCTGACGTGCAGTTGGGGTGACCCGGCAGCATGCAAGCTCGGCAGTAAAAGTCCCGTCCGGAGCGGGGCAAGCAAGGTTCCGGGCCGTAGCATAAAGTGAAGGTTGCAGCGTCGTGAGACCAGCCACGCGTAGTCCGGTGCGTGGGAAGTGTGGATGCCGAACCTCTCTAAAACAGGTGAAGGCTAAACCAGCGATGAAGGAATCGTCCAATGCAGTCGTTGGAGCCACCGGCGTAAGGACCGCGGCACGGAACCAATGGTCTGACAGAGTAAATTGGGGACCTTCTGGCAGTCGGAGCGGCCACCGACAATAACATATGAAATCGATGGCTGACTGGCAGAAGCGCGGATGTGGCCATAGTAAGTGTCATTTTGCACTTCAAAATCACCCACCTTTTCGCGGGTGAAAATCACCCACCCCTGAGGTGTTGGTTTCATATCAGTTTTGGTTCCGGTTGCAAGGTT